>CAZMCV010000092.1:0-16717 GCA_964564645.1 uncultured Acetobacteraceae bacterium
CGGCGCAGGAGGCCGCGACCCGCGCCGAGCAGGCGGCGACCGCCGCCGGGCGTGCGGCGGCGGCCCTGCGCGCCCGCGAGGAGGCGGAAGCGGCCTTCGGCAATGCCTGCCGCGAGGCCGGCTTCCCCGATGCGGCCGCGCTGCGCGCCGCCCTGATGCCAGCCTCGGCGCAGGACGCGCTGGAGACGGCGCTGCGCACCTACAGCGAGGCCCTGCACGCCGCCCGCGCCGAGGCCGGGCGCAGCGCGGCGGAGGCGGCGGGGCTGGCGGTGCCCGACATCGCGGCGCTGGCCGCGGCGCATGAGGCGGCGACGGCGCATGGCCGCGCCGCGGCGCGGGCCGAGCATGATGCGCGCCGCGATCTCGCCGACCATGAGGCGCTGCTCGCCGAGATCGAGGCCGCCGGCGCGGCGATCGAGGCCGCGCTCGCGGAGCTGCAGCTGCGCCAGGACCTCAGCGAGCTCGCCGAGGGCCGGGCGAGCGGGCTCGATTTCGAGGGCTTCGTGCTGTCGGGGCTGCTGGACGAGGCGCTGGCCGCGGCCAACCGGCATCTCGGCGGCATGCTGGACGGGCGCTACGCGATCCGCCGGCGCGAGAGCCGCGAGCGCGGACAGCGCGGCGCGGGCCTCGACATCGAGGTGCTGGACCGCTGGAACGCCCTGCCGCGGCCGGCGGCGACGCTCTCGGGCGGGGAAGGCTTCTGCGCCTCGCTCGCGCTGGCGCTGGGGCTGGCGGAGACGGTCGCGGCGCATGCGGGTGCGCGGCAGCTCGACGCGCTGTTCGTGGACGAGGGCTTCGGCACGCTGGACGCGGAGACGCTCGACACCGCGATCGGGGTGCTGGAGGGGCTGCAGGCCGGCGACCGGATGGTCGGCGTGATCAGCCATGTCGGCGAGCTGCGCGAGCGGATCCCGGCGCGGCTGGAGGTGACGCCCGGCCGGCACGGCAGCACGGCCCGCTTCCGCGTCGGCTAGCCCCCCGTCGGCGGCGGCGGCCCGCGGCCGGAGCGCGGCCGGGCGATGCGCACCCCGCGCGCCTTCAGGTCACGCAACGCCAGCCAGGCCATCGCCGCCATCAGCGCGTCGTTCAGCGCGTCATGCTGCTCGAGCGCGGGGATGCCGAGATCGGCCAGCATGGTGGCGAAGCGGAGGTCGAGCTCCGTCCCCGGCGGCGCGTCGCCATACTTGCGGTCGTAGTAGAGCGCGGAGACCTCGACCTGCCGGTTCGGCAGCTTGGCCTCGATCAGATCCTTGACGTACTTGTCCAGCATGCGGACGTCGAAATCGATGTAGTAGCCGACCAGCGGCCGCCCGCCGATGAAGCGCAGCAGGTCGGGCAGCACCTCGCGCATCGGGCGGGCATCGGCGACGTCGCGGCGGCGCAGGCGGTGGATCTTGATGGAGGCCTCGGTCGCCTCCGCCGTCTCGGGGCGGACCAGGGCCTGGAAGCGCTCGGAGAGCAGGATGCGGTCGCCCTTGATGCGCACGGCGGCGACCGCGATCACCTCGTCGCGCTCCGGGTCGAGGCCGGTGGTCTCGCAGTCGAGCGAGACGGCCTCGTCGGGCGGGCCGGGGCGGAACAGGAAGCGGTAGGAATGGTCGCCGAGGCTCGCGCGCCAGAACAGGCGCCACAGCCAGCCGCGATGCCCGGCCATTCAGAAGCTTCCCAGGCGGTACCGGTGGCGGAAGGTCTCGCGGAAGCGGCGGACGATGCGCAGCGCGTCGCGCAGGATGTCGCGGTCGGCGGCCGACAGCCCCGCCGGCCGCACCAGCGCCTCGCGCGAGACATCGCCACGCGCCACCGCCTCGAGCTGCGAGCGCAGGCGGTATTCCATGAAGACGCGCAAGGCCGAGATCAGCTCCCGCCCGAAATCCGGCTCGAAGGCGCCGGCATCGACCAGCGCGGCGATGCGGTCGGCGGTGGCGGTCGCCAGGATCCCGCGGTCCATCGCCATGGTCCGCATGCCGTGGACGATCGGGAAGATGCCGGCCTTCTTGATGTCGATCGTGTCCTCGGCGACGCCGACGGAGGCCATGAAGGTCGACAGCACGCCGAGCGTCGGCGTGGCGAAGGTCTCGATCAGGTTGGCGAAGCGCGCCAGCAGCGCCTGCTCGCCGCGCATCAGGTCGACCAGCGCCTGCTTCGCCTCCTCCAGCAGCGCGGTGCGGCCGGTGACCGCGACGGCGTCGAAGAAGATCGCCAGGTTCATCGCCGCCTCCGGCGTGCGCTCCGTCACCCAGTGGCGGAGCTGGCGGACCATGCCCCCGATCGGCTGCGACCAGAGCGGGTTGCGGACCATGACGTTGCCCGGGCAGGGCGGGAAGCCGTACTGGTCGAGGGCGCCCGAGAATTGCTCGCGGAACATCGCGAGCTCCGTCTCCGGTACGTCGCGGGCCAGGATCAGGCCGTTGTCCTGGTCGGTGCGCACGGTCTGCTCGCCGCGGCCCTCGCTGCCCATGACCAGCAGGCAGCCATGCTCGCGCACGCTCGGCGGCGCCAGCAGCTCGAAGCTGCGGATGAAGAGACGGCGGTTGAGGTCGGAGGTGATCTCGGCGATGACCTCGACCTTCACGCCCTGGCGGTGCAGGCGCTCGACCTGGGCCTGGATCTCGCGCGCCGCGACGGCCAGCTCCTCCGTCCCCCGCGCGCGGTCGATGCGCCCGGGGATGAGCTGGGAATTGCCGGCGACCAGGCCGAGGATGTCGATGTCCTCGAGGAAGCCCGCGAAGGCGCCGCCGTCCCGCACCGCCAGGCGCCGCTTGTCGTGGCGCGTCATCAGCAGGAGCGCATCGTAGAGGAAGTCGTCGGCGTCCACGGCGATGACGTCGAAATGCGAGATCTCGCGCACCTTGGTCTCGAGCGGCAGGCGCTTCAGCACGGTCGCCTTGGCGAGGTTCATGCCGGTGACGACGCCGGTGCGTCCCTCCCCGTCCTCGACGAAGAGGGCGTTGATGTCGGCCTCCTGCATGCGCTGGCCGGCATCCGCGATGCTGGCGTCGCCGGGGATGAAGACGGCGCGGCCGCGGGAGGCGTCGCGCACGCGGGCGCGGAGCACGCTCTCGACGCCATCCTCGCGATGGGTGCGGGCGAAGGCGGCGAGCTTGTCCGAGATCTCGGAATAGAAGAAGGCCGCGAAGCCGAGATTCTGCGCGATCAGCCGGCGGACCAGCTCGCGCGGCACGAGGAAGCAGAGCGTCTCCTCGGCGGCGACGAAATCCTCGCCGGCGGCGCCATGCACCAGGGCGCGGCTGTCGAAGCTGTCCTTCGGGCCGAGCACGGCCTCGAGCGCGCCCTCGAGCCGGACCTCGACCGCGCCCTTGATGATGACGTGCAGCAGGTCGGAGGGCTGGCCGCTGGCGACGATCACCTGGCCGGGGGGAAAGTAGCCGATGTCGATGGCGGCGCGGACCGCTTCGATCTCCTGCGCCGAGAGGCGGTCGAAGGGGGGGTTGCGCGGGTCGAAGCCCGTGGCGGATTCGTTCATGGCGGGATGCCGGGGCGGGCCGCGGACGGCCCGCCCCGTTCGGGTTCAGTGGATGTGGGCGGAGGCGGCGCCGATGCCGGTCTCCGACCGGACGTACTGCGCGTCGTAGGAGGCGACCTCGGCCTTGGCCCGCTGGCTGGCATCCATCTTCGAGACGACGTAGATGCCGACGAAGGCGATGGTCATCGAGAACAGGGCCGGATTGTCGTAGGGGAAGATCGCCGCCTTGAAGCCGAGCGTCTGCACCCAGACCGCCTTGGACAGCACCACCATCACCACCGCCGAGGCAAGGCCCGCCAGGCCGCCCCAGAGCGCGCCGGTGGTGGTGCAGCCCTTCCACATCGTGCTCATCAGCAGGACGGGGAAGTTGCAGGACGCCGCCACCGCGAAGGCGAGGCCGACCATGAAGGCGACGTTCTGGTTCTCGAACACGTAGCCCAGCACGATGGCCACGATGCCGATCACGACCGCCGAGAGCTTCGAGAGGTTGACCTCCTTGCGCTCATTGGCGCGGCCGCGGGCGAAGACCTCCGCGTAGAGGTCGTGGCTGACGGCGGACGCGCCGGCCAGGGTCAGCCCGGCGACGACGGCCAGGATGGTGGCGAAGGCCACCGCCGAGATGAAGCCGAGGAAGAGCGACCCGCCCACCGCATTGGCCAGGTGGATCGCCGCCATGTTGGTCCCGCCCAGCAGGCCGGAGACCTTGTTGATCACGCCGCCCGCGCCCGCCGTGTAGTAGGCCGGGTCGTTCATCAGGAAGGTGATCGCGCCGAAGCCGATGATGAAGGTCAGGATGTAGAAATAGGCGATGAAGCCGGTGGCGTAGAACACGGATTTCCGCGCCGCCTGCGCGTCGGAGACGGTGAAGAAGCGCATCAGGATATGCGGCAGCCCGGCGGTGCCGAACATCAGCGCCAAGCCGAGGGAGATCGCCGAGACCGGGTCGCTGACCAGCCCGCCCGGCGCCATGATGGCATCGCCCTTCGGGTGGATCTTCACGGCATCGGCGAACATCGCCTCCGGGTTGAAGCCGAAATGGAACAGCACCGCGAGCGCCATGAAGGTGGCGCCGCCGAGCAGCAGGCAGGCCTTGATGATCTGCACCCAGGTCGTCGCCTTCATGCCGCCGAAGGCGACGTAGACGATCATCAGCGCGCCGACGATGACGACGGCGTAGAGGTATTCGAGCCCGAAGAGCAGCTGGATCAGCTTGCCCGCGCCCACCATCTGCGCGATCAGGTAGAAGGCGACGACGACCAGCGTGCCGGTCGCCGACAGGATGCGGATGCGCGTCTGGTCGAGGCGGAAGCTGGCGACGTCGGCGAAGGTGAACTTGCCGAGGTTGCGCAGCCGCTCCGCGATCAGGAACAGCACGATCGGCCAGCCGACGAGGAAGCCGATCGAGTAGATCAGCCCGTCGAAGCCCGCGGCGAAGACCAGGCCGGAGATACCGAGGAAGCTCGCCGCCGACATGTAGTCGCCCGCGATCGCCAGCCCGTTCTGGAAGCCGGTGATGCCGCCGCCGGCGGCGTAGAAATCGGCCGCCGACTTGGAGGAGGCCGCAGCGCGGTAGGTGATGTAGAGCGTGCCGAGCACGAACAGCAGGAACATCACGATCGCCGCGAGGTTCAGCCCCTGCTTCTGCACCGCGCCGTCGACGGCGCCGGCGGCCAGCGCGGTGGCCGACAACGCGGCGGCGGCGACCAGCGCGAGGCCGAGCCGCGGGATCCAGGATCCTTTCCGCATCACGAGAGCTCCTTCGTCAGGTCGCGGCTGAGCGCGTCGAACCGCCCATTGGCCCGCTGCACATAGATGCCGGTCAGCAGGAAGGCCGAGAGGATCACCGCGAGTCCGACCAGGATCCCGAGGGAGGTGACCCCGCCGCCGATCTTCAGCGCCAGGAAGCCGGGCGCGAAGGCGACCAGGAAGATGAAGCCCAGGTAGATCGCCAGCATGACGGCCGACAATGTCCAGGCGAAGCGGGAGCGGGCGCGGACCAGCTCCTGGAATTTGGGATCGCTCAGGATCCTGGCGGTGTCGCCGTGGACCATGGTCTCGTCCTCTCTCGTTGCGCGCGGGCGCGGGATTCCCGCCCGGCCACGCTCATGCGGTGGTCGGTGCCAGGATCGGCGCCGCGCCTCCTCCGCGCCCGCCCCGATCAGCGCCGCATTCCGCGCAAGTCGCGCGGCATCGCGCCTTGATTCACATCAAGGGCCGCCAGGATCGGCCGCGACGGCCCGCACCGCCCTTGCGCTTGCCGTGACCCGGCAGGCTTGCCACCCTCGGCAGCCGCGAGCACCTGATCCACCGGGGCGGCAGCGCCGAGGGGGTGGATCGGCCGCTCCGGCCAAGGCTGGCCCGTGATCCGCCCGGGCGGATCATGGGCCGATCTCGATTTCGGGAAGGATCCGCCATGGACAGCGCCGCGACCGGCTATGATCAGGCCTATGCCGCCTGGCGCCGCGACCCCGCGGGATACTGGGGAGAGGCCGCGCGGGCGATCGACTGGGACCGCGCGCCGGACCGGGTCTTCGATCCCGCCCTCGGCGTCTATGGGCGCTGGTTCCCGGGCGGGCGGCTGAACACCTGCTTCAACGCGGTCGACCGGCATGTCGCCGCCGGGCGGGGCGACCAGCCGGCCATCATCCACGACAGCCCCATGACGGGACGGATCGAGACCCTGACCTATGCGGCGCTGCAGGCGCGCGTGGCGCGGCTCGCCGGGGCGCTCGCCGCGCGCGGGGTCGGCGCCGGCGACCGGGTGGTGATCTACATGCCGATGGTGCCGGAGGCCGCGATCGCGATGCTGGCAACGGCGCGGCTCGGCGCGGTGCATTCCGTGGTGTTCGGCGGCTTCGCCGCGGCCGAGCTCGCCGCGCGCATCGCGGATGCCAGGCCGAAGGCGATCGTCAGCGCGTCCTGCGGGCTCGAGCCGGGGCGGGTCGTCGCCTACAAGCCGCTGCTCGATGCGGCGATCGCGCTGTCGCCACACAAGCCCGATGCCTGCCTGATCCTGCAGCGCCCGGAGCATCCCTGCGCGCTGACCGAAGGCCGCGACGAGGATTGGCTCGAGGCCGAGGCGGCGGCCGCGCCGCATGCCTGCGTGCCCGTCGCCGCGACCGATCCGCTCTACATCCTCTACACCTCGGGCACGACGGGGGCGCCCAAGGGGATCGTGCGCGACCATGGCGGGCACGCGGTGGCGCTGATGCATTCGATGCGCATGGTCTACGGCGTCGGCGCGGGCGACGTGTTCTGGGCGGCCTCCGATGTCGGCTGGGTGGTCGGGCACAGCTACATCGTCTACGCGCCGCTGCTCGCCGGCTGCACCAGCGTGCTCTACGAGGGCAAGCCGGTCGGCACGCCGGATGCCGGCGCCTTCTGGCGCGTCTGCGCGCAGCACCGGGTGAAGGTGCTGTTCACCGCGCCGACCGCGATCCGCGCCATCAAGAAGGAGGATCCGGAAGGCGCGCTGCTGGCGACGTACGACCTCTCGGGGCTCGAGGCGCTGTACCTGGCCGGCGAGCGCTGCGACCCCGACACCGTCACCTGGTCCGAGCGGCTGCTGCGGAAGCCGGTGGTCGACCATTGGTGGCAGACCGAGACGGGCTGGACCATCACCGGCAATTTCCGCGGCCTCGGCCTGTTCCCGACGCGGCCCGGCTCGGGCGGCAAGCCGGCGCCGGGCTACGATGTCGTCGCGCTCGACGAGGCGGGGCAGGAGGTGCCGCGCGGGCAGATCGGCAGCCTGGCCGTGCGCCTGCCGCTGCCCCCCTCCTGCCTGCCGACGCTCTGGAACGCCGAGGCGCGGTTCCGGGAGGCCTATCTCTCGGCCTTCCCCGGCTTCTACAGCACCGCCGATGCCGGGATGGTGGATGCGCAGGGCTATGTCTCGGTGATGAGCCGCACCGACGACATCATCAACGTCGCCGGCCATCGGCTGAGCACGGGCGCGATGGAGGAGGTGCTGGCGAGCCACCCGGATGTCGCGGAATGCGCCGTGGTGGGCGTGAAGGACAGCCTGAAGGGCCAGGTGCCGCTCGGCCTCGTCGTGCTGAAATCCGGCGTGGCGAAGGAGGAGGCCACGGTCGCGCGGGAGCTGGTGGCGATGGTCCGCGAGCGCATCGGGCCGGTCGCCGCCTTCAAGGACGCGAAGGTGGTGGCGCGCCTGCCGAAGACCCGCAGCGGCAAGATCCTGCGCGCGACCCTGCGCAAGATCGCCGATGGCGAGGACTACGTGGTGCCGCCGACGATCGACGACCCGGTCATCCTGACGGAGATGGAGGGGACGCTGCGGGCGGCGATGCGCTGACGCGCGGCCCCGCGGCCGGGCGCGGGTCGCTCCGCCCCGGGCGCCGCGTCGCGGCGGTTCCCGGCGCGGAGCCTCAGGCCTTCAGCACCCTCGGCCCCGCCAGGCCGATCCGCGCGCAGAGGTTGCGCGTGTCGACCACCAGCGGCGCGGCGGCGAGGATCGCCGGATAGTCCACGCCATCATGGTCGGTGGCGATCAGCACCGCGTCCCACGGGCCCGCGGCCGCCTCGGACGCCGCCAGCCCCTGGCGGCCCGCCAGGCGCGGATGCGCGGGCAAGGCGGGGATGCTCGGGACCAGCGGGTCGTGATAGGCCGCGAGCGCCGCCCCCTCGCGCTCCAGCATCTCGAGCAAGGCGAGCCCGGGACTGTCCCGCACATCGCCGAGATTGCGCTTGTAGCCGATGCCGAGGACCAGGATCCGCGCGCCGGCCAGGCCCGAGACCGGCGTGCCGCCGCGGGCGAGTCGCAGCGCCTCCTCCAGCCGTCGCAGGACATGGCCGGGCGCGGCCTCGTTCACCGTCATCGCCGCTTCCACCAGCCGCGCCGGGGCGCCATGGGCGCGCGCCGCCCAGGTCAGGTAGATCGGGTCGACCGGGATGCAGTGGCCGCCCGGCCCGGGCCCCGGCCAGAAGGGCATGAAGCCGAAGGGCTTGGTGGCGGCGGCCGCGATCACCTCCCACGCATCGAGTCCCATGGCGCCAAGACAGAGCTTCAGCTCGTTGGCGAGCGCGATGTTGACGGCGCGGAAGACGTTCTCGACCAGCTTCGCCGCCTCCGCCGTCTCGGTCGAGGCGACGGGCACGACCTGGTGCACGATCGCGCCGTAGAGCGCCTGGGCGAGGCGCAGCGAGGTCGGGTCGATGCCGGAGACAAGCTTCGGGATGGTCGCCGTCCGGAAGGCCGCGTTGCCGGGATCCTCGCGCTCGGGCGAGAAGGCGAGGAACAGGTCCTCGCCGCAGCGCAGCCCCGATTCCTCCAGGATCGGCTGCAGCACGCGCCGCGTCGTGCCGGGCCAGGTGGTGGATTCGAGGACGACCAGCTGCCCGGGCCGGAGCGTGTCCGCGACGGCGCCCGCCGCGGCGATCACGTGGCAGAGGTCGGGCTGGCGGTCCTGGTCGAGCGGGGTCGGCACGCAGATCAGGATCGCATCGGCCTCGGCGAGCAGGCGCGCATCGGTCGTCGGGCGAAAGCGGCCGGAGGCCAGGCTCGCGCGCAGCCTCTCGGGCGGCAGGTGCGGCATCGGGCTGTCGCCGGCCGCCAGCGCGGCGACCCGTGCCGCATCGACGTCGAGCCCGATGGTGGTGAAGCCGGCCTCGGCCGCGGCCTCGGCGAGCGGCAGCCCGACATGGCCGAGCCCGACCACCGCCACCCGCGCCGTGCGGTCCGTGATCCGCGCCGAGAGGAGCGCCGATGGCGACATTCCGCCTTCCGCCGACAGCCCGCCCAGGCGGCGGCGCAGCGTCCGCACCCGCAGGCGCGGCCGAACCGGCAGGGTGCCGGGCAGTGTGGGCGCGGGCAGGAAGGGCGCGAGCCTCTCGTCGCGCAGCGAGAGCGGGGCGAAGGGGGCCAACGCCTCCTCCGCGCGGCGTGGGGGCGAAGCCGGCGGGTCCGGGAACCCGTCGCCGGCACGCTCCCCAGCGGGCATGGGCCGGGCCCGCGGGCCGGGCCAATCCGAGGGTGCAGGATGACCGTTTCGCATGGGATATAGATGAGCATCCGGCGATCGGATTCAACCTTTAGTTATAAAGAGTCCTCAGATTCCCGTATTGCGGGTTGTGCTGAGCGGCACCACCGCCCAGGACACCGCCGGCGGCTTCGCCTGCGTCCCGTCCGGGCCGGCCCTGCGCCGCCCCCCTTGCGAAGCGCCGGGCCGTCCGCCTAGATCGCGGATGCCGGCGCCCAGCACCCCCGCGACGGGGAGGCCGGATGGAGGCAGATCGCCACCGCGCGGATCCGAGGCCGTGAAGGCCACGGGACAGGAAGCGCGCGTCGTCCGGCACCCCGCCACGGAGCGCGGGCAGGGCAGCCCCCCATCCGACAGGCGCGATCCGAAAGACCCGGAGGAAGGAACCGATGCGCATCCTCGTCACCGGCAGCGCCGGCTTCATCGGCTTCCACCTGGCCCGCCGGCTGCTGGAGGAAGGGCATCAGGTCACCGGGATCGACGCCTTCATCCCCTATTACGACCCGAAGCTGAAGGAGGCCC
The DNA here is from genome assembly GCA_964564645.1 of uncultured Acetobacteraceae bacterium. Lineage (GTDB taxonomy): Bacteria > Pseudomonadota > Alphaproteobacteria > Acetobacterales > Acetobacteraceae > CAZMCV01. The sequence goes on from CAZMCV010000092.1 coordinate 10,003, forward strand.
GCCACCGGCTGCTCGAATCCTACCCCGCCTATCGCGGCCACCGCATCGACCTGGTGGACGCCGCCGCGGTCGAGCATGTGGTGGCCGAGGCGAAGGCGGAGATCGTCGTGCACCTCGCCGCCCAGGCCGGGGTCCGGCACGCACTCGAACACCCGGAGAGCTACGTCGCCAGCAACATCCAGGGCAGCTTCCACCTGCTCGAAGCGCTCCGGCGGCATCCGGCGCGGCACCTGCTGCTCGCCTCCACCAGCTCGGCCTATGGCGCGAATCGCGACATGCCGTTCCGCGAGACCCAGCCGGCGGCGACCCCGCTGACGATCTACGCCGCCAGCAAGCTGGCCATGGAGCACATGGCGCATTCGCATGCGCATCTGCGCGGCCAGCCCACGACCGTGTTCCGCTTCTTCACCGTCTACGGCCCCTGGGGCCGGCCCGACATGGCGTTCTTCAAGTTCACCGCCGCGATCCTCGAGGGTCGGCCGATCGAGGTCTACAATCACGGCCGGATGGAGCGGGACTTCACCTATGTCGACGACCTGGTCGAGGCGATCCGACGGCTGATGGAGGTGGTCCCAGAGGCGGGCCGGCCCGTCTGCCCCGAGGATTCGATCAGCCCCGTCGCCGACTACAGGCTGGTGAATATCGGCCTCGGCCGTCCCGTGCCGCTGATGGCCTTCATCGACGCGATCGAACGGGCGGCGGGCCGAAAGGCGGAGCGGCTGCTGCGGCCGATGCAGCCCGGCGACGTGCCGGCAACCTGGGCGGATACCCGGCTGCTGCGGGCGCTGACGGGCTTCGACCCCTCCACCGAGGTCGGCGAAGGGGTGGCAGCCTTCGTCGGCTGGTACCGCGGCCATGTCGCAGGCTGAAGCCGTCGCCGGTCGGGACACAGGGCGCCGCGGGCCGGCAGGACCGGCGGCGCGGCCCCTTGGACGGGGCGCGGAAGGCACGAACAGGGCCGGACCCATGCCGCCTCAGAAGGGTGTCAGGACCGGATGAGCAATCAGTTTCGCTACCTTCTCACCTCCGAGCAGATGGTCGCCACCCTGCGGCGGGTGCACACCGAGGACGAGGTGATGGCCCGCGTGGCGGTCGGCGACTGGGACCGGATCGGCGCGCTGCAGCATGCCATGCTCCGCAACCTCGGCGTCGGTCCCGGCACCCGTGTGGTCGAGGCCGGCTGCGGGCCCGGACGGCTCGCCGAACAGCTCGCGCGGCATGAGGGGCTGCATTATCTCGGCGTCGACATCGTGCCGCAGGTGCTGGACTACGCGCGGCGGAAGGTGGCGCGGGCGGATTTCCGCTTCGTCCATGTCGACCGCATCGCGCTGCCGGCGCCGGACGAGAGCGCGGATGTCGTGGTCTGCCTCGGCCTCTTCCAGCACATCCTGCCGGAGGAGAGCTATGTCTACCTGGAGGAGGCACGCCGGGTGCTGCGGCCGGGTGGCCGCGTCGTGTTCAGCTTCCACGAATACGCCTCCGCCCAGGGCTGGGCGGTGTTCGAGCGGAGCCTGGCCTGGGTGCGCAACCGCACCCTGGCGGGGACGCTGAACGTGCTGCTCCATCGCGACGACCTGCGCCTCTGGGCGGAAAGGCTGGGCTTCGCGGTCGAGGCGCTGCACGAGCCGCAGGAGCGCTTCATCGTGGTCGACGGCACGGAAGGCGAGGCCGGTCCGCTGGCCAGGGGCGTGCACGCCTTTGGCCAGGGAATCGGCGTGTTCGGCAAGCCGCTGACCGGTGCCGCGCTGGAGGAGGACGAGAAGGCGCAGGCGGCGGCACGGCGCCGGGCCGCGCGGGCGCGGCGGGAACGGGCGACGGATGCGAATGAGCGGGATGACGACTGAAGGCGGCCGCCGGATGCGGAAAGGGCCGCCGGGTTTCCCCGGCGGCCCTTTCGCAGGCTTGTCGGAGCGGGCGGTCAGCCGAAGCTGAAATTCTCGCCGAAGCCGAGCTGCGCCGCCGAGGTGACGCCGACCAGGGTCAGCTCTTCCTGCACCGAGTTGTCGAAGGTCGCCACGGTCCAGATCGACGAGTCGACGCCGTCCACCACGACCGCGGCCGTGAAGGTGAAGGTCGCGCCGGGCCCGTAGCCTTCGAAGCGGAGCTGGTCGATCAGGAGGTCGGTGGCCGCATCGCCACGGAAATCCATGACCATGTCGCCATCCGTCTCGCCGATGGCGAAGACGAAGAGATCGGCGCCCTGGCCGTCCTGGTCGCGCGGCACCGTCGAGCCCGCCGCCGTGTAGTCGCTGTCGCCCCACATCGTATCGGCGCCGAAGCCGCCATAGATGTTGTCGTTGCCGCCATAGCCCAGCAGCGAGTCGTCGCCGCCATTGCCGTAGATGTAGTTCCAGCTCTGGTCGCCGCCGATGGTGTCGGCGAAGGCGGAGCCGGTGGCGTTCTCGAAGGTGCTGATATCGACCTGGGTCGCGGCAACGTCGCCCGGCAGCACCACGAAGGTGGTGGTGAGGACGAGCGTGTCGTTGATCCCGCTGCCGGTCGCGGTGCCGAGATAGAAGTCGATCGCCATCGGCCCGGCGGCGCTGCCGTAGTCGAGCTGGTCGCCGCCACCATCGCCGCCATCGAGCGTGTTGTCGCCGCTGCCGCCCATGACGGTGTCGTTCCCGCCGCGCCCCTCGATGCTGTCGTCGCCGGCGCCGCCGACCAGGCGGTTGTCGAAGCCGTTCAGACCATCCCCGACACTCGCGCCGATCAGGGTATCGGCGAAGGCGGAGCCGATGATCCCCTCCATCCGCACCAGGGCGTCGATGCCCGGCCCGGTGCCGATGCCATCGGCCAGGCTGGCGACGACCGAGACGCTGGAGAACTGGTAGTTCACCACGTCGAACTCGGTGCCACCGTCGAGGCCATTGGTCCCGGCCCCGCCGATCAGGCTGTCATCGCCCGCGCCACCCGTGAGGATGTCGTCGCCGAGGCCGCCGGAGAGGGCGTTGCCGTTGGCGTCGCCGATGATCTCGTCATCGTAGATCGTCCCGGTGACGTTCTCGATGCTGATCAGGACCGTGCCCGTGGTCTCCTCGATGCCGCCCGGCAGCACCACCACGACGCCACCCAGCGCACTGGAGAAGCCGAGCGAGTCGATGCCGTCGCCGCCATCGAGCGTATCGGCGCCGCGGCCGGCCACCAGGGTGTCGTTCCCCTCGCCGCCCGTCGCGGAGTCGTTGCCGATCCCGCCCTGGAACCAGTTGGCGAAGGTGTCGCCGGTCAGGGTGTCGTTGAAGGAGGAGCCGACCGCGCCCTCGATATCGGTCAGCACGTCCGAACCATCGGCCGTGCCGGTGCCGTTGCCGTCGCCGAGGTTCACCACGGCCGCCACGCCCGCCCCGTCATAGGACACGACGTCGAGGCCGAGACCGCCACCCAGGACGTTGTCCCCGGCGCCGCCGTTCAGCGTGTCGTTGCCGAGCCCGCCCTCGAGCACGTCGTCGCCCGCCAGGCCGATGAGCTGGTTCGACCCTGCGTCGCCGACCATGAGGTCGTCGAACTCGGAGCCGACCGCCTCCTCGATCTCCGACAGGATCGTGCCGCTGCTGGCCTCGATCCCGTCCTCCATCAGCAGGGTGATGCCCTCGAGACGCGTGGCGAAGCTCGCCCGGTCGAGCCCGGCCCCGCCGACCAGGGTGTCCGCCCCGTCCTCGCCCGCGCTCAGCGTGTCGCTGCCGAGGCCGCCCGACAGGGAATCGTCGCCGAAGCCGCCGCCGAGCCAGTTGTTGACGTCGTCGCCGATCAGCGTGTCGTTGCCGAAGCCACCCAGGGCCGATTCGATCTCGAACAGCGCGTCCGAGCCCTCGCCGGTGGCCGATTCCTCGCCGAGGTTCACGACGAGCGCCGCCAGGACGGTCTGGTAGGACACGAAATCGACGCCCGTGCCGCCCTGCAGGACGTCGTCGCCGAGCCCGCCGATCAGCGTATCGTCGCCCTCGGCGCCCTCGACCACATCGTCGCCCGCGCCGCCATCGAGGCGGTTCGCCTGCGCGTCGCCGATGATCACGTCGTCCCCGGCGGTGCCGACCACATTCTCGATTGCGACGAGGACGGTGCCGCTTTCGGCCTCGATCCCGTCGGCGAGCAGCACCGTCACCGGCGCGTCGCGGCCGGAGAAATCGGCCAGGTCGCGGCCCTCGCCGCCATCGAGCGATTCGGCGCCGCCAAGGCCGAGGGCGAGCGAGTCGTCGCCAAGGCCGCCGACCAGCGTATCGTTGCCGGCCCCGCCGCCCAGCCAGTTCGCCGCGTCGCTGCCGGTCAGCGCATCGGCGAGCCCGGTGCCCAGGGCGGATTCGATCGAGATCAGCACGTCGTCCCCGGCGCCCGAGGCGGATTCCGCCCCGAGATCGACGACGACCGGACCGGCATCGCCGGAGAAGTCGGCCAGGTCGCGACCCTCGCCACCATCGAGGATGTCGTCGCCCGTGCCGCCGATCAGCGTATCATTGCCGCCCTCGCCGGAGACCACGTCGTCGCCGGCGCCGCCATTCAGCCAGTTCCGCTCGGCGTCGCCGACGATCACATCGTCCTCGGCGGTGCCGACGACGTTCTCGATCCCGACGAGGACCGTGCCGCTGTCGGCCTCGATCCCGTCGGCCAGCAGCACCGTCACCGCCGCGTCGCGGGCGGAGAAATCAGCCAGGTCCCGCCCTTCCCCGCCATCGAGGGATTCGGCACCGCCAGCCCCGACCGCGAGCGAGTCGTCACCGAGCCCGCCGACCAGCGTATCGTTGCCCGCGCCGCCGCCGAGCCAGTTGCCGAGGGCATTGCCGGTCAGCGCGTCGTCGAGCGAGGTGCCGAGCGCCGATTCGAAGGACGTCAGCGCGTCGGTCCCCGCGCCCGAGGCGGATTCCGCGCCGAGATCGACAACCACCGGCCCCGCACCGCTGGAGAAATCGACCAGGTCGCGGCCCTCGCCGCCATCGAGCACGTCATCGCCGGTGCCGCCGAGGACGGTATCGTTCCCCGCCTCGCCGGAGACCACGTCGTCGCCGGCCGCGCCGTTCAGCCAGTTCGCCTGGGCGTCGCCGACGATGACGTCGTCGAAGGAGGTGCCGACCACGTTCTCGATGTTCACGAGGGTGGTGCCGCTGCTCGCCTCGATCCCGTCGGCGAGCAGGACGGTGACCTCCGCGCCGCGCTCGGAGAAGTCGGCGGTGTCGCGCCCCGACCCGCCATCGAGCGCATCCGCTCCCGCCGCGCCGCCGAGGAGGCTGTCATTGCCCTCGAGGCCGCTCAGCGTATCGTTGCCGAGGCCGCCACCGAGCCAGTTGGCGACCGAGCTGCCGGTGATGCTGTCGTCGAAGGCGCTGCCGCGCGCCGATTCGATCGAGGTGAGGGCATCCGTCCCCTCGCCGGAGGCGGATTCATCGGCGAGGTCGACGACCACCGGGCCGGCGGCCGCCGCGTAGGAGGCCATGTCCTGGCCGTCGCCGCCATCGAGCACATCGTCGCCGAGGCCACCGACCAGCGTGTCGTTCTCGTCCTCGCCGCCGATCACGTCGTCGCCCGCGCCGCCGTCCAGGTAGTTCGCCTCGGCATCGCCGAGGATGACGTCATCGAAGCTGGTGCCGATGACGTTCTCGACGTCGACGAGGACGGTGCCGCTGTCGGCCTCGATGCTGTCGGCGAGGAGGACCGTCACCGCGGCCGGGCGGCCGGAGAAGTCGGCCGTGTCGCGGCCGTCGCCGCCGTCGAGCGAGTCGGCCCCGTCGATGCCCACATTCAGCGTGTCGTTGCCGAGGCCGCCGAGGAGCGTATCGTTCCCCGCGCCGCCACCAAGCCAGTTTCCGACATCGCTGCCGATGATCGAATCGTCGAAGTCGGTGCCGAGCGCGGACTCGATCGAGATCAGCGTCTCGGTGCCGGTGCCCGAGGCCGAGCCCTCGCCGAGATCCGCCACCACCGGGCCGGGATCGCCAGCGAAGGAGACCAGGTCGCGGCCGGTATTGCCGTCGAGCACGTCGTTGCCGACCCCGCCGCGCAGCGTATCGTCGCCCGCGCCGCCATCGATCACGTCGTCGCCCGCGCCGCCATCCAGCCAGTTGGCATCGGCATCGCCGAAGAGGATGTCGTCGAAGGCGGAGCCGATGACGTTCTCGATCGAGACCAGGGCGGTGCCGCTGTTCGCCTCGATGTCGTCGGTCAGCAGGACGGCCACCGACTCGCCGCGCCAGGTGAAGTCGGCGGTGTCGCGGCCGGTCCCACCGTCGAGCGACTCCGCGCCGCCGATGCCGGTCCCGAGGGTGTCGTTCCCCGCCAGGCCGACCAGGGTGTCGCTCCCCGCCGCGCCCATCAGGCTGTCATCGCCGTCGCCGCCGATGAGGAGGTTGCCAGTCCCGCTGCCCGTCAGGGTGTCGGCGAAGGCCGAGCCGACCACCTCCTCGATCCGCTCGAGGCTGTCGATGCCCTGACCCGTGGCGACGCCGTTGGCAAGGTCCACAACCACGCCGTTGACGGCGCTCTCGTAGGAGGCGAGATCGCGGCCGGCACCGCCATCCATGGCGTCGTCGCCGAGGCCGCCCGCCAGGGTATCCGCGCCGCCGGCCCCGTTCAGGATGTCGCTGCCATCCTCGCCGAAGAAGCTGTTGCCCTCGGCATCGCCGGCTACGACGTCGTCGGAGGCGGTGCCGATCACGCCCTCGATGCTCGAAAGGGGCGATTATGAATGACGATGAATCCGAAGATGCCAGTGCGAAACGGGAAGTGG
>CAZMCV010000093.1:0-16524 GCA_964564645.1 uncultured Acetobacteraceae bacterium
CCCTCGGCGGCGGCGTTGCAGCGCGGCCCGTCCGGGCCGTACCGCGCGCGCTGGCGGTCGCGCGCCGCCTGGACCCGCGCGGCGACGGTGGCGCTGGCCTCGCCCGGGGGGGCGCGGGTGAGCTCGGCGGGCGGGACCGGCATCACCTCGATGGTCAGGTCCATGCGGTCGAGCAGCGGGCCGGAGAGGCGCATGCGGTAATCCTCCCCGCAATGCGGCGCGCGGCCGCATTCCTCCCCGGCCTGGCCGAGATGGCCGCAGCGGCAGGGGTTCATCGCCGCGACGCACTGGAAGCGGGCGGGGTAGGTCACGTGGTGGTTGGCGCGGCTGATGGTGGCGCGCCCGGTCTCCATCGGCTGGCGCAGCGATTCGAGCGCGGGGCGGGGAAACTCCGGCCATTCGTCGAGGAACAGCACGCCGTTGTGGGCGAGGCTGATCTCGCCCGGCCTGGCGCGGTTTCCGCCGCCGACGAGCGCCGCCTGGCTCGCCGAATGGTGCGGGTCGCGGTAGGGCGGGCGGACCACGAGGCGCCCGTCGCGCAGCAGGCCGGCGACCGAATGCACCATGCTGACCTCGAGCGCCTCGGCCGGCGTCAGGTCGGGCAGCAGGCAGGGCAGGCGCGCGGCGAGCATGGATTTCCCCGCGCCCGGCGGGCCGATCATCAGCAGATTGTGCCCACCCGCCGCGGCGATCTCGAGCGCGCGCTTGGCGCTCTCCTGGCCCTTCACTTCCGACAGGCAGGGGCCGCGCCAGGGTCCGGCGGGCTCGGGCGCCGGCGGCTCGGGCGGGGTCAGCACCTGGGTGCCGCGGAAATGGTTCATCAGCGCGAGCAGGTCGGGCGCGGCCAGCACCTCGACGCGCCCGGCCCAGGCGGCCTCGCCCCCCTGCGCGGCCGGGCAGATCAGGCCGAGGTCGCGCGCCGAGGCGCCGAGCGCGGCCGGCAGCACGCCGGCCACGGGCTGGATCGTGCCGTCGAGCGACAACTCGCCGAGGGCCGCGAAGCCGGCGATCTCCTCGCGCGGCAGCACCTCCATCGCCGCCAGCACGCCGAGCGCGACGGGCAGGTCGAAATGCGACCCCTCCTTGGCGATGTCGGCCGGCGCCAGGTTCACCAGCACGCGCTTGGGCGGCAGCGACAGTCCGAGCCCGGTGAGGACCGCCCGCACCCGTTCCCGGCTCTCGCCCACCGCCTTGTCGGGCAGGCCGACGATCAGGAAGGCCGGCAGGCCGGGGGCGATCTGCACCTGCACCTCGACCGGCAGGGCCTCGATGCCGGCGAAGGCGAAGGTGGCGATGCGGGCGATGGAGGACATCACCCATAGGTGGCGTGATTCGATCGGTCGCGCAACCAAAGCGTGCGGGGCCGGGCTGCCCCCCTTTCGCCCCCTCCCCGGTGTCTTCTAGGCTGTCCCCTGCGACGAGGCGGGGCCAACCCGCCCGCGTCGCCGGGAAACGGACGGGAGGGGCGGGGGATGGAGCTGACACGACGCGGCGCGCTGGGCGGGCTGGCGGGGATGGCCCTGGCGGGCACCGGGATGGTGCCGCGGCGCGCCTCCGGCCAGCAGCCGACGATCCGGATCGGCGTGCTGTCCGACATGTCCGGTCCCTACCGCGACATCAGCGGCCCCGGCTGCGTCGCCGCGGCGCGCCAGGCGGTGCAGGATTTCGCCGCCTCCGCCGGCCTCAATGTCGAGATCCTGCAGGCCGACCACCAGAACAAGGCCGATGTCGGCCTCAACATCGCGCGCCAGTGGTTCGACCGCGACGGGGTGGATGCCATCACCGACGTCAACAACAGCGGCATCGCCTTCGCCCTCAACGGCCTGGCGCGGGAGAAGAACAAGGCGCACATCAACTCGGGCGCCGCGTCCGTCGACTTCACCGGCCCGCATTGCAGCCCGAACGCCGTCCACTGGACGACCGACACCTGGGCGAACGCGCAATCGACCGGCGGCGCGCTGGCCAAGGCCGGGGCGAAGCGCTGGTACTGCATCACCGCCGACTACGCCTTCGGGCACAGCGTGCAGCGCGAGGTCACGCGCGTGGTCGAGGCCAATGGCGGCCAGGTGGTGGGCAGCAGCGTCTATCCCTTCCCGCAGACCACCGACTTCTCCTCCTTCCTCGTCACCGCCGCCGCGTCCCGGCCCGACGTCATCGCGCTCTGCAATGCCGGGACGGACATGATCAACTGCGTCAAGCAGGGGCAGGAATTCGGGCTGGCGGGGCGGAAGATCCGCGTCGCCGCGATGATCGCCTTCATCGTCGATGTGCACACCCTCGGCCTGCCATCGGCGCAGGGGCTGACCTTCACCGAGAGCAGCTACTGGGACCTCAACGACCGCACCCGCGCGCTGACCGACCGGCTGCGGCCGAAGCTGCCGAACAACCACTGGCCGAACAGCGTGCCCTTCCAGTGCTACTCCGTGGTGCTGCACTACCTGAAGGCGGCGAACGCCATCGGCGCGGCGCAGGCCAAGGCCTCGGGCCTCGCCGCGATCGAGCAGATGAAGCGGATGCCGACCGACGATGACGCCTTCGGCCCCGGCCTGGTCCGCGCCGACGGGCGGAAGATCCACCCGACCTACCTGTTCCAGGCCAAGACACCCGCCGAGAGCAAGGGCGGCTGGGACTACCTCAAGCTGGTCGCGACCACGCCGGCCGAGCAGGCCTTCCGCCCGCTCGCCGACGGCAATTGCGCGTTCCTCCGCTCATGAGCGCAGGCCTGCCGCGCCGCGCCCTGATCGGGGGCGCGGCGGGGGCGATGCTCGCGGCACCCGCCCTGGCGCAGGGCCGCGGCCCGGATGGCTGGCCGGGCGGGCGCAGCGTCAGCCTGGTGCTGCCCTTCACCCCGGGCGGCGGCACCGATGTCGTCGCGCGCATCCTGATCGACGGCTTCACCGAGACCTTCGGGGGCACCTTCGTGATGGAGCACCGGCCGGGCGCGACCACGACCGTCGGCGCGCGGCTGGTCGCGCGGGCGCGGCCGGACGGCACGACCCTCTTCCTCGGCAGCAACTCCGCCTTCGCCCAGGCGCCCTACGCCTTCCGCAACCTCGGCTACGATCCGCTGACCGATTTCACGCCGATCAGCCTGCTCTTCGCCTCGGCCTACCTGCTGGTGGCCAACCCGAAATGGACCAGCTTCCAGCAGGTGATCGAGCAGGCGAAGCGCTCGCCGAACTCGATCACCTACGGCACCTGGGGCGTCGGCAGCACCGCGCACCTGCTGATGCTCGACATGAATGCCCGGACCGGGACGGAGATGCTGCACATCCCCTTCGGCGGCCCGGCGCCGGCGCTGACCGAGATCCTGGCCGGGCGCGTGGACATGATGTTCACGACCTACGCCCCGGCGCGCGGCCATGTCCAGGATGGCCGGCTGCGCGCGCTGGCGACGCCGCATGAGCAGCGCCTGGCGGCGGCGCCGCAGGTGCCGACCCTGATCGAGCTCGGCCTGAAGGATTTCCTGGTCAGCGCCTGGTGGTGCCTGGCGGGCCCGGCGGGGCTGCCGGCGCCGCTGGCGGCGGCGCTCGACCAGGCGGTGCGCAGCGCCGTGGCGCGGCCGCAGGCGCAACGGCTGATCGAGGATTTCGGGCTGCTGCCGCTGCCGCTCGGGCCGGAGGCCTTCGTGGCGCGCATGCGCAAGGATCTTGCGATGAATGCCGAGCTGATGCCGCGGGCGGGCATCGTGCCTGAGTAGCGGGGGCGATCGGGGCGCCCCAGCGGGGGGAAGAAGACGCTTCTTCCCCCCGCAACCCCCCATCATCGTTTTCTGGCACTGGTCCTTCGGGGGCCGGGATGAGTCCCCGGAAGGGAGGGGCCGCTGCACGGCGCGCGACACCCTAGGCGCGCAGCGGCGGCGTTCTTCGACAGGCCCTCGAGGGCGCGGCTTCCGGAGCCTTTCCCTTCCTCCGCCGGCCCCGCGGGATACGGCGCTGACCAAATCTCCGGAGGTTTGCGCAGAAGCGAATTCCTGAGTGGGCTTTCGTTTCAGCGACTTGGCCGACCCGATGGGTGGGCCAAGCCGCGAAAGCCTGCTCAGGGGCGCGCGATCACGCCCTCCGCGAGGTCGCGCGCCACGCGGTCGGGCGCGCGGCCAGCGGGCGGGCCGTAGCCGCCGGCGCCGGCGGTCACCACCGCCACCCATTGCCCGGCCTCGATGCCGCCGCGACCGCCGAGGCCGAAGGGCACGACGCCCGGGCCGAATTCCAGCCGCGCGCAGGCGCCAGGCCCGCCACCGGCCAGCCCCCAGGGCGGCGTGCGCAGCCGCGACGTGTCGAGGCGCACGCGGCAGGGCGCCTCCGCCCGGTAAACGCGGCGCAGCCCCATCCCGCCGCGCCAGGTGCCGGCGCCGCCGGAGCCGTCGACCAGCGCGTATTCCAGCAGGGTCAGCGGGTACTCGGTCTCCAGCGCCTCCACCGGCAGGTTCGAGGTGTTGGTGTTGTGCACATGCACGCCGTCGAGCCCGTCCTTCGTCGCCCGCGCGCCGAAGCCGCCGCCGATGGTCTCGAGATAGGCCCAGGGGCCGGAGGCGATGGCGCCGCTGAACTGCGCGACGGAACAGGCGCCGTGATGCGCCCCCGTCGAGCGCTGCGGCAGCGCCTGCGCCAGCGCGCCCATGATCAGGTCGGCGACCCTTTGGCAGGTGGACAGCCGCGCATTGACCGCCGCCGGCGCCACCGCGCTCAGCACGCTGCCCGCGGGCGCCGTGACGGTCAGCGGCCGGGCAAGGCCGGCATTCGGCGGCAGGCCGGGATCCACCACCGCCTTCACCGCATAGTAGACCGTCGCCAGCAGCGCCGTGCGGGTCATGTTGATGCCGGCGCGGACCTGCGGCGGACCGTCGAAATCGAGCGCCATGGCATCGCCCGCGACGGTGACGGCCACCGAGAGCGGCAGATCCTCCGCCACCTCCGGCGAATCATGCACATCGGCGAAGCGGTAGGTGCCGTCGGGGATCGCGGCGATGCCGGCGCGCATGCGCCGCTCGGCATAATCCATCAGCGCCGCGCCGGCGCCGAGCACCACCGCCCGGCCATGGCGCGCGCACAGCGCCTGCACCCGCTGCACGCCGAGCCGGTTCGCCGCCATCTGCGCCCGCAGGTCCGACAGGCGCTCGCGCGGCACCTGGCAGTTCAGCAGGATCAGGTCGAGCACATCCCGCTGCAGCGCGCCCCCCCGGTACAGCCGCACGGGCGGGATGCGCAGGCCCTCCTGGAAGATATGCGCGTTGCCGCGGTCGGCGAAATCGGCGTGGTGCGCCAGGTTCACGCACCAGAGCGCGACCTCGCCATCGACGTGGACCGGCTCGGCCAGGACGATGTCGGGCAGGTGCGTGCCGCCGCCCGCATAGGCGTCGTTGCCGATGAAGACGTCTCCCGGGCGGAGCCCGGCCGGATCGTGGCGCCGGAGGATCTCCGGGATCAGGTCGAGGAAGCTGCCGAGATGCACCGGGATGTGCTCGGCCTGGCAGAGCGTGCGGCCCTCGCGGTCGAACAGCGCGGTGGAGCAGTCGCGCCGCTCCTTGATGTTGGTCGAGAAGCTGGCGCGCACCAGCGCCTCGCCCATCTCCTCGACGATGGAGGCGAGCGCGGAGCCGATCACCTCGACCGTGACGGGATCGGGCGTCATGCCTCGCGCTCCAGCACCAGGTTGGCATGGGCATCGACCCGCGCCGTCCATCCGGGCGGGAGCAGCGTGGTGCTGTCCATCTGCTCGAGGATGGCCGGGCCCGCCAGGCGGTTGCCGGGCGCGAGGCGCGCGCGGTCCAGCACGGGGATCGCGCGGAAGGCGCCGCCGATCCAGGCCTCGCGCGTGCCGATGCGGGCCTCGGGCACCGGGTCGGGACCGGAATCGGGCAGCGGCGCCAGGCGTGGCTTGGGCACGGCGCCGGTCGCCTCCAGGCGCAGGGTGACGATCTGCACGGGCTCCTCGGGCGCCAGGAAGCCGTAGCGCTCCTCATGCGCGGCATCGAAGCGGCGGGCCAGCGCCTCGACCAGCGCTGCCCCTCCCAACCCTTCCGGCATGGCGATGCCGAGCTCGTAATTCTGCCCCGCGTAGCGCATGTCGACGGTGCGGGTCAGGGCGCGCGCCGCCGGGGCGATCGTCTCCTCCTCGAACCAGCGGAGGGCGGCGGCATCGAGCGCAGCGAAGCCCTCCGCCAGCCCCGCCGGCGCGGCGGCGTCGAGGCGCATCCGCCGCGTCGCCGCGAAATCCGCGCGCAGATCGGTCAGCAGCAGCCCCATGGCGCAGAGGATGCCGGGATGCGGCGGCACCAGCACGCGCCGCATCTCCATCTCCTCCGCCAGCCGCGCGGCGTGCAGCGGGCCGGCGCCGCCGAAGGCCATCAGGGTGTAGTCGCGCGGATCGTGGCCGCGCTGGATGCTGATGACGCGCAGCGCCCTGGCCATGTTGGCGGTGACGATGCGCAGGATCCCCTCCGCCGTCGCGCGCGACTCCATGCCGAGCCGCCCGGCCAGACGCGCGATCGCCGCCTCCGCCAGCGCGCGGCGGATCGGCATGCGGCCCCCCAGCAGCGCCTCCGGGTGCAGGTAGCCCAGCAGCACGTTGGCGTCGGTGACGGTGGCCTCCGCGTTGCCGCTGCCGTAGCAGGCGGGGCCGGGATCGGCGCCGGCGCTGCGCGGCCCGACCTTCAGCAGCCCGCCCGGATCGACATGGGCGATCGAGCCGCCACCGGCGCCGACCGTGTGGATGTCGAGCATCGGCGCCTTGATCGGGTAGCCATGCACCACCGCCTCCGGCGCCAGCCGCGCCTGGCCGCCCTGCAGCAGCGCGACATCCGTGCTGGTGCCGCCCATGTCGAAGGTCAGCAGGTCGGGGAAGCCGGAGGCGCGCCCGATCGCGGCCGCGCCGACCACGCCGGTCGACGGGCCGGAGAGGACGAGCCGCACCGGCATGCGCGCGGCCGCCTCGACGCCGATGACGCCGCCATTCGACTGCGTCAGGTGCGGCGGCGCCTCGATGCCGAGGTCCCGCAGCCGCCCGGCCAGGCGCGCGATGTAGCCGCGCATCAGCGGGCCCAGGCGGCAATTCACCACCGTCGTCGACAGCCTTTCGTATTCGCGGAACTCCGGCGCGATCTCGTGGCTGGCGGTCAGGAAGACGCCGGGCAGCGTCTCCTCCAGGATCGCGCGCGCGCGCCGCTCATGCTCCGGCCGGACGAAGCTGTAGAGGAAGCAGATCGCCGCCGCCTCCACCCCGGCCTCGCGCAGCGCGAGGGCGGCGGCGCGCACGGCATCCTCGTCGAGCGGCGTCTCGACGCTGCCATCGTGGCGCAGCCGTTCCGGTACCTCCCGCCGCAAATCGCGCGTGACCAGCACGGGCGGCTTGTCCACCTGCAGATCGTAGAGGTCGGGCCGCTTCTGCCGCCCGATCTCCAGCAGGTCGCGGAAGCCCTGCGTGGTGACCAGCCCCGTCTTCGCGCCGCGCCCCTGGATCAGCGCATTGGTCGCGACCGTCGTGCCGTGGCCGACATAGCGGATGGCCGGCGGCGGCGCGCCCTGGCGCTGCATCCCCTCCGCGATCCCGGCGGCGATGGCGCGCGAGGGATCATCGGGGGTGGAGGCGATCTTCCAGACCGCGACGCGTCCCGTCGCCTCCTCCACCAGGCAGACATCGGTGAATGTCCCGCCGGTATCCACGCCGACGCGCCAGCCTGCCATGCGCCCCGCACCCCCTGAAGCCGCGCGGAGCCTTCCACGCGCCGGCCCCCCCGGCAACCGGGGGAGCGCGCGCGCTTGACGCGGCGGACGGCCCGGCACCATCTGAGCCGCGACCGCGGAGGACAGGGCGATGGAGATGCGCATGCTCGGCCGCAGCGGCATCAGGGTCAGCCGGCTCTGTCTCGGCACGATGATGTTCGGCGGTCCGACCGACGCCGCGGCCTCCCGCCGCATCCTCGACCGCGCGGCCGGGGCCGGGATCAATTTCCTTGACACCGCCGACACCTACAATGGCGGCCGATCCGAGGAGGTGGTGGGCGAGGCCATCGCCGCCGACCGCGCCCGCTGGGTGGTCGCGACCAAGATCGCCAATCCCTGGCCGGGCGGCGATCCGAACCGCGGCGGCGCGTCGCGCCGCTGGCTGATGCAGGGCGCGGAGGAGAGCCTGCGCCGGCTGCGCACCGACTGGATCGACGTGCTCTACCTGCACAAGGAGGACCATGCGACGCCGCTGGAGGTCACGGTGCGCGCCATGGGCGACCTGGTCCGCGCGGGAAAGATCCGGCATTTCGGCGTCTCGAACTACCGCTCCTGGCGGATCGCCGAGATCTGCAACCTGTGCGACGCGATGGGCATCGACCGGCCGGTCGTCTCGCAGCCCTACTACAACGCCATGAACCGCCAGCCGGAGGTCGAGCAGCTGCCGGCCGCCGCGCATTACGGCCTCTCGGTCTTTCCCTACAGCCCGCTCGCGCGCGGGGTGCTGGCCGCGAAGTACCGCCCCGGCGAGGCGCCCGAGCCCGGCAGCCGCGCCGCGCGCGCCGACCGGCGCATGATGGAGACCGAGTGGCGCACGGAATCCCTGGCGATCGCGCAGGAGATCCGCGCGCATGCCGAGGCACGCGGCGGCACGGCGATCGGCTTCGCGCTCGGCTGGGTGCTGGCCAACCGGCTGGTCACCGGCGTGGTCGCCGGCCCGCGGACGGAGGCGCAGCTCGAGGATTACCTGGCCGGGATGGGGGAGCGCTTCTCCGCCGAGGACGAGGCGCTGGTCGACCGGCTGGTGCCGCCCGGCCATCCCTCGACGCCGGGCTTCAACGACCCGGCCTACCCGCTGGAGGGGCGGCCCGGCGCCTGACGCGCCCGCCGTTCAGGCCGGCGCGCGCAGCCCGGCGGCCAGGAAGGGCACGATCTCCTGGACCGCGCGCGGGAAGTCGCCGGAATCGCAGGCCCCGCCCGACATCGCCTCCAGCCGGCCGCTGCGCAGCAGGGTGTAGCGATAGGCCCCCATCATGAAATAGAGCCGCCAGCACACCGTCTCGAAGGACAGGTGGGGCAGGGCGCGGCGGAACGCCTCGACATACATCAGCGTGGTCTCGTCATAGACCTGGCTGAGCACCTCCTTGCCGATGTCCTCGGGCTCGGTGTGCAGCCTTGCATGCATGCGCATGGTCGCGCTGCCTTCCTGCGTCGCGGAGTTGAGCATGAAGGGCTCGACGAAGGCGCGCACCAGCCGCTCCAGCGGGATGTCGCCCGCCGGATGCTCGGCCTGCGCCGCCGCCATGGCGCGCTTGCGGGCCTCCGTGACGCGATGCGCCCCGCGCAGATAGGCCGCCTTGAAGAGATCCCGCTTGGCGCCGAAATAGTAATGCAACTGCGCGAGGTTCACGCCGGTCGCCTGGGCGATGGCGCGGGTCGAGGTGCCGGCATAGCCATGCTCGGCGAACAGCGCCTGGGCCTCGGTGAGGATGCGGTCGCGGACGCCGGCGGCGGCGGGCGCATCCGCCTCGAGCAACTCCTGGGTGTTCGTTGCCTCGCGCGGTGGGGCCGGCCTGTTCGCGTCTGTCCTGGTTGCCACGGGGCGGTCCGCATCCTGTCGCCTGAGGGGCGCAAGGCTTGACTCAGGGTGGGCGACTTGTCGAGACTTGGTCGGGCGACCGACAGGGCGCACCCTTGGCAGCCAAGCCCGACCGGAGGCCCGATGAGCGCAGCGCTGGATGTCGCCGGCCCGATTTCAGCCGCCGAGCATGCGGCGACGCCCTGGTCGGGGCGTGCCTCCCCGGCGCGGACCGACCCGGTCGCGCGCGCCCGGGTCATCGCCCCGATCCTGGCCGCGGCCTCGCCGGCGAACGAGGCGGCGAGCCGCCTGGTTCCCGCGGCGCTCGACGCGCTGCACGGCGCGGCGCTGTTTCGCACCCTTCTGCCACGCGCCTACAACGGCGAACAGGTGGACCTCGCCACCTTCGCCCGCATGCAGGAGGTGATCGCCGCGGCCGATGGCTCCACAGGCTGGTGCGTCGGCCAGGCCTCCGGCTGCTCCAAGGCCGCGGCCTTCATGGCCCCCGAGATCGCCTGGGAGATCTGGGGGAAGGACCCGCGCGCCGTCGTCGCCTGGGGCTGGGGCAATGGCCTGGCCGAGGTGATCCCCGGCAAGGGCTACCGCGTCACCGGCACCTGGCGCTTCGCCAGCGGCATCCCGCACGCCACCTGGGTCGGCGGCCATTGCCGGGTGCAGGAGCCGGATGGCAGCCTGCGCCGCGACGCGGACGGCACGCCCATCGAGCGCACCATGATGTTCCGCAAGGACCAGGTGGAGATCGACCCGGCCTGGAACGTCGTCGGCCTCCGCGGCACCGGATCCTTCGCCTATTCGGTGCGGGAGGTGATGGTGCCCGAGGAATACAGCGTCCGCCGCGACGTCGCGGAGGAGCAGCGGATCCACGGCCCGCTCTACAGCTTCACCACGACCAACGCCTATGCCTCGGGCTTCGCCGGCGTCGCGCTCGGCCTCGCGCGCGGCATGCTGGACGCCTTCGAGCAGATGGCGATGACCAAGACCCCGGCGGCGATGACGCGGCTGATGCGGGATTCGGAGGTGATCCAGTCCGGCGTCGCGCGCACCGAGGCCAGGCTGCGCTCCGCCCGCGCCTTCCTGCTCGAGGTGCTGGAAGAGTCCTGGGACCGCGTGGAGCGCAGCGGCGTGCTGACGCAGAAGGACCGCGTCGATGTGCGGCTGGCCACCACCAACGCCATCCAGGAGGCGAAGGCGGTGACCGAATGGGTCTACCACGAGGCCGGCGCCTCGGCGATCTTCGAGGACCAGCCCTTCGAGCGGCGGATGCGCGACATCCACGCCTCCGCCCAGCAGGTGCAGGGCCGGTCGCAGCATTTCGAGCTGTGCGGGCAGCATTTCCTCGGCCTGACGCCGTCCGCGCGGTTCCTTTAGGAGGAGACGTGACATGGGCCTGAACGCGCTGAACCACTACACCATCCGCCCCGCCGACCTGGAGCGGACCAAGGATTTCTACCAGGACGTCCTCGGCCTCGAGATCGGCTACCGCCCGCCGCTGACCTTCCCGGGCTACTGGCTCTATTGTGGCGGCCAGCCGACGGTGCACCTGATCGGCCCGCGCGAAGGCGACGGCGTGGAGGGGCGGCACACCGGGCCGACCGGGTTGCTCGACCACATCGCCTTCTCCTGCACTGGCCTCGGCGAGATGAAGACGCGGCTGGCCAAGCGCGGCATCTCCTTCGAGGAGCGCGTGATCCCGCGCGACCGGCAGACCCAGCTCTTCCTCCACGATCCCGACGGCGTCGCGGTGGAGCTGAACTACCCGCCGGAGGAGACGCCGGCCCAGGCCTGATCCGGGCCGGGGTGACGGTCCGGCGCGGGCGGGTGTAGCCTCGCCGCGAAGGGGCGCCGCCGAACGGCGCCCGCCAGGGAGAGACACGACCGTGCCGGACAACAGCCCCTTCCGCGCCCATCCCAGCCGCCGCGCGCTGATCCTCGGCGGCGCGGCGGCCACCCTGGCGGCGCCCGGCGGCCTCCGCGCGCAGGGCACGGCCTGGCCGGAGCGGACGGTCACGGTGATCGTCTCCTTCGCCCCCGGCGGCTCGACCGACATCGCGGTACGGCTGATCGCGCCGGCGATGCAGGAGATCCTGGGCAGGCCCTTCGTCGTCGAGAATCGCGGCGGGGCGGGCGGCAATATCGGCATCGGCGCGGCGGTGCGCGCGCAGCCGGACGGCTACACGCTGCTCGGCACCTCCTCGGCCTATGTCGTGAACCCGAGCCTGTACAAGAACGCGCCCTACGACCCGTTCAAGGATTTCGCGCCGATCTCGACGCTCAGCGCCTCGCCCAACGTGGTCGCGGTGCCGGCGAAGAGCGAGTTCCAGTCCCTGCCGGCGCTGCTCGCCTTCGCGCGCGCGAACCCGGACAAGCTGAACTGGGCGAGCCCGGGCAGCGGCACCACGCCGCACCTCGCCGGCGAGATCATCCGCATCAAGGGCGACATCAAGGTGCAGCATGTCGGCTTCACCGGCGCCGGCCCGGCAACCCAGGCCGCTGTGGCGGGGCAGGTGGACTACCTGGTCGCGCACCAGGGCTCGGTCGAGGCGCAGCTGCGGAACGGTCAGCTCCGCCCGCTCGCCCATACCGGCACGGGCCGCCAGGCGGATTGGCCGGACCTGCCCTCCGTCGCCGAGGCCGGCATCCAGGGCGCGGAATCGGAGACCTTCCTCGCGCTCTTCGCGCCCGCCGGCGTGCCGCAGCCGGTGCTCGACCGCCTCGCCGCGGCCGTGTCGGAATCGCTGAAGCGGCCCGACGTGGCGGAGCGCTTCCGCAAGGCCGGCATGCCCGCCAACCCGGACCCGGGCCCGGCGGAGCTGCGCGCGCGCATCGCCCGCGAGGTGCCGCTCTGGCGCGACGTGATCCAGCAGGCCGGCATCTCGGTGGGCTGAGCGATGAGTGCTTCGCCCTGGGATGCGGTGGTGCGGGAGGTGCTGAAGGCGAACGACATCCGCCTCGTCACCTATGTCCCCGACAACGTGCTGAAGCCGCTGATCTCCGGCTGCCACGAGGACCCGTTCTTCACCACCTTCGCCACGGCGCGGGAGGAGGAGGCGATCGGCATCGTTTGCGGGTCCTGGATGGGGGGCATGCGCGGCATCGTGCTGATGCAGACCAGCGGCTTCGCCACCCTGCCGAACGTCCTCGCCAGCCTGCCCTGCGCCTTCCAGATCCCGGCGCTGATGATCGTCAGCGAGCGCGGCACGCTCGGCGAGTTCAACCCGGGCCAGGCCATGGTCTGCCGCACCATGCGCCCGATCCTCGACAGCCTCGGCATGGAGCACCACACGGTCGCGCGCCTCGACGAATGCCGCTTCCTCGTGGACCGCACCATCCGCCAGGCGGTGATGACACAGTCTCCGGCCTGCCTGATCCTCTCCCCCCTGCTGACCGCCGCGGAGGGACGGGCATGAGCGGGCACAATGCGTCGCGCATGAGCGCGCCGGAACTCCCGCGCATGAACCGCGCCGCGCTGATCGAGCGGCTGGTCGCGCGCATCGGCCCCGATCCGGCGGTGGTGGGCGGCATCGGCCATTCCAACTGGGATCTCTGGGCGGCGGGGCACCGGGCACGGAATTTCTACATGCTGGGCAGCATGGGCCTCGCCATCCCGATCGCGCTCGGCGTGGCGCTGGCGCAGCCCAAGCGGCGCGTCTTCGCGCTGGAGGGCGACGGGTCTCTGCTGATGCAGATGGGCTGCCTGGCGACGGTCGCGGCGCGCAAGCCCGCGAACCTGGCGATCCTGATCTTCGACAATGGCAGCTACCGCATCACCGGCGGCCAGGGGACGCCGGGCGAGATCGCCGGCACGGACTACGTCGCCGTCGCGCGCGCGGCGGGCCTCGCGCACGCGGCCTGGGCGGCGGACGAGGCGGCGTTCGACCGGATGGTCGAGGCGAGCCTCACCGAGGACGGGCCGCATGTGATCGGCCTCAAGCTCGAGGATTCCGTGCCGCGCACCCAGACGCCGCGCGACCCGGCGCAGATCCGCGACCGCTTCATGCGCGGCATGGGCGCCGCCCCCAACGACCTGCCCGGATAGGAGACAGCCATGAGCTTCGAGCCCCGCGGGGTGATCCCCGCCGCGCTGCTGCCCTTCCACGAGGATCTCTCGATCGACGCGGCCAGCTATCGCAGCCATCTGCGCGACCTGGCGGCGGTGCGTGGCGTCACGGCGATCACCACCAACGCCCATGCCTCCGAGGTCGCCGCCTGCGACCCGGAGGAGCAGCGCGCGGTGCTGGCGATCACGATGGAGGAGATCGGCGGCCGCCTGCCCGTGGTGAACGGGATCTATGCCGACGGCACCTTCCAGGCGGCGAGGCTGGCGAAGCAGGCCGCTTCCGGCGGCGCAGCGGCGCTGCTGGTCTTCCCGACGAATGTGCTGGCGCGCGGCAATTCGGCGCGGCCGGACTGCCTTGCCGACCATGTCCGCCACATCGCCGCCGCGACCGACCTGCCGCTGATCCTCTTCCAGTACCCGCTCGCCTCCGGCCTGACCTATCCGCTGGAGACCCTGGTGCGGCTGGCGGAGGAGGTGCCGAGCTTCCGCGCCATCAAGGACTGGAGCGGCGAGCCGGCGCTGGCCGAGCGCCATGTGGTCACCCTGCAGTCGCTGCCGCGGCCGGTGAACGTGCTCTCCACGCACAGCGCCTGGCTGTTCCAGTCCCTGGTGACGGGGGCGGCGGGGCTGCTCTCGGGCTCGGGCAGCGTCATCGCCGACCTGCAGGCGGCGCTGTTCGAGGCCGTGCAGCGCCGCGACCTCGCCGCGGCGCAGGCGATCAACGCAAGGATCCGCCCGACCGCCGAATGCTTCTACGCCGAGCCCTTCTTCGACATGCACAACCGCATGAAGGAGGCGCTGGTGATGCTCGGCCGCCTGCCGCGCGCGGTGGTGCGCCCGCCGCTGAAGAAGCTGCCGGAGGCCGAGCTGCGGCGCATTCGCGCGGCGCTGGAGGCGGCGGGGCTGCTCGACGGCGGCCCGAGCCGCATGGCGGCGGAGTAGCGTCGCGACGCGGGCATGGCAGTATGGTTGCGGGGGCGGCCGGCCGCCCGAATCGGAGGAGCACCGCCATGCCCGCACCCGTCATCACCCGCCGCCTGCTGGCGCTCGGCGCCGTCGCCGGGCTGGCCGCCTGCGCCCAGCCAGCGCCGCCCCCGCCGCCCCCGCAGCCGACGGCGGTCTCCGAGACCATCACGGTGACGGCGAATGTCGAATCGATCGACCGCACGACGCGGGAGGTGCTGCTCTCCACCCCGAACGCGCTGCTGACGGTGAAGGCGGGGCCGGAGGTGCGGAACCTCGCCCAGCTCAAGACCGGCGACCGGGTGGTGGTGGAATACACCGAGGCGCTGGCGGTGGCGCTTTCCCAGCCCGGCGATGCGCGGCCGGACGCGGCGGCCCTCGCCGCCGCGCGCCGGGCCCGGCCCGGCACGCGCCCCGGTGGCGGTGTGGCCGAGGCGGTCCGCGTGCGCGTCACCATCAACAGCGTGAACGCCGCCGGCACGCAGGTGACCTTCACCGGGCCGCAGGGCACCGCACGGACGGTCACGGTGCGCGATCCCGCGATGCAGGCCTTCGCCAAGGGGCTGAAGCCGGGCGACCAGGTGGAGGTCGCGTTCATCGAGGCAGTGGCGGTGCGCGTCGAGCCGATGGCGCGCTGATCGTTTCTGGGTGCGATCTGGTGGGGGGAAGAAGACACTTCTTCCCCCCACGCCCCCCATCATCGTCTTCTGGCACTGGTCCTTCGGGGTGCGGGTGCGTGCCGGGAGAGGGTGATTGCGCGGTAGACCTGGAAGCCACGACACCTCCCGCCTTCGCTGACCACCCCGCACACCGTGGATCAGCCGCGGATCCGCGCGCCGGTCGGATCCCAGAAGGGACGCAGCGACGCGCGCGCGGGCAGGCGTTCGCGCGCGATCTCGATCTCCCAGCCACCGGCGGCGATCCACTCCGCGTTGGCGGTGTCGGGCGCCTCGACCAGCGCGAGGGCGATGCTGGCGCCGAGGCTGTGGCCATACATCGCCGAGGTGGTGCGGCCGACCAGCACGCCATCCCGCCAGACCGGCTCGTTGTGGTAGAGCAGCGGCGCGGCGGGATCGGTCAGTGCCAGCCCGACCAGGCGACGCTTCGGCGCGCGACCGCGATGCGGCAGCAGGGCGTCGCGGCCGAGGAAGCCGCCGGGCTTGTCCCAGGCCAGGGTGAAGCCGAGCCCGGCCTCAATCGGCGTGTCCTCCTCGCCGATGTCGTGGCCCCAATGGCGGTAGAGCTTCTCCATCCGCAGCGAATTCAGCGCGTGGTAGCCGGCGTGGCGCAGGCCGAACGCCGTGCCCTCCGCGACGATCGAGTCGTACACATGCTGCACCATCTCGGTCGGGACATAGAGCTCCCAGCCCAGCTCGCCGACATAGGTGATGCGCGTCGCCCGCAGCCGCGCGAGGCCAAGGTCGATCTCGCGCGAGGTGGCGAAGGGGAAGGCCGCGTTCGAGAGATCGGCGTCCGTCAGGCGGGACAGCAGCGCGCGCGACTGCGGCCCCATGACCGCCAGGGTGGCGATGCCGGATGTGACGTCCACCGCCTGGGCACGCGCATCCTCCGGGATGTGCCGGCGCAGCCAGGCGAAGTCGCGGGTCTGGCTGGCGGCGGCGGTGACGACGAGGAAGCGGTCCTCCGCCTCCCGCGTGATGGTCAGGTCCGCCTCGATCCCGCCGCGCGCGTTCAGCCAGGGCGTGTAGACCACCTTGCCGACGGGGACATCGATATCGGCCGCGCAGATCCGGTTCAGCACGGCGGCGGCGTCGCGCCCGACCACGGCGTACTTGGCGAAGGAGGAGAGGTCGAAGAGCCCCACCGCCTCGCGCACGGCGCGGTGCTCGGCGGCGGAGGCCTCGAACCAGTTCTGGCGGCCGTAGCTGTATTCATAGGCGGGCCTGGTGCCGGGCGCGCCGAACCAGTTGGCGCGTTCCCACCCCGCGGTCTCGCCGAAGCAG
>CAZMCV010000094.1:0-15649 GCA_964564645.1 uncultured Acetobacteraceae bacterium
TGTTGCGCGCCAGCATGTCGACCTCGCCCGACTGCAGCGCGGTGAAGCGCACCTGGCTGGTGGTCGGCACGAAGCGCACCTTGGTCGCGTCGCCGAGGATGGCGGCGGCGACGGCGCGGCAGGCATCCGCGTCGAGGCCGCGCATCTCGCCGCGCGAATCCGGCAGCGCGAAGCCGGCCGAGTTGATCGACACGCCGCAGATCAGCGTGCCGCGGGCACGGATCGCGCCGAGCGTGTCGGCGGCAGGCTGCGCCAGCGCGGCGTCGGTGCCGGCCAGCCCGAGAAGCGAGGCGAGGGCGGCGAGGATTCCGCGGCGAAGGCCGCGGGCTTCGGCGTTCCTGGAGACGGACATGCTCGGGATCCTTCCTGCGTTCTTCCCTGCTGGCGCGGCGGGGTCGCCGGCCCTTCCGTTCTGCTGCGCCGGGCAGGCGCGGCGCAAGCGCCGCATGCGGAGCCGGGCGCGGCAGGATGGGGCGGGTGGCGCGACAACACGCAGGTGGCGGGCGCGTCCTGCCCGGCCGCTGGGCATTTCCGCAGACTATGACAGCGTTGCGACGTTGCTGCGGTCCCGGAAACAGCGATCCGCGCCGCGCGTCTCGCTGATTTCGATCAAACAATGTAGATAAAATACAATCCTTGCGCCGCGTCGACGCTTCGGTTTATGCCGAAGAGGCCGACGCGCGCTTCGACCGTCGCGTCGGCCCATCCGGGGGACTTCACGCAAGGATCGCGTCGTTGCCCCTGGATCCCACACAGCAAGGGAGCGCAGGATTGGACGACACCATCCGCGAAGCCGGCTCCGACGACGCGTCGCAGGCAGGCCTCGGCGACGAGGCTGGGGCGCGAAGACGGGGCGGCGGCGTGGTGCTGCCGGCCAAGCCAGGCCTTGGGCGCGACGGGACGGGATCCTCCCGCCCCTAGCCCCGGATGGCCTTCGGCCCGCATGGCCCGAAGGTCGTCGCCCGGAGCGAAATCCGATCGGATGGAGCCATCCGACCGGATCTCGCGCTCCGGAGATTTCTGGCTCCAGGGCAGCCCATCTCCGCTTGGCGGTGCCGCGCAGCGGTGCCGGCCGATCGGACGCGGCTCCGGCAGCACCGCACCGCCTGCACCGAACGGCATGACGCAAGGCGCCCGGCACAAGCCCGGGCGCCAGATGGCGCGCGCGCGCGTCAACGGCATGCCGTGACCAGAAGGCCGCATCGCGCGACATCGCGCGATGCGGCCGACGGGCCGGCGCGCCCGCCCCCCTGACGGGGCGCGCGCGTCGCGACATGCGCCCGGCGGTGCGCCACCGCCCCGGGCCGAACCGCCGCGGAACAGGACAGGGCCGAGGGAGAACGTGCGCGGGGAGCCCCCTCGCGCGCGAACGGGACGGCTCGTGCCGATGGCCGCGCGCGGCTGGGCGACATCATCATCGTGGGGAAGATCGACAATGCCATCCATCGAGACCGACGAGGCCTTCACCGAAAGCTTCGGCAACGGCGTCGGCGTCATCAGCAATGCCTGGAACGTCGACACCTCGACGCCAGGCCAGATCGTGCTGCCCGGCGGCAGCGCGGCGATGCAGCCCGCCACGGGCCGCGACGCCGGCCAGGGCTACGGCACCTACACCATCGATGCGAAATTCGACGGCACCGACCCGGGCGCCGGGATCATCTTCTGGCCCGGCGACGACCGCTGGCCGGGCCAGGAGATCGACATGGGCGAGCTCGCCGCGGACGGCTCCGGCCAGCAATACGGGATCGTCCACTGGAGCGAGGGCGGCAACGACGCCTACCAGTACGACATCTTCGAGGGCGTCGGCACCGGCGTGTTCCACGACTACACCATGGTCTGGGAGCCGGACGCGATCACCTTCCTCGTCGACGGCGCCGAGGTCGGCCGCATCACCGATCACGTCCCGGCCGACTACGACAATGGCGGGATGAACAACACGATCGGCTTCATCAACAACAACCCGGCCAGCACGCTGACCGTGCGCCAGGTGGACTACACGCCGCTCGGCACCGGCGGCGACACCGGGGACAATGGCGGCGGCGGCGCCGGCACGACCGGCGGATCGGGCGGGGAATGGGGCGGGTCGCCCCCGCCACCCTCCGGCAGCGAGCCCGACTGGGACGCGATCGCCGCCGTCGTCACGGCCATCCAGGGGGCGACGGGCGCATGGCCCGACTTGCCCGCCTCGACGGATGACTGGAACGCCTTCGCCGCCGAGGCGACGGCGGAGTTCCAGGCGACCGGCGACTGGCTGCTCGGCTGACCCGCCGCGCGTGAACCGTGCGGCCGGCGCCGGTGCCTGCACCGCGCGCCGGCCGCCCACCCCTCACCGACCCCCCGAGACGATCCCGGCGGTGGCCGTGCCAGCACGCGCGCCATGGCGGTCCGGCGCCGCTCGTCGCGGAGGCGTTCGCAGAGCCCATCCCAGAGAAGGACACGACACCCATGCCAGAGACCGACAGCCCGCTGAACATCAGCTTCGACGATGGCCTCGGCACCCTCACCCACCATTGGGGCGGCAACATCGACTGGTCCGTGCCGGGCGAAGTCACGCTCACCGGCTGGGGCGGCTTCATGGAATACCCGAGCGACTCCGCCTCGGGCCATGGCTACGGAACCTACACCGTGAATGCGCGGCTCGATGGCGGCCAGCCCGGGCCGGCGATCCTGCTCTGGCCAGGCGACGACAGCTGGCCGGGCCAGGAGATCGACATCGTCGAGGTGCTGCCCGACGGTTCGGGCCGGCACTACGGCACCACCCACTGGGACTACTACGGGTCCGATGCCTACGAGTCCGTCATCTTCGACGACGTGTACGGTGGCACCTTCCATGACTACACGGTGAAATGGGAGCCCGATCGCATCACCTACTTCGTGGACGGCGTCGAGCAGGGCTCGATCACGGAGAACGTGCCCCGCGACCACGACAATGGCGGCATGAACAACGCCATCGGCATCATGAACATCAACGATTCCACCTCGGTGACGGTGCGCGAGGTGGACTACCGGCCGCTCGGCGACAATGGCTGGTCGCCCTCCCCCGCCGCCACGCCCGAGCCGGCCGAGCGCAGCGGGCCGGTCGACTGGGAGGTGATCGCCGCGCAGGTGGTGGCGAATTACGAGGCGACCGGCAGCTGGTTCTACTGACCGGGCACCGGGCCGGGGCAGCGCGCCCCGGCCCGGCGCCTTCTCATTCCCACTCGATCGTGCCGGGCGGCTTCGAGGTGATGTCGTAGGTCACGCGGTTGATGCCGCGCACTTCGTTGACGATGCGGTTGGCCACGCGCGTCAGGAAGCCCATGTCGAAGGGATAGACATCGGCCGTCATCCCGTCCGTGCTGGTCACGGCGCGCAGCGCGCAGGCCTGGTCGTAGGTGCGGCCATCGCCCATCACGCCGACGGTGCGCACCGGCAGCAGCACCGCGAAGGCCTGCCAGATCGCGTCGTACAGGCCGGCCGTGCGGATCTCCTCGAGGAAGATGCGGTCCGCGCGGCGCAGCAGGTCGGCCTTCTCGCGCGTCACCTCGCCGGGGATGCGGATTGCGAGGCCCGGCCCCGGGAAGGGATGCCGCCCGACGATCGCCTCCGGCAGGCCGAGCTCGCGGCCGAGCACGCGCACCTCGTCCTTGAACAGCTCGCGCAGCGGCTCGACCAGGCTCATCCGCATCTGCGCGGGCAGGCCGCCGACATTGTGGTGCGACTTGATGGTGACGCTCGGCCCGCCGGTGGCCGAGACGCTCTCGATCACGTCCGGGTAGAGCGTGCCCTGCGCCAGGAAATCGGCGCCGCCGAGCCTGGCCTGCTCCTCCTCGAACACCTCGATGAAGAGCCGGCCGATGGTCTTGCGCTTCAGCTCGGGGTCGGTGACGCCGGAGAGCTGGCCGAGGAACAGCTCGGACGCGTCGCGGTGCACCAGGCGGATGTTGAAGCGGTCGCGGAAGGTGGCGACCACCTCCTCCGCCTCGCCGCTTCGCATCAGCCCGTGGTCGACGAAGATGCAGGTGAGCTGGTCGCCGATCGCCTCGTGGATCAGCACCGCGGCCACCGAGGAATCGACGCCGCCCGACAGGCCGCAGACCACGCGCCCCTTGCCCACCTGGGCGCGGATCCTCGCCACCTGCTCCGTGCGGAACGCCCCCATCGTCCAGTCGCCGCGGCAGCCGCAGACGCCGAGCGCGAAATTCGCCAGCAGCGCCGCGCCATGCGGGGTGTGCACCACCTCCGGGTGGAACATGGTGCCGTAGAAATGCCGCCGGTCGTCGGCGATGACGGCGAAGGGCGCGCCCTCGCTGCTGGCGACGCTGCGGAAGCCGGGCGGCAGGGCGGTGATGCGGTCGCCATGGCTCATCCAGACCTGCTCGCGCGCGCCCTTGGCCCAGACGCCCTGGGTGATGGCGCACTCGCCGGTCACGTCGACAAAGGCGCGGCCGAACTCGCGATGGTCGGACCCCTCGACCGTGCCGCCGAGCTGGGCGGCCAGCGCCTGCTGGCCGTAGCAGATGCCGAGGATGGGCAGGCCCATGCCGAAGACCGCCTCCGGCGCGCGCGGGCTCTCGCCCTCGGTCACGCTGGCCGGCCCGCCCGAGAGGATGATCCCGCGCGGGGCGAAGGCGCGGATCCGGTCCTCGGAGGCGGTGTGGGGCCAGATCTCGCAATAGATGCCGGCCTCGCGCAGGCGCCGCGCGATCAGCTGCGTCACCTGGCTGCCGAAATCGAGGATCAGGATGCGGTCATGCCGGGCAGCGGCGGCCGCGTCGGTGGGGGCGTGGCTCATGGCGGCTTTCAGCACGGCCCGCCCCGGCGCGGCAAGCGCCGCGCCACGCGGCGGCCGGGAACTCGTCATCTCTATGTAAGAAATTCGTGATGGACCCGCGCCGCGAACGGACGCAGGATGCTGCGGTTGCGAAGGCTCCTCCGCAGGGCCGCGATCAAGGAGGTCACCATGCCTGCTTCGCCGATCGATCCCCTCTCGAAGGTCTGGGACCCGGACGATCGCATCGGCGACATGCTCAAGGGCAAGCGCGGGCTGGTGGTCGGGATCGCCAACGCCGATTCCATCGCCTTCGGCTGCGCCGCCAAGCTGCGGGCCTTCGGCGCGGAGCTCGCCGTGACCTGGCTGAACGCCAAGGCCGAGCGCTTCGTCCGCCCGCTCGCCGAGCAGGTCGACGCCTCCATCATGATGGCGATGGATGTCGAGCAGCCGGGCGAGATGGAGGCGGTGTTCGCGCGCATCGCCGCGGATTGGGGCCGGCTCGACTTCCTGATCCACTCGATCGCATTCGCCCCGCGCGACGACCTGCATGGCCGCGTCATCGACTGCTCGGCCGAGGGCTTCACCCAGGCGATGCGGGTGTCCTGCTGGTCCTTCCTGCGCATGGCCAGGCTGGCCGAGCCGCTGATGACCGAGGGCGGCGTGCTGGCGACGATGAGCTACTACGGCGCCGACAAGGTGGTCGGGAACTACAACGTCATGGGACCGGTCAAGGCCGCGCTCGAGGCCTCGGTCCGCTACATGGCGGCCGAGATGGGGCCGAAGAACATCCGCGTCTTCGCCGTCTCCCCCGGCCCCCTCAAGACCCGCGCGGCCAGCGGAATCGCGCATTTCGACGAGCTGGTGGAGATGGCGCAGACCCGCGCGCCGCAGCAGCGCCTGGTCGACATCGCCGAGGTCGGGCGCGTCGTCGCCTTCCTGGTGGGCGGCGCCTCCTCGGGCATGACCGGCGACACGATCTACGTCGATGCCGGCCTGCACATCATGGCCTGAGCGCTTGCGGAAGAATGCCCGTCAGCGCCGATCCTGGAGGGATCTCCCCCATGTTTCCGGAGGGTATTCCCGCGCGGCTTCGATTTCTTCGCACGCTCTGACCGGACAGGGAGGGACCGCATGCGACGCGCCATCAGCGCCACCGCCGCCGCCGAGCTGGTGCCGGACGGGGCGAGCGTGCTGTTCGGCGGCTTCATGGCCGTCGGCTCGCCGGAACGGATCATCGATGCGCTCGTCGCCCGCGGCGCGCGCGGCCTGACCATCATCGGCAACGACACCGCCCGCCCGGGCATCGGCGTCGGCAAGCTGATCGATGCCGGCTGCGTCGCCCGCTGCATCGTCAGCCATATCGGCACCAACCCGGTCACCCAGAAGAAGATGATGGCCGGGGAGATGCATGTCGACCTGGTGCCGCAGGGCACGCTGGCCGAGTGCATCCGCGCCGGCGGCGCCGGACTGGGCGGCGTGCTGACGCCGACGGGCATCGGCACGGTCGTCGCCGACGGCAAGCGCATCATCGAGATCGACGGGCGCGAATACCTGCTCGAGCTGCCGATCAAGGCCGATGTCGCGCTGGTCAAGGCGCATGAGGCCGACCACGCCTTCAACCTGACCTATCGGCTGACGGCGATGAACTTCAACCCGGTGATCGCGCTGGCTGCGCGCTGCGTCATCGCCGAGGCCGGCGAGATCGTCCCCGTCGGCGTCATCCCGCCCGACCAGGTGAAGACGCCCGGCATCCTGGTCGACCACCTGGTGGAGCGCCTGCGATGAGCACGAGGCACCACGGCACCGCGCCGGCCGCGATGGATCCGAAGGAGGTCATCGCCCGCCGCGTCGCGCAGGAGCTGCGCGAGCGGACGCTGGTCAATCTCGGCATCGGCCTGCCGACCCTGGTCGCGCGCTACGTCCCCGCCGGGCTGAACGTCGCCTTCCAGAGCGAGAACGGCATCATCGGCTTCGGCGGCCCGCCGCCCGACGGGATGGAGGACCCGCATCTGACGGATGCCGGTGGCGGCTTCATCAGCGCGCTGCCGGGCGCCGTCAGCTTCGACAGCGCGATGTCCTTCAAGCTGATCCGGGGCGGGCATCTCGACATGACCGTGCTCGGCGGGCTACAGGTGGACGGACGCGGGCACCTGGCGAACTGGATGGTGCCGGGCAAGCTGATCCCGGGGATGGGGGGCGCGATGGACCTCGTCGCCGGCGCGCGGCGCGTGATCGTCGCGATGCAGCACGCGGCCCGCGGCGAGCCGAAGATCGTCCCCGAGCTGACCCTGCCGCCCACCTCCTCGCGCCCCGTCACGCTCGTCGTCACCGAGCTCGCCGTGATCGAGCCGACGCCGGAGGGGCTGGTGCTGCGCGAGCGCGCGCCGGGCGTCGCCGTCGCGCAGGTCCTGGCCGCGACGGGGGCCACGCTGATCCTTCCCGACGAGGTGCCCGAGATGCGTCTCGGCCTCCCGACCCAGCGAGAGGAGCACCCGGCATGACCACGCGCGACCTCACCGGCCATGGCTATGACGACCTGCACCTCGGCCAGAGCGCGGAGCTCGAGCGCACCCTGACCGAGAACGACCTGCTGGTCTTCGCCCATGCCTCGGGCAACCTCAACCCGCGCCACCTGCCGGGTTTCGCCGAGCGCGACACCGGCGGCGGGCCGGTCGCGCCCGCGATGTGGGGCGGCGCGCTGTTCTCGGCCCTGCTCGGCAATGTGCTGCCCGGGCCGGGCACGGCCTATCTCGGCCAGACCCTGCGCTTCCACGAGCCCATCCAGGTCGGCGATCCGGTCCGCATCCGCGTCACCGTGCGCGCCAAGAAGCCCGGCCGCGTGGTCGAGCTCGACTGCCGGCTGGAGCACGCGGATGGCCGCCTGGTCTCCGACGGCGTCGCCGAGGTGGTGGCGCCCGAGACGAGCATCTTCGCCGACGACGTGTCCGTGCCGGAGATCGCGCTCCGCCGCGGCGGCAAGTTCGACCGCCTGCTGCGCGCCTGCGCCGGCGTGCCCGCCATGCCGACCGCCGTGGTGGCGCCGACCGACGACAATTCCCTCGGCGGCGCCTGGGAGGCCGTGAAGGCCGGGCTGATCGAGGCGGTGCTGGTCGGCCCCGAGCGCGCGATCCGCGGCGCCGCCGACCGCATCGGCTGGGACCTGGAGGGCGCGCGCGTCGTCGATGTCGCCGATGACCACGCGGCCCCCGCCCGCGCCGTCGCCCTGGTGCATGAAGGCCAGGCCTCGGCGCTGATGAAGGGCAACATCCACTCGGACGAGGTGCTGCGCCACGTCACCAAGGGCGATGGCGGGCTGCGCGCCGGCCGGCGCATCAGCCATTGCTTCGTCCTCGACGTGCCGGGGCGGGAGGGGCTGATGCTGATCAGCGACGCCGCCATCAACATCCTCCCCGACCTGATGACCAAGGCCGACATCATCCAGAACGCGATCGACCTGGCGCGTGCCGTCGGGCTCGAGCAGCCGCGCGTCGGCGTGCTCTCGGCGGTCGAGACCATCAACCCGGCGATCCCCTCGACGCTCGATGCCGCCATCCTGTCGAAGATGGCCGAGCGCGGGCAGATCCGCGGCGGCGTCGTGGACGGCCCGCTGGCGATGGACAACGCGGTCGACATCGAGGCGGCGCAGACCAAGGGCATCGTCTCGGCGGTCGCCGGCCGCGCCGACGTGCTGATCGCGCCGAATCTCGAGGCCGGGAACATGCTGGCCAAGCAGCTGGTCTTCCTCAGCCACGCCGATACCGGCGGCATCGCGGTCGGCGCCAGGGTCCCGGTGATGCTGACCAGCCGCGCCGACGATGAGCGCGCCCGGCTGGTCTCGGCCGCGCTCGCCGTCCTCTACAGCCATTGGCGCCGCACCGGCGCCTCGCTGGTCGCGACGGGGGGCTGACCATGGGCGGCATCGTCCTCGTTCTCAATGCCGGCTCCTCCTCGCTCAAATTCGCCGCCTTCGAGGCGGCGGGAACCGAGCAGCGCTTCTACGGCCAGATCGAGGGGATCGGCGCGGCGCCGCGCCTTCTCGGCCGCGATGCCGCCGGCGCCGTCCTCGTCGAGAAGCGCTGGGAGGGCGGCGGGGCGCCGGCGACCCATGCCGCGGCGCTCGGCGTGATCATCGACTGGCTGGAGGGCGTGCTGGATGGCGCGCCGGTCATCGCCGTCGGACACCGCGTCGTGCATGGCGGGACGGATTTCACCGAGCCGGTGCTGCTCGACATCGGCGTGCTGGCGGAGCTGCAGGAGCTGGTCCCCCTCGCCCCGCTGCACCAGCCGCACAACCTGGCCGGCATCGCCGCCGCGGCCAAGCGCTTCCGCGGCGTGCCGCAGGTGGCGTGCTTCGACACCGCCTTCCACCGCACCCAGGCCTGGGAGGCCGACACCTTCGCCCTGCCGCCGCGCTTCTACGACCAGGGCATCCGCCGCTACGGCTTCCACGGCCTGTCCTACGAATACATCGCGCGGCGGATCGCGGCGGAGGATCCTCGGCTCGGCGCGGGCCGGCTCGTCGTCGCGCATCTCGGCAACGGCGCCTCGCTCTGCGCGATCGCGGACGGGCGCAGCCGGTGCTCCACCATGGGGTTCACCGCGCTCGACGGCGTGCCGATGGGCACGCGATCGGGCCAGATCGATCCGGGCGTGCTGCTGCACATGCTCGACACGCTGGGGATGACGACGGCCCAGGTGACGAAGCTGCTCTACAGCGAGAGCGGCCTGAAGGGGATGTCGGGCGTCTCGCAGGATGTGCGCGCGATCGAGGCGGCGGGGACGGAGCAGGCGGCGCGCGCCCTCTCCCACTTCGCCTTCCGCGTGCGGCAGGCCATCGCGGCCATGGCGGCGGCGATCGGCGGGATCGACGCGCTGGTCTTCACCGCGGGCATCGGCGAGAACGCGCATGGCCTGCGCGGCCGGATCTGCGAGGGGCTCGGCTTCCTCGGCATCGCGCTCGATCCGGCGCGCAATGCCGCGAACGCGCCGGAGATCTCGGCGCCGGGCGCGGCGGTGAAGGTGCTGGTCCGCCGCACCGACGAGGAGCGCATGATCGCCGAGCACACGCTGGCGGTGATCGGCGGCGGCTGAGCGACGTCGCCTCGGCCACGACAGGCAAGGCAAGGCCGGGGAGAAGGTATTCTCCCGTCGCCGTACACGGCGACCCCTCCTCCATTTCCGCTCCCTGTCGTGCGGCTGTCCCGGTCCGTGCCTCGGCGCTTCATCCTCGGCGCGCGGCAAAGCGGAAGGGGAGCAAGAAAAGGAGGGTTGGGGCTGCGGGGAAGGGAGTTCCCTCCCTTCCCCGACCTGCCTTGCCCCGGGGCGTGTCCCCCCGAGAGGGAATCCGCGCGTGCTCGGAGGCTTCACCCGATGGCCCTGCCGGACCGCCGCACCCCCGTGCGGACCGCGCCGAAATCGGGCATGATGGCCGCCGGTGCGAAGGCGCGCGCGGTGACTGGATCCGGTCGCGCGCTTCCGTGCCCGCGGAGGCATTCCCGCATGCGGCCGGCGGGGGTGCCAGCGCCGATGGCTGGCTTCCGGCTCGCCCCGATCGGCCCGCGCCGTCGGCCATGACATCCGCCACCCCGGGCGCGCAGAACGCGCCCTGGGGTCGGCGGCGAAGGAGTTCCGGTAGCCATGCGATCCACCCTGTTCGGGGCGCTGCTCCTGGCCTCGCTCGGCCTGC
Organism: uncultured Acetobacteraceae bacterium; assembly: GCA_964564645.1. Lineage (GTDB taxonomy): Bacteria > Pseudomonadota > Alphaproteobacteria > Acetobacterales > Acetobacteraceae > CAZMCV01. The sequence goes on from CAZMCV010000094.1 coordinate 10,440, forward strand.
CCGCGGCCGCGCAGCAACCCGCCCCCGCCGCCTCCGTGACGGAGCAGGGCATCGAGCGCGGGCTGGTCAATCTCGGCCTGATGACCGCGCATGCCTTCCAGTGCACGCCGGAGGCCGAGCGGCCCGCCTTCCAGCGCATGATGCTGGCCTACAACGCCATCCTGATCGCCGATCTCGGGGGCAACGCGGCCTTCCGCTATGCCACCGCCTTCGGCGCGGGCTCGGCGCGCGACGTCGACCGCAGCTTCTGCGCGCGCAGCCTGGCCGACTGGCAGAAGCATGTGCAGGACAACAAGCTTGCCCGCTGATGTCCGGCCCCCGGATCTCCGCATGCGGAGTTCGGGATCGCCATACCGGACCGTGATCCACCTCGGTGGACCAGGCGCGCAGCCCATGGGTAGGAGGGCAATGATGCGAGGCATGATCCTGGCGGCCTTGGCCGCGCTGGGCGGGGCGGCGGCGGTCTCGGCCATGGCCGGCCCGGCCGTCGCGCCGCTGGCCAACGGCGTCGCGGCGGCGGTCGATGGCGGGGCGGCGATGCGGGCCCTGCCCGCCTGGTGGCATGCCGGCGGCGTGAATGCGGGCGGCGCGTGGCATGCCGGCGGCACCGGCTGGCATGGCGGCTACGCGGCCGGCTACGCGCATGGCTGGGCCGATCACGGCTATGCCAGGGGGTGCTGCTGGGCGCATCCGGTCCCCGTGGCGGGCTGGTACCACCCCTATGGCACGGTGGCGGCGGCAGCCGGGACGGCGGCCGTGGTCGGTGGCCTCGCCGGGGCCGCCACGGCGGCGGCGGTCGCCTCGCACGCGCCCCCCCCGGTCGTGGTGACCAACCCCGCGCCGACCACCGTGAACAATTATTACTACAATTGACCGGAGCCGCTTTCCCCTGGACCCGGGTGCCGGACAGGGCGCCCCCGCTTCCGGCGTGAAGCGGGCGATGCGGCCGGACCAGGCCGCGGCGTGGTCCGCCGCGTCCGCCCCGGATGTCGCCGATGGGATGGCGGCGTCCGGGAACCGGGGCGGGCGGCTCCGCGGCGGCAGCCTCGGCTTCGCCCCGGCCCTGTCCGGGCGGTAGGCCCCATCGCCGGCGCCTGGGGGCCTCGGCCAACCCCATCGCGGGCGGGCCGGATGCGGCGGCGACAGATCCTCGCCGCGGGGCTCGCCCTGCCCCTGCCAGCCGCCTGCGCCGGTGCCCTCCCGCCCGAGGCCGATGGCGGCCTGGCCGGGAGGCCTGACCCGTCGCCCGCGCCACCGCCGCGCACCGGCGAGGCCGCGCTCGTCACGCGGGACTGGCACTCCGATCTGGGGCTCGCCGTGGCGGCGCTGGAGGGGCGGCTCGCCCGCATGGCGGCGGAGACCTGGCCCGGCGCGCAGCACCTGGTCATCGGCTTCGGCGATGCCGCCTGGCTGCTGCACCGCGGCCCCCGCGGCCTCGGCGACATGGTGGCGGCCCTGCTTCCCGGCCCCGGGGCGATGCTCGTCACCGCGCTCTCCGTGCCGCCGGCGGAGGCCTTCGGCACGGCGGCGGTGATCGCGCTGCCCCTGACGCCGGCCGGGCTGCGCGGCCTGCACCGTTTCGTCGAGGCCAGCTTCGCCTGGGAGGAGGATGGGCGGCCGCGCCGCCTCGCGGAGGGACCCTATGCCGGCGCCCGCTTCTTCGCGTCCCGCCGCACCTACTCGGCCCTCTACACCTGCAATACCTGGAGCGCCGAGGGGCTGATGCGCGCCGGGCTGCCGGCCAGCCCCTTCGGCGTCGCCTTCGCGGGCCAGGTCGAGGCGCTCGGCCGCGCGGTGGCCGCCCCCTGATGCCGGCCGCGCCCGGGCCGGCGCCGGGGGCGGGCCGATCAGCGGGCGGGGACGACGACCGTCTGCGGCGGCGGGTTGGGGTTGCTGCTGCTGAAGCTGACGCAGCCGCCCGCCAGCAGCAGGCCGGCCAGCAGCGCGATCGGGGACAGGCGACGGATCATCGGAGACCTCCCGGGCGATGGCGGCGCCCCGTGCGCGGCGCCGCCGGCGACAGGGACGCGCGCGAGGGGGGAAAGTTCCGCTCCGCATGCGATCGGGGCGGCGCGGGCGCCCGAGACGGGGATATGGTTGGATCGCGACCCGCGCCGCCTCCCCCTTCCCCAGCCGGATCCATCCCATGGCCGAATCGAGCTACCTCAGCACTCATGTCCTCAACACCGCCCGCGGCATCCCGGCCGAAGGGGTGGCGCTGGAGCTGCATCGGATCGACCCCGATCCCGCCTTGCTCCGCCGGACCGTGACCGACCGGGATGGCCGCCCGGCCGAGCCGCTGCTGCCGGAGGCGTCGTTCGTGCCCGGCCGCTACGAGCTGCGCTTCCACATCGGCGCCTACTTCGCCGCGCTCGGCCTCGCCTCGGACCCGCCCTATCTCGACGTGGTGCCGGTCCGGGTCTTCCTCGCCGCCGGGCAGGGGCACTACCACGTGCCGCTGCTCTGCACGCCCTTCAGCTACACGACCTATCGGGGGAGCTGAGAGTTCGTGAACGCATGCCCGCCAGCCCCGATCTCGGAGGCAATGCCCCAGTGACGTCGGAGGGCATTCTTTCGCAGGATCGAATGCTTCACGAACTCTGAGCGCCGCGGGGTCGCCGCGCGCCGGGTTCAGCCGGCTCGGACGCGGCGGAGGAAGCCGTCGACTTCGTTGCGCAGCGTTGCCGCCTGTTCGGACAGGGTGCCGGCCGTCGCCTGGACCTGGTTCGCCGCGCCGCCGGTCTCGTTCGCCGCCTGGGTCACGCCGCCGATCGCGTCCGAGATGCGGTTGGTGCCGGCCGCGGCGCGCTGCACGTTGCCGGCGATGTCGCGGGTCGCCGCGCCCTGCTGCTCGACCGCCGCGGCGATGGCGGCGGCGACCTCGTCGATGCGGGCGATGGCGTCCCGGATGCCGCCGATATCGTTCGCGGCGGCGTGGGTGGCGGCCTGCATCGCATCGATCTGCTGGCCGATGTTCACCGTCGCCTGGGCGGTCTGCTGGGCCAGCTGCTTCACCTCGCTGGCGACCACCGCGAACCCCTTGCCGGCATCGCCGGCGCGTGCCGCCTCGATCGTCGCGTTCAGGGCGAGCAGGTTGGTCTGGCTGGCGATCTCGCCGATCAGGCGGGAAACCTCGCTGATGCGCTCGGCCGCGTTGGTCAGGCTGGCGACGGTGGCATCGGTCCGACGCGCCTGCTCCACCGCGCCATTGGCCATCCGGGCGCTCTCGGCGACCTGGCGGGCGATCTCGGCGACCGAGGTCGCCAGTTCCTCCGTGGCGGCGGCGACGTTGTTCACGTCCGCCGTCGCCGCCTCCGATTCCGCGCTGACGGTCGCCGCGCGCGCCGTGGTCGCGCCGGCGATCGTCACCATGGACGTGGCGGCGGTGGTCAGGTCGGTCGCGGCCGAGGCGACGCCGTCGAGAACCTGGCCCACCTGCCGCTCGAGGCCGTCGGCCATGTCGAGAAGCCCCTTGCGCCGACCGGCCTCGGCGCGCTCCCGCTCCGCGGCGCTGGACGCGCGCAGGGCCTCGGCCTCCCCGAGGCTCGTGGCGAGCTGCTGCATGGCGCGCGCCATCTCCCCGAGCTCGTCGCGCCGGGCCGTGCCCTCGATCGGCGCGCGGTGGTCGCCCTGCGCCAGGCGGGCGAGCGCCGCCCGGAGGGCGCGCAGCGGCGCCAGGATCGAGCCGCGGACCAGCCAGGTCGCCAGCACCACGGTCAGCAGCGCGGCGATGCCGCCGCCCCACAGCAGGGCGTCGCCGGTGGCATGGGCCCCCTCGGTCAGGACCGCCGAGGCGGCATGCGCCTTCTCCACCACCGCATGGGTGAGCGCGGCCGTCTTCTCCCGCAGATCCGGGAGCGGCGCGAAGAGCTTGTCGCGGAGGAAGCCGCGCCCCTCATCGATCTGTCCGGCCCGGATCATCCCGAGTCCCCGGATCGCCGAGGCCCGCAGCTCGTCGGCGCTCCGTCGGAGCCGGTCGAGCTCGGCGTCCAGCGGCGTGCCCGCGACCGCGGCGTGGATGGCGGCGATGAGCGGCCGTGTCCTCTCGGGGAGCGCGCGCAGATCCTCGATCGCCTTGTCGACGAAGGCAGGCTCGGGGAAGGCGGTGGCGCGCCAGGTGATGCGGGCCAGTTCGACGTTCACCTCGTTGAGGCGGGCGCCGGCGAGCGCCGCCTCGCTCTCGACCTCGAGCATCCGCGAGTAGGCGGCATCCGTCCGGAGGAGCGCGCGCGAGCCCAGGCCGACCAGGAAAAGCGCGACGACACCCAGTGCGAGCACGGGGAACAGCGCCTTGGTGGCGACCCGGCGGTCGGCGATGAGCGATGAAAGCGGCATGACCTCGTTGTCTCCTGTCCTTGGACGATCCTGCGCGGCGGATGCATCCCCCCCGGGCGGCTCCGCCTCGGAGGATCAGGCGCCAGCGCCCTTGGCGTGGGGCGCCCCCGAGGGCGGCACCCTCGGCACCGAGGCGCAGCAGGCCCGGCCGGGACCAGAGTGTGCCAGGGTTGGATTTCCGGGGACTTTATGCCGCGAGGCCGAAGGGCGCGGCGCGATCCACGGGGCGACGCGACGGGGGGATGCGCCCGGCGCATCCCTCGGTCCCGCTGGCATGCTTGCAAAAGCCGGGCGGAAGGCGCACATGGCCGCGCGACCAAGACCAGACTTGTCCGACCCTTCGGCGGGCGGCACGGGGCGAGCGCCCCCGTGCCGGGCCCGCCTTCGCGTATGGAGGCCCACCGTGGCGCGCACCCCTCTCGAGCGAATCCGCAACATCGGCATCACGGCGCATATCGACGCCGGCAAGACCACCACGACCGAGCGGATCCTCTACTACACGGGCAAGTCGCACAAGATCGGCGAGGTCCACGAGGGCAACACCACCACCGACTACATGGAGCAGGAGCGCGAGCGGGGGATCACCATCACCTCGGCCGCGGTGACCGCCGTGTGGAAGGACCACCGCATCAACATCATCGACACGCCCGGCCACATCGACTTCAACATCGAGGTCAACCGGTCGCTGCGCGTGCTCGACGGCGCCATCTTCATCATCGAGGGCGTGGCCGGCGTGCAGCCGCAGTCCGAGACGAACTGGCGCCTGGCCGACCGCTACAACGTCCCGCGCCTGATCTTCGTGAACAAGCTCGACCGCACGGGCGCCGATTTCTACAAGGCCTGCGCGACCCTGACCGAGAAGCTCGGCATCAACT
>CAZMCV010000095.1:0-15441 GCA_964564645.1 uncultured Acetobacteraceae bacterium
GCTCGATCACCTCGGTGCAGGCGATCTACGTGCCCGCCGACGACCTGACCGACCCGGCGCCCGCCACCTCCTTCGCCCATCTCGACGCGACGACGGTGCTCAGCCGCTCGATCGCCGAGCTCGGCATCTACCCGGCGGTCGACCCGCTCGACTCGACGTCGCGCGCCCTGTCGCCGCAGATCGTGGGCGAGGAGCACTACCGCGTCGCCCGCGAGGTGCAGCGCATCCTGCAGACCTACAAGTCGCTGCAGGACATCATCGCCATCCTCGGGATGGACGAGCTGTCCGAGGAGGACAAGCTGGTCGTGGCGCGCGCGCGCAAGATCCAGCGCTTCCTCAGCCAGCCCTTCCACGTCGCCGAGGTGTTCACCGGCTTCCCCGGCATCTTCGTCAAGCTCGAGGACACGATCCGCAGCTTCGCCGCGATCGTCTCGGGCGAGTACGACCACCTGCCGGAAGCCGCCTTCTACATGGTCGGCACCATCGAGGACGCGGTGAAGAAGGGCGAGACGCTCAAGGCCGCCGCGTAAGCGGCAGCCTTGAGGGCTGTTTGATGCCCTCAGACGCCGGGCGCGCGCATCCGCGCGCTTGGCTTTCGCGCCATAGGGCGCGGGCCGCATTCGCGGCCTCGGCACGGGCCAGGGCCCGCGCCGCCTCGGGTTAAGGCGCACGGGAAACGGACATGGCCACCTTCCTCCTCGAACTCGTCTCCCCCGAGCGGCTCCTGCTCTCGCGCCAGGTCGAGATGGCGACCATCCCCGCCATCGAGGGCGAGATGGGCGTGCTGCCCGGGCATTCGCCCATGATGGTCGCGCTGCGCGGCGGCGTGATCCGCGTGCGCGAGAACGGCGCCGAGACCGAGACGCTCTTCGTCGCCGGCGGCTTCGCCGAGGTGACGGCGGAGCGCTGCACGGTGCTCGCCGACGAGGCGACGCCGACCGCCAGCCTGTCGCGCGCCGAGGCGGAGACCCGCCTGAAGGACGCCGAGGCGGCCCTCGCCGCGACCAGCGCCGAGGATCCGCCGGAGAAGCGCGACGCCGCGCTCAACCGCGTGCTGTCGATGCGGGCGATGCGCGAGGCCGCGACCGCCGCCTGACGCCTCCCCTGGCACGCGGCGGCCACGGCGCCGCGCTTTCCCGCCGGGACCGTTGTGCCGCGCACGCCACTGCGCTTGAATCCGCCGGTCGGTCGTCGAACATAGCCCCAGGGGGCGCCGCTCCGCGGACACGCGGCGACGGCCCGCGTCAAAAGGGACGGCCGGAACAGGCCGAGGGGGCGGCATGAAGCATTGGCGGATCGATCAGGTGGCCTGGGACCGCTTCGACCACGCGCTGGTCGATCCGGAGATCATTCCGCTGGTCAAGGCCGCCGCGATGGTCGAGCGCAACGGCGACGACTATGCGCGCTACCTCAACCGCGTCTTCCACGACGACCCCGACTTCCAGAAGGCCGCCGACCATTGGGCGGAGGAGGAGGTGCAGCATGGCGATGCGCTCGGCCGCTGGGCGTCGCTGGCCGATCCGGGCTGGGACTACGCCGCCGCCTTCGACCGCTACCGCACCGGCTACCGCATCAAGCTCGACGTGGACGCCTCCATCCGCGGCTCCCGCACCGGGGAGCTGATCGCCCGCTGCATGGTCGAGACCGGGACCTCCAGCTACTACACCGCCCTCGGCGAGGCGACGCAGGAGCCGGTGCTGAAGCAGGTCTGCCGGCTGATCGCCGCCGACGAGTACCGCCACTTCAAGCTCTTCTACGACCACATGAAGCGCTACCTGGCGCGGGAGAGGCTGTCCTTCCCGCACCGGCTGCGCGTCGCCGCCGGCCGGATCGGCGAGACGGAGGATGACGAGCTCGCCTACGCCTTTCATTGCAGCAACGAGGATCCCTCGCTGCCCTACAGCCATGACCGCTGCCTGACCGCCTACATGGCCGGCGCGATGGGCTTCTACCGCTACCACCACATCGAGCGCAGCATGGGCATGATCTTCAAGGCGGTCGGGCTGGAGCCGCGGGGGAGGCTGTCGGACCTCGCCGCCCGCGGCGCCTGGCAGCTCATCCGCTGGCGCCGCGAGCGCTTCCGCCAGGCCCTGGCGCGCATGGCCACGACCGGCGCGCCGCGCCGCGCCGGCATGCCCTTCGCCCGGGCGGCCTGACCCTGGCGGGCGGCGGCGCGCTTCCGCGCCTGCCGGTCCGCCGCCGCCACCTGCTCGCCGCCGCAACCTGCGCGCGCCCGGCCGCCGCCGATACCCCCGGATTGCGCGAGATCGCCGCCCGGCAGGGCATCGCCTTCGGCTGCGCGGTCGCCCCGCTGCCGCTCGAGGCCGAGCCGGATTTCGCCGCCGCCGTCGCGCGGCAGGCCGCGCTGCTCGTCCCCGAGGGCGCCGGCAAGTGGTGGAACATCCGGCCGACGGAGGACGCCTTCGACCTCTCCGAGCTCGACCGGATCCTCGCCTTCGCGGCCCGCCATGGCCAGGCGGTGCGCGGCCATACGCTGCTGTGGCACGCCGCGATGCGGCCCTGGACCCATGAGGCCCTGCGCGAAGGGCCGGCCCGTGCCCGCGCGCTGCTGGAAGCGCATCTCGACGGCGTGCTCGCGCACACGCGGCCGGTGATCCGCGACTGGGACGTGGCGAACGAGGCGGTGGCGGATCCCTGGGACAGCCCGGACCTGCTGAAGGACACGCCCTGGCGCCGCGCGCTCGGCCCCGACTACCTCGACCTGCTGTTCCGCCTGACGCGCGCGCGCGACCCGAGCCTGATGCTCACCTACAACGACTATGGCTGCGAGCACGCCACCGGCCACGATGCCGAGAAGCGCCGCCGCGTGCTGGCGCTGCTGCGCGGCTTCCGCGACCGCGGCGTGCCGGTCGACGCCGTCGGGCTGCAGGGGCACCTGCACCGCGACCTGCCCTTCGACCCGGGCGCGGTCACCGGCTTCGTGCGCGACCTGCGCGCGCTCGGGCTGCGGGTGCGGATCACCGAGCTCGACGTGATCGAGCCGGAGATCCTTGGCCCCGCCGAGGGCGGCGTCGCGCCCGGCCCGGACACGCCCCCGCCCGCCGACATCGCCGGGCGCGATGCGCGCGCGGCGATGCGGGTGCACGCCTTCGTCTCCGCCGTGCTCGAGGGCGGCGGCGGCGACGCGGTGCTGTGCTGGGGCCTGGCGGACCGGCATTCCTGGCTGGCGGAGAAGAACCCGGCGGCGCGGCCGCTGCCGCTCGACCGCGACCTCGCGCCGAAGCCGATGTGGCATGCGCTGGCGGCCGCGCTCCAGGGGCGGCCATGGCCCGGGGGGTGACGCGGACGGACGACCGACTACACTCGGCCGCAAGCACCAACACGCAGGAGGAACGGACCGATGGAATTCGGCGTGCTCTTCACCTCCCACCCCAACCCGGCGGAGGAGCCCTACCCGCACCGCGCCGTGCATGCCCGCACCACCGCCGAGATCGAGGAGGCCGAGCGCCTGGGCTTCGACACCGCCTGGATCGCGGAGCACCATTTCTCCACCAACTACGGCATCATGCCGGACTGCTTCGCCTACATGGCCTACCTGGCCGCGCGCACCACGCGCATCGGCATCGGCGCGGCCGTCATCACCCTGCCGCTCTACGACCCGATCCGCGTCGTCGAGAACACGGCCTTCGTCGACATCCTCTCGAACGGGCGGGTGCGCCTCGGCCTCGGCTCCGGCTACCGCCCCTACGAGTTCGAGGGGCTGGGCCGCGATTTCGAGGCGCGGCGCGAGATGGTGGCCGAGGCCGTGCCGCTGATGCTGGAAGCCTTCCACCGCCGCCGCTGGACCCATGACGGCGCGCATTTCCGCGGCACGGTCGAGGGCGCCTACGAGATGCTGCCCGTCCCGATCCAGGAGCCGCACCCGCCGCTCTACATGGCCGGCGGGACGGACCGCTCCATCGCCTATGCCGGCGCCAACGGCTTCGGCCTGATGCTCTCGACCCTGCCCTCGGCCGAGACGCTCGCCCGCCAGATCGCCACCTACCGCGACGCGCTGGCCCGGGCCCCGGCGCGGCTGCGCACCAACCCCGCCGCGGGGCACATCGACATCGCGCGCTACGTCTATGTCGCCGACAGCGACGAGCAGGCCCGCGCCGACACCGAGGCGGCGATCCTGCACCACATCGCGCATTTCGGCGGCGCCGGAACGGGCGGCTATCTCGGCACCGTCTCCGAGAAGGGCCAGGCGCTGCGCTACGAGGACCTGATGGAGACGACTCTGCTGCATGGCAGCGCCGAGACGGTGATCGCCGGGCTGCGCGCGCTGCAGGCCAAGACCGGGCTGACGAGCCTGCTGCTGCACTACCCGCCCTATTACGGCGCGGCGAAGATCCGGCGCAGCCTGCAGCTCTTCGCCGAGCGGGTGATGCCGGCGTTCCGCCCGCCCTCCGGGGCGCGGGTGGCGGCGGAGTGACGCGGGGCGGCTCCGGCGGGAAGAAGACGCTTCTTCCCCCCGGAGCCCCCCATCATCGCCTTCCGGCACCCATCCGGGGGGCCTCTCGACAGGCCCGCGCGCCCCGCCTCAGCCGCGCGCGGCGGCCGAGAAGGCGAAGTTCTCGTAATTGTTCTCGGCGACGCGGAACCACTGGAACTGCTCGTCGCGGTAGGCCTTGTAGCTGGCCCAGAGCTTGCGGAAGCGCGGGTTCTGCGAGGCCGTGTCCTCGTACAGCTCGTTCGCCGCCTTCCAGCCCGCCTGCATGATCTCGCGCGGCCAGGCGCGCAGCTGCGTGCCCCCCGCGATCAGCCGGCGCAGCGCCTTCGGGTTCGCGTCGTCGTAGCGCGCCGCCATCTCCAGCGTCGCCTCGTTGCAGGCGACCTCGAGCACATGCCTGTAGGTGTCGGGCAGGCTGTCCCAGGCGCGCTGGTTCACCATGAAGACGCCGCGCGAGGAGCCTTCCCAGAAGCCGGGCGCGTAGTAGTACCGCGCGATCCGGGCGAAGCCGAGCTTCTCGTCGTCATAGGGCCCGATCCACTCGGCGGCGTCGATCGTGCCGCGCTCGAGCGCCGGGTAGATGTCGGCGCCGGCGATCTGCGTCGGCGCGGCGCCGAGCTTGGCGAAGAGATGCCCGGCGAAGCCCGAGATGCGGAACTTCAGCCCCTGCAGGTCCTCGAGGGTCCGGATCTCCTTGCGGAACCAGCCGCCCATCTGGGTGCCGGTGTCGCCGAAGGGGATGCCGACCACGTTGTAGTCGCGGTACAGCTCGGCCGCGAGCTCATTGCCCCCGCCGAAGCGCAGCCAGGCGGTCATCTGGCGCATGTTCATCCCGTAGGGGATGGCGGTGAAGGGCGCGAAGGTCGGGTCCTTGCCGACATAGTAGAGGCTGGCGGTCTGGCCGCATTCGACCGTGCCGGCCTGCAGCGCATCCAGCACCTGCAGCGCCGGGACGATCTCGCCGGCGGCGAAGGTCTGGATGCGGAAGCGGTTGTCCGTCATCTGCGCCACGCGCCTGGCCAGGTACTCGGAGCCGCCATAGAGGATGTCGAGGTTCTTCGGGAAGCTCGACGGGCAGCGCCAGCGCACCTCCGGGTTCTGGGTCTGGGCGAGGGCCGGCGTGGCGAGGGCGGCGCTGGCCGGAGCGACCGCGGCGGCGGCCAGGAACTGGCGGCGTGACATAATGGACGTTGCTCCCCAAGGGTCGTGGCCTGCCGCGCGACGTTTCGCGCGCGGTCGGGAACCACGATTTCATCTCTCCGGCCGGGCACGCAAGAGCGATCGCGGATGCCGCCCGCCTTCGCCGGCGATCACCCGCGCCCATCCCGGGCGGGGCGGTATGCAAGGCGCCGGGCAGGCGACCCTACCGGCCTGCCCGGGCGCTCACCCGGTCGGGGTACCAGCGGGTGAATCTGATGGCCCCGACCAGGCCAGGACGATCGCGGCGATGCCGGCGCCCCGGGGCATGCCGGGCAGGGCGAGGAGCGCAAGCTCGGCGGCCACCATCACGGCGAAGGCGAGCGCCCGGACGGCGGCGATGATGGCGTTGGTGCGGAGGAATTCGGGCGAGTCCCAATGCTCGGGCGGAACCTGCTCGCGCGCGTATTGCAGGGTGAAGGGGCGGCCCAGCGCCATCGAGGCAAGCACGATCGCCAGCAGCCCCGCCGCGACCACGGCGCCCGCCACCAGCCCTTCCGACGGCCCGGCAAGCCTGTCGATCACCGCAAACGCGAGGAAGGGCGCGAGTCCCAGCAGCATGCCCATGGCCACCTCCCGATGCGCCCGCGGGACGATCGCCGAGCCTTCGGCAGGGCGCCGCGTGATCCGGGAGGAATCCCTGCCCCGGGTGGCGAAGCGCCGTTCCCGCCCCGGGACATGCCGCATCCCGCGCTGCGGCACCCGATGCGGCGGGCTCAGCGCCCGCGCAGCGGAATCTCCTTCAGCATCAGCGCCAGCGCGAAGGAGACCGCCCCGATCGCGCCGGCGCCGAGGAAGACCGCCGCGAAGGCCGCCTCCGCCCCCGGCACGGGCTGCCCGGTGCCGCCCGCCTGCGACAGCACCGCCACCCCGCCCTCCGCCCCCAGCCGCCCGAGCAGCACCGCCGAGAGCAGCGCGACGCCGAAGGCGCCGCCCATCAGGCGGAAGAACATCATGCAGGCGACGCCGATGCCGCCATCCTTCGGCTCCAGCGCGTTCTGGATCGTCACCGTCATCGGCGAGAACTGGCAGCCGAAGGCCAGCCCCATCGCCAGCGTCACCGCGGTGTCGAGCCAGAGCGAGTGGCCGAGCCCGAGCCCGGCGATGACCAGGCACATCAGGGTGGCGACCCCGGTGCCGAGCAGCGCCAGGAAGCGGTAGCGCCCGGTGCGCGCCACCGCCTGGCCCGCCAGGAAGCTGCCGGTGACGGAGCCGAGGGTCATCGCGATCATCCGGAGCCCGGCCTCCTTCGCCGACAGCCCGGCCATGAGCTGGTAGGCCAGCGGCACCAGCATGGTCAGCGCCATCATCACCATCGAGGACAGGGCGCTGACCGCGATCGCCACGCTGAAGATCCGGTTGCTGAACAGCCCGAGCGGCAGCATGGGCTGCTTCGCCACCCTCTCCTGCGCGATCAGCCCGGCCAGGAACACCAGGCCGAGCGCGACCAGCCCGAGCACCCGCGCATCGTGCCAGGCCAGCCCCCGCTGCACCTCCGAGATCGCCAGCAGCAGCGGCGTGCAGGCGCCGACGATCAGCGCCGCGCCCAGCCAGTCGATGCGCGGCCGCCTGGAAGGCCGCGGCAGGCGCCGCAGCTGGAACCAGGTGGCGGCGAAGGCCGCCGCGCCGAGCGGCAGGTTCACCCAGAAGATCCAGTGCCAGGACAGGTATTCGACGAAGAGCCCGCCGAGCACCGGGCCCATGATGTTGGCGGTCGCGAAGGTCGCGGACAGGTAGCCCTGCACCTTGCCGCGCTCCCGCGGCGGCAGGATGTCGCCCACCACGGCCAGCGCGATCGCCCGCAGGCCGCCGCCGCCCAGCCCCTGCACCACCCGCGCCGCGATCAGCCAGCCCATGCCGGGCGAGACCGCGGCCAGCGCGGCGCCCGCCATGAACAGCCCGACCGAGACCAGCAGCAGCGGCCGCCGCCCGTAGAGGTCGGACAGCCGGCCATAGATCGGCGTCGTGACGGTGGAGGCGATCAGGTAGGCCGAGACCACCCAGGGCATCGCCTCCCACCCGCCGAGGTCGCCGGCGATCGCCGAGAGGGCGGTCGCGACGATCGTCTGGTCGAGCGAGGAGAGGAACAGCGCCAGGGTCAGCCCCGCGACGATGCTGCGCACCTCGCGCGGGGAGAAGGCGGGGCTGTCGGTCGGGGGGGTGGGCGTGTCGCGCACGATGGGCGAAGGCTAGCCCCGAAGCGGCCTTGCGGCGAGTGGCGGGGGCGGCGCGCCTGTCGCCGCCCCCGGACCGGTCAAGGCGTAGGAAGACATCGAATTGGTGAAGGAATGCCCTTTGGAATCATTGCAGGACATCCACCGGCATCGGGGCTGGCGGGCAATCCTGCACAAACCCTCAGGGCTGCTGCGCCGCCATGGCGAAGGCGAAATTCTCGTAGGAATTCTCGGCCACGCGGAACCACTGGAACTGCTCGGTCCGCCAGGGGCGGTAGCTCTCCCAGACCTTCTTGAAGTTGGGGTTCTTCGAGGCGGTGTCGTCGTACAGCTCGTTGGCGGTGCGCCACGCATTCTGCATGATCTCGCGCGGCCAGGCGCGCAGCACCGCGCCGCCGGCGATCAGCCGGCGCAGCGCCGGCGGGTTCCAGGCATCCCACTTCGCCACCTGGTCCATGTCGATCTCGGCGCAGGCGACCTCGACCGCGGCGCGGTAATGCGCCGGCAGCTTCTCCCAGGCCTGCAGGTTCACCACGAAGCCGCCGCGCGAGCAGGGCTCCCAGAAGCCCGGCGCGTAGTAGAACTTCGCGATCCGGTTCAGGCCGAGCTTCTCGTCATCATAGGGGCCGATGAACTCGGCGGCGTCGATCGTGCCGCGCTCGAGGGCCGGGTAGATGTCGCCCGGCGCGATCTGCGTCGGCACGGCACCCATGCGCTCGAACAGCACGCCGGCGAAGCCGGCGATGCGGAACTTCAGCCCCTTGATGTCGTCCATCGTCCGGATCTCCTTCCGGAACCAGCCGCCCATCTGGGTGCCGGTGTCGCCGAAGGGGATGAAGTGGCTGTTGAAGGGGCGGAACATCTCCTGCGCCAGCTTCAGCCCGTCGCCGTAGCGCAGCCAGGCGGTCATCTGCCGGGCGTTCAGGCCGAAGGGGACGCAGGTGAAGAAGGCCAGCGCCGGCTCCTTGCCGAAGTAGAACAGCGCCGGGGTGTGGCCGCACTCGACCGACCCGTTCTGCACCGCGTCCAGCACCTGCAGCGCCGGCATCAGCTCGCCCGCGGCGAAGGGGGTGATGCGGAACTTGCCGTCGGTCAGCTCGGAGACGCGCCGGCCCAGGCGTTCGCAGCTGCCGAACAGCACGTCGAGGCTGCGCGGGAAGCTGGAGGGCAGGCGCCAGCGGACTTCGGGATTCTCGGTCTGCGCCAGGGCGGGCGTGGCCAGGGCGGCAAGGCTTCCCGCCGCCGCGGCGGCGGAGAAGACGGAACGGCGATTCATGGATGTGCCTCCCAAGGCATCGGACTGCCGCGCGTGTAATGGAACGCGCCCGCCGCGCAAAGCCCCTTCGCCGCGCTTCACCGCGCCGCCCGCCGCGGGCAGAGTGGCGCGATCCTGCGAAAGGCGCGCCCCGATGCCGGCCGAACCGAACATTATCCCCCAGCGGCCCGTTCTGCTCACCGGCGCCTCCGGCCAGCTTGGCCGCGTGCTGGCCAGGGGGCTGGCCGAGGCCGGCTGGACGCTGCGCCTGACCGACCTGCTGCCCTTCCCCGATCCGCTGCCGCCGCGCGCCCGCTTCGTGGCGGCGGACCTGAATGACGGCGTCGCCCTGCTGCGCCAGGCGGAGGGGTGCGGGGCGATCCTGCATTTCGGCGGCGTCAGCGTCGAGCAGCCCTGGGAGGTGGTGGCGGGCCCGAACCTGCGCGGCCTCTACCACGCCTATGAGGCGGCACGGCGCGAGGGCGCGCGGGTGGTCTTCGCCTCCTCGAACCACAGCATCGGCTTCCATGAGCGGCCGGGCGGCAACCGGGAGCGCCTGGACGCCGACTGCGCCTTTCGCCCGGACGGCCATTACGGCCTGTCCAAGGCCTATGGCGAGCTGATGGGCCGGATGTACTGGGACAAGCACGGCGTCGAGAACGTCAACCTGCGCATCGGCTCCTGCATCCCGCGGCCGGTGAACAACCGCATGCTCTCGACCTGGCTGTCGCATGCGGACCTGGTCCGGCTGTGCGCCGCTTCGGTGACCGCGGAGCGCACCGGGCATTGCGTGATCTGGGCCTGCTCGGCCAACCCGGCGAGCTTCTGGGGCAGCGACCACCGCGACCGCATCGGCTGGCGGCCGCTGGACAGCGCCGAGGCCTTCCGCGCCGAGCTCGAGGGCACCGGCCTCGGCGATCCGGTCGAGGAGCGCTACCAGGGCGGCCCCTATTGCGCGATCGAGTATTCCCGGGCCGCGCCCTCGCCCCGCGACCCCTTCGCGCTCGAGCCGTGATGGAGCCCGAAGGCGCGCTCGACCTCGCCGGCGGCGGCTGGGCGGCGACGCTGTTGCCGGGGCAGGGTGGCGCCTTCGCCGCGCTCTCCTGGCAGGGGCGGGAGGTGCTGGCGCCGCTGCCGCGCGCGGCCGATCCGAATGAGAGCTTCGCCGGCGCCTTCGTCATGGCGCCCTGGGCGAACCGGCTGGATGGCGGCTGGATCGCCGTGCCGGGCGGCCGGCTCCGCGCCGGTCCCGTGAACCGGCCGGAGGAGGACACCGCGATCCATGGCCTCGCGCGGGCGCTGCCCTGGCGGGTGGCCTCGCGCGGCGCGGAGGCGGCGCGGCTCGAGCAGGTCTTCGAAGCCGGGCCTGGCGAGGCCGAGGCGGCGCCGTGGCGCTGGCGCGCGACGCTGGCGCTGACCCTGGGCGAGGCCGGGGCGCTCCTCGCGCTCTCGATCGAGAACCGGGCGGCGGCGACGCTGCCCTTCGGGATCGGCTGGCATCCCTTCTTCCGCCGCCCGGCGGGCACGCGGCTGCGGCTGCGGGCGACGGCGCGCTTCTCCCGCGATGCGCGCCGCCTGCCGGTCGCCGCGCAGCCCAGCGAGGGGATCGATGGCGCCGAGGAGGCCTATGCGGGGCTCGACACGCATTATGCCGGCTGGGATGGCATGGCCGAGATCCTGCGCCCGGATCTGCGCCTCAGCCTCGGCGCCGAGGGGGCCTGGGCGCGCAACCTGCAGGTCTTCGCGCCGGAAGGCGGCGACGTGCTTTGCGTCGAGCCGGTCAGCCACGTGCCGGACGCGCCCAACCGGCCGGAGCTGGCGGCCCATGGGCCGATGACCCTGCTGGCGCCCGGCGAGGCGCTGGAGGCGCGGCTGCTGATGCGCGCCGCCTGAACACGCGCCAGCACAGGCAGGCAACCTTCCTCGCCACCCAGAAGGACCGGTGCGAAAAAACGATGATGGGGGGCCCGGGGGGAAGAAGTGCCTTCTTCCCCCCCCTTAGCCCGAAACCTCCGCGACCTCCCGCCGCACCAGCTCGGCGATCCGCCGGATCACCGCGGCCTGGTCATAGGGCTTGGCGACGATCTCGAAGCCATGCGCCGTCTCCTCGCCATCGGTCGCCAGGCCGGCGAAGCCGGTGGCCAGCAGCACCGGCAGCCCGGGGCGGATCCGCCGCGCCGCGCGCGCGAGGGCGATCCCGTCGAGGCCGCCCGGCATGACGATGTCGCTGAACAGCAGGTCGATGCCCGCCTCGCGCTCGATGGTCTGGAGCGCCGCGGCGCCGTCGCTGGCGGACAGCACGCGGAACCCCGCCTCGCGCAGCATCTCGACCGTCACCTCGCGCACGCGGTCGTCATCCTCGGCCACCAGGATCGTCGCGCCGCAGGGCCTCGGTTCCGCCGCGGCGGCCGGCGCGGCGCGCGGGGCCGGCGGCGCCTCGCTGGCCGGGGCGACCGGCAGGAAGAGCGTCACCGTGGTGCCCATTCCCGGCTCGCTGGCGATCGTGACATGGCCGCCGAGCTGGCGGACCGAGCCATAGACCTGGCTGAGGCCGAGCCCGGTGCCCTGCCCGGCGGGCTTGGTGGTGAAGAAGGGCTCGAAGGCGCGCCTGCGCACCTCGGGCGTCATGCCGGTGCCGTCATCGGTCAGCGCGATCGCCACGAACTCGCCCGGCGCCGCCCCCGCGATCCCCTCGGCCTCGGCCGGCCCGACCCGGGCGCGCCGGGTCGACAGCGTCACGCGCCCGCCCCTGGGCAGCGCGTCGCGGGCGTTGATCGCCAGGTTGAGCAGCGCCGATTCGATCTGGACGGGGTCGGCCCGGCAGGCCGGCAGGAACGGCTCCAGCGCCACGGTGAGGGTCGCCATCTCGCCGAGGGCGCGCTGGATCAGCGGCACCAGCCCGCCGACCAGATCATTGGCGTCGAGCGGCTCCGGCTTCAGGGCCTGGCGGCGGGCGAAGGCCAGCAGGCTGGTGTTCAGCCGGGCCCCGCGGCCGACCGCGTCGCGCGCCACGCCGAGCAGCCGCCGCGCCTTCTCGTCGGCCGCCGGCCCGAGATGCCTCTCGAGCAGCCGCACCGTGCCGAGGATCGCGGTCAGCAGGTTGTTGAAGTCATGCGCGATGCCGCCGGTCAGCCGCCCGAGCGATTCCAGCCGCTGGGCCTGCTGCAGCCCTTCCTCGGCCGCCTCGCGCCGCGCGATCTCGGCGCGGAGGTCGGAGGCGGTGCGTTCCAGCCGCGCCAGGGTCGCCCGCTCCGACCGCCAGCGGCGGATGGCGAGGGCGGTGACGCCGGCGAGCGCGAGCGCGGTCGAGAGGGCGACCGCGGCCATGACGGCGACGTTCGCCAGCCACTCCGCCCGCACCCGGTCGAGCGAGATGGCGACGGAGACGAGCAGGGGGAACTCGCCGACGCGCCGGAAGGCGGTGAGCCATTCGCCATGCTCGCCGAGATGCTCGATGACCGGGAGGTAGCGCGCGCCGCGGACGGCGGGCGAGACGCTGTCCGGGTCGGGCGGGCCGATCAGGTCCGAGTCGCCGCGCGGATGCTGCGCCAGCACCTGGCCGTCATCGCGCATCAGGGCGAAGCGGGTGCGGCCCTCGGGCTCCATCTCGTGCCACTGGGCCTGGAAATAGCCCGGCATGACGGAGCCGACGACCGCGCCGTCGAAGCCACCATCCGGCGTGCGGCGGCGGCGCGCCATGGTGAAGGTGACGATGCCCGACAGCCGCGCGACCACGGGCTCGCCGAAGACGAGCCCGGTCTCGCCGTCGCGCAGCCGCTGGAAATAGGCCCGGCCCGAGAGGTTCAGCGGCGGGGTCGGCCAGACGAGGCTGAGGACCTCCACCTTGCCATCGGGGGCCACGGCGTGCAGCGAGGTGATCTGCGCGATCTGCTCGTCGAGCGCGCGCAGATCGTCCCGGATCGCCGCGCCCTGCGCCCGGATGGCGTCCCAGCCGAGCCCGCGCAGCCGGTCCTCGATGCGGTCGAGGACGAGGGCATTGGTCTCGACGACCTTGAGCGCGTGCTCCTTGGCGACGGCCGAGAGGCGGATGATGTCGTCCCGGGCCTGCGCCATGAGCCGGGCATGCTCGTACCAGGCCCCGGCGCCGAGGCCGAGCAGCGGCACGAGGAAGGCGGCGGCCAGCAGGAGGCGCAGGCTGACGGGCAGCCGGGCGCGGCCGGGGGCGGCGCCCCCGGACCCGGTGTCCTCGATCGCGCCGCGTGGCGATCCGGTGACGCTGGCATCGACCGGCAGCGCGGCGGATGGCTCCCCTCGACCTGCTTCGTTCACGGGGCGAACGTGACGCCCACGGCGCGACGTGGCAACGGCCTTTCGGGCGACGCCGGGGCAGGAGTTGGGGCGGGCGGGCGGGCCTTCACGAACCCTCAGTGCGCCTCGCCCCAGTCATGGCCGGTGCCGATCTCGACGGAGAGCGGGACGCGCAGCGCGGCCACGCCCTCCATCACCTCCCGCACCAGGGCGGCGGTCGGATCGACCTCGGCCTCCGGCACCTCGAAGACCAGCTCGTCATGCACCTGCAGCAGCATGCGCGCGGCGAGGCCGGCGGCGGCGAGCCGGGCGGGCAGGCGGACCATGGCGCGCTTGATCACCTCCGCCGCCCCGCCCTGGAAGGGGGCGTTGATGGCGGCGCGCTCGGCGCCGGCGCGGCGGACCATGTCCTTCGCGCCGATATCGGCGATCCAGAGGCGGCGCCCGAAGGGCGTGCGGACGAAGCCCTGGGTGCGGGCATCCTCCTTCAGCTTCTCCATCGCGTCGCGGATCCCCGGATAGCGGGCGAAATAGGCGTCGATGATGCCGCGGGCCTCGCCGGGCCCGATGCCGAGCCGGGCCGCCAGCCCATAGGCCGACATGCCGTAGATGATGCCGAAATTGATCGTCTTGGCGCGGCGCCGCGCCTCCTTGTCGACGGCGCCCGGGGGCAGGCCGAAGATGTCGGAGGCGGTGCGGGCATGGATGTCCTGGCCCTGCTCGAAGGCCTCGATCAGCGCCGGCACCTCGGCCAGGTGCGCCAGCAGGCGCAGCTCGATCTGGCTGTAGTCGGCGGCCAGCAGCACATGGCCGGGGGCGGCGACGAAGGCGCGGCGGATGCGCTGGCCTTCCTCGGTGCGGACGGGGATGTTCTGCAGGTTGGGCTCGGTGCTCGAGAGCCGCCCCGTCGAGGCGATCGCCATCGAGTAGTCGGTGTGCACGCGCCCGTCGCGCGGGTCGATCGCCGCCTGCAGCCCCTCGACATAGGTCGATTTCAGCTTCGCCAGCTGGCGCCAGTCGAGCACCTTGCGCGCCAGGCCGACGCCCTGCGCCGCCAGCTCCTCGAGCACGCTCGCATCCGTCGAATAGGCGCCCGAGAGCCTGCTGCGCTTGCCGCCCGGCAGCTTCATCTCGTCGAACAGGATGTCGCCGAGCTGCTTGGGCGAGCCGACGTTGAAGGGGCGGCCGACGATCTCGTGCGCCTCCCGCTCCAGCACCGCGAGCCGCTCGGCGAACTCCTCGCCGATGCGCTTCAGCTCGGCGCCGTCCACCAGGATGCCGGCGAGCTCCATGTCGCGCAGCACGGCGACCATGCGCCGCTCGACCTGCTCGTAGAGCGCCAGCGCGCCCTCCGCGCGCAGCCGCGGCCGCAGCACGTGCCAGAGGCGCAGCGTGACGTCGGCGTCCTCGGCGGCATAGGCGGTGGCCTTGTCGAGGGGGACGCGGTCGAAGCTGATGCGGGCGCGCCCCGTCCCGGTCACCTCGTCGAAGGGGATCGGCCGGTGGCCGAGCAGCTCGACCGAGAGCAGGTCCATCCCCTGCGCGTGCCGTCCGGCATAGAGCGAGAAGGAGACCAGCATCGTGTCGTCGATGGGGGCGACGGCGATGCCGCCATTCTCCGCCCGGCACAGCACCTCGAGGTCGTATTTCGCGTTCTGCAGCACCTTGAGGACGGTCGGGTCCTCCAGCAGCGGCTTCAGCGCGGCCATGGCGGTCTCGAAGGGGATCTGCTCCGGCGCTTCGGGCGCGGGCGGCGGCGCCTCGGCCAGCATGTCCGACTGCGCCGCGGCGGCGGCGGCGCCGGCGACATGGCGCAGCGGGATGTAGCAGGCCCGGCCCGGCGCGGTGGCCAGGCACACGCCGACGAGCCTGGCGCGCAGCGCGTTCAGGCTGTCCGTCTCGGTGTCGAGGCCGATCACGCCGGCGGCGCGCGCCTCCTCGATCCAGCGCGCCAGCGCCGCCTCGGTCGTCACCGTCTCGTAGGGGCCGTAGGGGATCTCGGCGGGGGCGGGGGCGGCGGCGCTGGGCGTGGCGCCGTTGGTCGCCGCGGCGGTGCGGGCGGCGGCGGCGCGCGCGCGGCTGGCGGCGTCGCC
>CAZMCV010000096.1:0-15279 GCA_964564645.1 uncultured Acetobacteraceae bacterium
GGCCGCGAGGGCCTCCGCGGCCTCGTCGACGCGGTCCGGCGCCCCCGCCGCGTCCTGCCAGCGCGCGAGATGGGCATCGGCGGCGGCGAGCTCCGGCGCGGCCGACGCCATCACGCGGCGGTCCGCGTGGGCCTCCTCCAGCGCCCGCACCAGCCGGCCGGCGGCGGCGCGGGCCTGGTCCAACGCATCGGCCGGGCCGCGCCAGGCGAGTGATCCGGCCTCGGCCCGGGCACGCAGGAGGGATTCGGCCGCGCCGAGCGCAGCCTTGGCGGATCGGGCCCGGAGCAGCCGCGCATCGATCGCGGCAGGCGGCGCATCCGCGGTGGCCGCCAGGGGTGGCGCGGCGGCGGGGGCCGCCATCGCCGGTGCCGCGGCAAGGATCGCCCTCTGCCGGGGATCGGGCCGTTCGGGCAGCGCCGTGTCCGGTCCCGCCGGCATGGCCGACCAGGGATCCCCCGGCGCGGCGGTGCTCCTTCGCCTGCCGAGGAATCGCGCCAGCGCCGCATCCGGCACCGCATCCCGCACCGAGCCCGGCACCGATGCCAGCAGCACCGCCCGGCCGAGCGCGGCCTCCGCGGCCGGATCGAGGCCGGGCCGGACCAGCACGGGCAGGCGCCCCAGCAGGGCGGCGTCGAAGGCCATCAGTTGATCTTCACCAGCGCGCCCTTGACGGTCAGCACGCCGCCCGCGCTGACCTCGCCCATCGCGTCGCCCTTCAGGGTCGCCATCGCCCCCTGCAGGGTGAGCTGGCCGGAGGAGGACACAGTCGCCCCCGCGCTGCCCGAGGCGGTGAACTTCGCCCCGGCCGAGGCCGCCACGTTCTGGTTCCCGTTCAGGTTCAGGCTGGTCGCCGCCTTCACGGTGACGGTGCCGCTGCTGCTGTCGATCTGCACCGAGGCGGCCTTGATGGTCAGCTTGCCGCTGACGGAGAGGGTCATGTCGCCCCCGACCGTCAGACCGTAGTCGCCGCTGACCTTGTGGGTGAAGTCGCCGCTGCTGGTGTGGGTCTCGTCGCCCTTCACCGTGACGGTGCGCTTGCCCTTGGAGACGGTCAGCGTCTCGTCGCCCTCCGAGACCGTGACCTTGCGGGCCTGCTTGACGGTCAGCGTGTCGTCGTTGTCGATGGTGGTCTTGCGGTCGTGGGTGATGGTCTCGGTCGCGTCGTTCAGCACCTCGAGCTTGTAGTCCTTCTGCGCGCGCAGATAGACCTCCTCGCTGCCGGTCTTGTCCTCGAAGCGAAGCTCGTTCGCCGCATCCGACGCGCCCTTGGGCGAGCTCTTCGTCTTCAGCGTGCTGCGGGTCTTGTTGGCGGGCAGGGCGTAGGGGATGGTCTTCTCGGCGTTGTGGACGCAGCCGATCACCAGCGGCTGGTCGGGGTCGCCATCGAGGAAGCCGACCACGACCTCGGCGCCCACCCGCGGCGTGAAATGCGCGCCGAAGCCGAGGCCCGCCCAGCCCTGCGCCACGCGCAGCCAGCAGCTGCTGGTGTCGTCGGTCTTGCCGCTGCGGTCCCAGTGGAACTGCACCTTCACGCGGCCATACTTGTCGGTGTGGATCTCCTCCCCCGCCGGGCCGGTGACGATGGCGGTCTGGGCAGAGGCGATGCGGGGCTTGGGCGTTGCCGGCAGCGGGCGGAAGACGGTGGCGGAGGGCAGCGCCACCACCTCGGCCCGGTAGCCCTCCGGCGTCGCGTCGATCTCGATGGAGAGCACGGCCCAGCTGCCGTTCAGCTCCGACCGCGGGTGGCCCGAGAGGGTGAATTTCTGCCCCGCATTCAGCGATCGCAGCGAGCCCCGCAGGCGCAGCAGCTTGGCGCGTGTGTCATGCGCGGCCAGGCGCAGCTTGGCGATGCCCTCGCCGGCCGAGGCGCTGGCATAGCCGCCATGCCAGTCGTTCAGGGTGCGCGCCGTCCCGCTGCCCTGCGCCTTGGCGTAGAGCGAGGTCGAGGGCGTCTCGAAACTCCAGGAATCGGTGCCGATCACGTCCGGGCGCAGGCGGAGGTCGAGCGCGCAATCGGCGACCGCATCGTCCTCGAAGCCTGCCCCGGCATCCGGGCGCCAGTGGATCGTGGAGGTGCCGGAGGTCGCGCCATAGGCCTGCGCATTGTCGGCCAGCACCATCGTGTGTGCGCTCGACGTGTGGGTGAACCAGAAGCCGATGCCGGATTCCTCCAGCAGCCGGCGCACGAAGGCCAGGTTCGTCTCGCGCCACTGCACGCAGTAGTCGCGCGACGCGTAGCTGCCGGTCAGCGACTTCTTCGTCTGCGTCACGCCCGCGCCCGAGAGCACCTGGGTCACGATGTCGGTCGCCGGCAGCGACTGGAAGATGCGGCAATCGCCGGAATGCTCGAGCAGCGCGAACTTCGGCTCCAGCCGGGCGCGGAAGAAGGTGCGGCCGGGATCGGGCCAGGCGCCGGTGATGCCGAACTCGGTCAGCACGCCGTGGATCTGGCGGATGGTGCCGTCCGAGGCCTCGATCGAGACCGCCGCCTCGGTGCCGATCAGCGTGGCACAGGACGGGCCGGCGCCATTGGCGTAGAGCTCGAGCTCATAGGCGAAGGGCTCGCTCATCGCCTCCCGCCCGCGGATCCGGGAGAGCTGCAGCGCGCCCTCGCCCGCGGTGGTGGTGATGGAGAGGTATTGCGAGCCCTGCCGCAGATCCTGCGGCGCGCTCATGCGGCGGCGTCCTGGAAGCGGCAGGCGACCTCGCCCTCCGCGTCGAGATCGACCTCGACCGCGGCGAAGGCCTCGCCGCGCGCCATGCGCAGCAGCACGGCCTCCGCGAGCTGCGGCAGCAGGAGGTGCTCCAGCACCTGGTCGGCCAGCCGCGCGCCACCGCCCGGCAGCGCGAGGCACTGGTCCAGCACCGCCTGCTCGACCGAAGGGGCGAAGGCGATGCGCGCCCGGTGCTGCTCCGCGAGGCGGGCCGCGACCTTGGCCAGCTTCAGCGAGACGACGCGCGCGACGGTCGCCGGCGCCAGCGGCAGGTAGGGCACCACTGTGCAGCGCGCCAGGAAGGCGGGCTTGAAGCGCGCGAGCAGGTCGGGCCGGATCGCCTCGGCCAGCGCATCGGCATCGGTCTCGCCGGCGGCGACCATGGCCTCGATCCGCTCGGCGCCGAGATTGGCGGTCATGACGACGACGCTGTGGCGGAAATCGACCTCGACGCCCTCGCTGTCCTCGAGACGGCCCTTGTCGAAGACCTGGTAGAACAGGTCGGTGACATCGGGATGCGCCTTCTCGAGCTCGTCGAGCAGCACCACCGAATAGGGCTGGCGGCGCACCGCCTCGGTCAGCACGCCGCCCTGGCCGTAGCCGACATAGCCGGGCGGGGCGCCCTTCAGCAGCGCCACGCTGTGCGCCTCCTGGAACTCCGACATGCTGATGGTGACGAGGCCGCGCTCCCCGCCGAACAGCAGGTCGGCGAGCGCCTGCGCGGTCTCGGTCTTGCCGACGCCGGTCGGGCCGCAGAGCAGGAAGACGCCGGCGGGCTTGGATGGATCGGCAAGGCCAGCGCGCCAGCTGCGCAGCCGCCGCGCGATCACCTCCAGCGCCGGATCCTGGCCGACCACGCGGCCTGCCAGCCGCGGCGCGGCATCGAGGACGCCGGCGAGATCGTCCTTCAGCATCCGGCCCACGGGGATGCCGGTCCAGGCGGCGACGACCTCGCCCACCAGCCGCGCATCCACCTCGACCGGCACCAGCGGGGCCTCGCCCTGCAGCGCGGCGAGATCCTCGCGCAGCGCGGCGAGGGTCGCGGCGGGCGGCGGCTCGGCGGCGCCCAGAAGGGTCTGCAGCTCGCGCACCAGCGAGCGCTCGCGGGTCCATTGCGCCTCCAGCATCGCGTGCTCGCGCGCGCAGGCCTCGGCCTCCTCGGCGAGGATGGCCAGCCGCGGACAGTGCGATGCGCCATGCCGCGCCTCCCGCCGCAGCCGGGCCGTCTCCTCGGCGATCGCGGCCTGGCGGTCGGCCAGCGCGAGCAGCGCCGCCGGTTCCTGATCGCGCGCGACGGCGGCCCGCGCGCAGGCGGTGTCCAGCACGGAGAGCGCCTTGTCCGGCTGCTGCCGGCCGCTGACATAGCGCGAGGTGAGGCGCACCGCGGCCGCCACCGCATCCTCGGTGACGTGCACTCCGTGATGCGCCTCGAGCTTCCGGGCGACGCCGCGCAGCATGCGGACCGCGGCAGGATCGGGCGGCTCGCCGATCTTCACCACCTGGAAGCGGCGGGCGAGCGCCGGGTCCTTCTCGACATGGCGCTTGTATTCGGCCCAGGTGGTCGCGGCGATGCAGCGCAGCTCGCCCCGCGCCAGCGCCGGCTTGAGCAGGTTCGCGGCATCGCCCTGTCCGGCCTGGCCGCCGGCGCCGATCAGCGTGTGCGCCTCGTCGATGAAGAGGATCACGGGCGCGTGCGCGACCGCGGCGACGACCTGCTTCAGCCGCTGCTCGAACTCCCCGCGCACCCCGGCGCCGGCCTGCAGCAGGCCGAGATCGAGGCTGCGCACCGCCATGGCGCGGAGCGGCGCGGGCACCGCCCCGGCGGCGATGCGGCTGGCCAGCGCCTCGGCGATCGCGGTCTTGCCGACGCCGGGCTCGCCCACCAGCAGGGGGTTGTTCTGCCGGCGCCGCATCAGGATGTCGATCACCTGGGCCAACTCCGCGTCGCGGCCGAGGATCGGATCGAGCCTGCCCGCCTGCGCCAGCGCGGTGAGGTCGATGGTGTACTGGTCGAGCTCGGCGGCACCCGGCGCGGAACCGGCGGCCGCGGGGGCGAGGATCTGCCGCAGCTCGGCCGCCAGCGCCTCGCGCGGAATGGCGAGCAATCGCGGGCAGGCCTCGACCAGCGCGGCGCGGCTGGTGTCGCGCTGCAGGATCGCCAGCAGCAGCGCGCCAGGCCGGACCGCGCTGTCCTGCAGGGTCAGCGAGGCGACGACCCAGGCCTCCTCGATCGCGTCGAGCAGCACGGTGTCGATCGTCGGCGTGCGCTTCGCCCCGCGCGCCACGCCCTCGAGCGCCGCCCGGATCTGCCGCACCGTGGCCTCGGGCGTGATGCCGTGCCTGTCCAGGATCGCCGCCCAGTCCGGATCGGGCGGATCCAGGAATTGCAGCATCATGTGCTCGAGCAGCACCGCGCCATGCGTCGCGGCGGCACAGGCATTGGCCGCGCGTTCCAGCGCGCGCCGGCAGTCGGGGCCGAGCTTGGCGACGAGCTGGCGGATGTCGCGGCTCACGCGGCGGTCTCCCGCGCGCCGAGGCGGAGCGTGGCGGGCATGGTCCGGCGACCGGCGAGGAAGCTGGTCCAGCCGAGCCGGCTGCCACGCTCGGGATGGGCGGAGGCACGCAGCACCGGGACGGCGTCCGGGCGCAGGGTCAGCTCGATCACGAACTCCAGCTCCTCCGTCTTGCAGAAGCGAATGAGGGCTGCGACTGAGCGGTGGACGACCCCGCCCGGCAGCAGTGCGACATGTTGCGCGAAGGTCAGCGGCCCGATGGCGACGACGAAGCGGCTGCCGACATCCCAGACCCGGGCCCCGACCAGCACCCCCTGGCCGAGGCGCTGGTGCCTTCCGCGGCGGCCAAGGCGCGTGCGGTCCGCCGGCTCGATGGCGAGCCAGCGTCCATGGAAGGGGCGGATGGTGACCGGAACCCCGAGCTCGCGCCGGAGCATGGCCTGCAGCGCCGCCGCCGAGCGGCTGCGCCCGACCAGGAGGCCCGCATGCGGCAGCAGCGCCGCATCCGGCCGCGCCTGCCGGCCGCGCAGGCTCGGCAGGCCGAGGCCGAGCAGCGCGAAGGCGATGCGCCCCGCCGGCCCCGCTTCCGCCGGCACCCCGGCGAAGCCCGGCCGCAGCCGCGCATGCGCCCGGACCAGCAGCGCGAAAAGCCGACGCTCGAAAAGCCCCATGAAGTCCTGCGCGGCGCGGTCGCCGCGGCGCAGGCGCTGCGCCATCTCCTCGGTCATCCAGTCGGGCAAGGGGCCGTGATGGCCGAGCAGGCCATAGGCGGCCGAATGCAGGATCGGCGGCGCGCCATCCGCCGGCCACTCCACGCGCTCGACCTCGGACGCCGGGAAGCGCAGATGCGGCACGGCGCGGTAGTGGAACGCCTCCTGCGCCGGCGCCGCGCCCTCGCCCACGGCCGCGCGTCCCTCGGCCCGGCCAAGCTGGGCCAGGAGCGAGGCCGCCTGCAGCAGCTCCATGCCGCCGCCGGACAGCAGCGCAGCTAGACGAGGGGGGCGGCGCCGCTGCGGGGAGGCCATGCGTGCCATGGGGGACCGTCGCGCTGCGCGCTGGACAGCGTGAGCTGGGTGAAGGAGTTGACGGAGGCGTGCAGCGCGAGGAACCGCTCCAGCACCGCGCCGAGCATCAGCGCGCTGCCGCCGACGAAGCGCCGCTCGTCGCAGAGGAGGTCGATCGCGAGCCCCTGCGCCAGCGCCGAGCGCGCGCCGGTGCCGATGCGCCGCACGACGCGGCGCACGGTCATCTCCCGCAGGCCCGCCACCTGCTGCTGCGCGGCCTCGTCGCCGGGGGCCGCGTGCAGCAGCAGCATCTCGCGCAGCGCTGCCAGCGCATCCGGCCCGCCGCTCAGCGAGAGATAGTTCAGCCCGAGATGCGAGACGAGCCGCCACGCGGCTTCGCCGCCAAGCGGCGCCTGGCGCGGGATGATCGGGCGCGTCAGGCAGGTGGCGCGGGCGCCGCCGGCCGGCTCGTCGAATTCCAGGCGGGCGCCGGCCGGCACCTGCTCGGCGAGATGCCGGTTGGTGCAGAGGCAGTGGGCCAGCACGGTCCGCTCCGCCGGCCGTGCGGGAGCGAGATCGGGATCGACGAAGGAGAGCCAGACATCGCTGCCGCCCATGGCACGGCTCTCGGCCGACCGGCGCCGCTGGAGCCAGGCGGCCTGCCCGCCGCGTTCGGGCGCCGCGCCGATGGCGAAGAGGGGCTGGAGGTCGCGCCAGGTCTCGTTCTCGGCCTGCCAGGCCCGGACCCGGGCGACGCTGTGAACCTCCATCACCGGCTCGAGCCGTGCATCGGGGACCAGCTTGTATTCGAGACGGCGCTGGTCGAGATGGATCGGCTCGGCCGCGTGCTCGAACAGGTTCACCACCGGCGTGCAGCCGAGCAGAAGGCTCTCCCTGGTCAGGGCGAGGGCACCGGGCGGCGTGGGCAGCAGGAACAGCAGGTCGAGCCGCGTGCAGGACGGTGGCAGCATCGGCATGCGCAGGTCGAGGAAGCGGAACTTGTCCGGCAGCGCGAAATAGTCGCGCAGCAGCGCATAGGCCGGATGGACATGGCAGGAATCGGGAAGCAGCGCCTCCTCCGGCGCGAAGCCGACCGGGTGCAGCACATCGGTCAGCGGCCGCAGGATCGGCGCCGTGCCCTCCGCCAGGAAGGCGACGCGGTCGCAGCCGGCCACGAGCAGGTCGTAGAGCCGTGCCGCCGCGGCGGACGACCCGCCCAGGTGGAAACGCAACGCCTCGCCGCCGAGCGAACCGGCCACGCCATCCTCCAGCGCGAGCGGCAGGTGCAGCACCGCGGCCGCCGGATCATGATCGAGGAACGCCCAGGCATCGGTGCTTCGCAGCGCGGCCTGTTCCGCGCGGATGGACCAGAGCCGCGTCGCGTAGCAGGTGCGGAAGCGGCAGCGCAGGTCGTCGGCGGTGCGTGCGGACAGCGTCGCCCCGCGCGGCACGGTGAGCCCCGCAGGCGGGATGGAGGGCGCCTGCAGCCGCACCACCGAGGCTGCCGGCTGCGGCGCGGCGAGCTGCGGGTAGAGCAGGCCGAGCAGCGCCTCGGTGATGCGCGGGAACTCGCCATCGATCGCACGCTGCACACGGCCGGTCAGGAAGGCGAAGCTCTCGATCAGCCGCTCGACATGCGGGTCGCTGCTGCCATCGGGGCCGAGCTCGAGCCGCCCGGCGACCTTCGGGAAGGCGGCGGCGAACTCGCCGCCGGCCGCGCGCAGGTAGTGCAGCTCGCGCTGGTAGTAGGCCAGCACGTCGTCCTGCGCGCGCCGCGCCATCAGACCGTTCCCGTTGCGGTGTCCAGGGCCAGCTCGAACATCACCGGCGCCGCCGCATCGGCGGCGACGAGCGAGGCGTGGATGCGGAGGCAGGAGCGACCCGCCTCGTCGGTGCCGCGCAGCTCGAGCGTCGGGTCGCGCAGCCGCGGCTCGAAGCGCAGCAGCGCGCGCCGCACCGCGGCGAGCCAGGCCGCCTGCGCCCGGCCGTCCCGCGCCGGCACGGCGCCGATGTCGGGCACGCCCCAGTCGAGCACGGTCAGCTCGTCCGCTTCCCTCTCCGGTGCCGGTCGGCGGCAGTCGAGCAGATGCCCGAGATGGCGCGCCACCGACTGCCGCAGATCGGCCTCCGCCAGAAGCCGCGCATCCGCGCGGTCCCCCGCCATGGGTTCTGGGTCGAGCAGCCGGTCGAACAGCGGCGGCCGGAGCCCCCGCTGCCGCCGCGGCACCTCGGGCCGGATCATCCCCAGCGCTCCGGTCAGGCGTTCTTCTTGGCCAGCAGATCCCAGGTGGCAGTCACGCTGCCGGCGATCGATGCCTTCTGGTCCTGCGTCTTGTAGGTGAACTTGATCTTGGTGAAGTTCAGCGTGATCGCCTCCGCCATCTCCTCGCCGCTGCCGCTGCCGGAATAGGAAATGTCGGCGATGACGGTGTTGGTCATCTCGATGGTGAGGAACTCGGACTTCGCCTGGCCGTCGACATCGCCGGCCTTGAGGAAGTGCAGCTTGGTGATCGGCCAGGTGTGGCCCTGGAACATCTTCGCCATCAGCTGGACCGAGGACAGGTCGACGAAGCGCGTCAGCGCGACGTTGCTGATGTTGATCGTGCCGGTGGTGCGGGCCTTGTTCAGCGTGTAGTCGATCGGCTGGTTCGCGCTGAACGAGAAGCCGTTGCACAGGATCATGTTGTCGACGTAGTTCTCGACGGCGAGGTCGCCGTTGATGCCATCGATTTCGAGGATGATGTCGGGCATGGCAGCCTTCTCGGCCTGGAGGGGATCGGGGCGCCGGCCGCCCCGGGGCGGCCGGCGTTACGCGCGGATGGGGATGCCGGTCAGGCCGCCGGCGCCGGCAGCTCGGCCACCAGGCGGATGGACGCCGTCAGCTCCTCGAGCTGGAAGTGCGGGCGGAGGAACACGGTCGCGCGGAAGCTGCCGGGACGGCCCGGCACCTCGGTGACGTCGACGCGGCCCTCACGCAGCGGCATGCGGGCCTTGTCCTCCTGCGTCGCCTCGTCCATCAGCAGGATGTAGTTGCCGAGCCAGCGATTGAGGTAGTTCGAGAGCTGGCCCGCGGTGGCGAAGGTGCCGACCTTGTCGCGCACCATCACCTTCAGGTAGTGGGCGAAGCGCGACGCCGCCATCATGTAGGTCAGCACCGCGGAGAGGCGCGCATTGGCGTTGGCATCCGCGGTGTCGTACAGCTTCGGGCGGTTCGCCGTCTGGGCGCCGAAGAAGGCCGCGAAGTCGGTGCCCTTGCAGTGCACCAGCGGGATGAAGCCGAGGTCGGAAAGCTCCTTCTCGCGCCGGTCGGTGATGGCGACCTCGGTCGGGCACTTCAGCGCGACCTCGCCGTCATCGGTGCGGAATGTGTGGGTCGGCAGGCCCTCGACCTTGCCGCCGCCCTCCATGCCGCGGATCGCTGCGCACCAGCCATGCCGCGCGAAGGCCGCGGTGATGCGCTCGGCGAGCGTCCAGGCGGGATTGCCCCAGAGGTACCTGGCGTGGTCGGTGCCGTCCACATCCTCCTCGAAGCGCAGACCCTCGACCGGGACGGTCGCCTCGCCATAGGGCAGCCGCAGCAGCACATGCGGCAGGCAGAGCCCGACATAGCGGCTGTCTTCCGAGTTGCGGAAGGAGCGCCACTTCGCCATCTCCGTCGTCTCGAAGATCTTGGCCAGGTCGCGCGGGTCGGGCAGCTTGGTGAAGCTGTCCAGGCCGAACAGCATCGGGCTGGCCGCGGCGATGAAGGGCGCGTGCGCGGCGGCGGCGACGTTGCTGATCTTCTCGAGCAGCTGCATGTCCTGCGGATGGCGGCCGAACTGGAAGTCGCCGATCAGCAGGCCGTAGGGCGCGCCGCCGAAGGTGCCGTACTCCTCCTCGTAGATCTTCTTGAAGAGGGCGGACTGGTCGAACTCGACCGCCTTCTCGAGGTCCTTCGCCAGCTCGCCCTTCGAGATGTTCAGCACGCGCAGCTTCAGCGAGGGGCCGGTCTCGGTGCGCGAGACGAGATGGTGCATGCCCCGCCAGGTCGCCTCCAGCGCCTGGAATTCCTCCTGGTGCATCACCTCGTTCAGCTGGGCGGAGATCAGGCGGTCGATCTCGGCGACGCGGAGCTTGATGCTCTCCACCACGTCGCCCTGGACCTTGCCGCCCTCGGCGAGCACCTGGTCGACGAAGCCGGCCACGAGGTCCCTGGCATGCTCGCGCTGCGAGGGCTCGAGCGCGAGGCGTCCGTCATCGAGGATGGTGTCGAGCAGCGTGGCGGAGGCCGCCGGGACCATCAGGTTGTTGTCGTTCGGCATGGGGGGCTGGTTCCCGTTCTGCTGGCGGCTCAGGCGGTGGGCGCGGCGGGGTCGGCGGCGGGCGCGGCGAGCAGGCCGCGCAGCTCCTCCTGCTTCTCGGTGCTGCCGATCACCTCGGACAGCAGGCGGTCGAGATCGTCATTGCCGTCGAGCTTGGCGAGCAGGTCGTTCAGCTTCTGCCGCGCCTCGTAGAGCTTCGCGAGGGCCGGGATCTGCTTCAGGACCGCGACCGGCTCGAAGCTTTCCATGTCGGTGAAGGTCAGCGCGACGTTCAGCTTGCTGTCGTCGCCCTGCAGCACGTTCGGCACCTGGTAGGCGAGCCGCGGCGCGATGCCGGTCATGACGTCGTTGAAATTGTCGCGGTCGATCTCAACGAATTTGCGCGCCTTCAGCTTGGGCAGCGGATGCTCCGGGCTGCGCTTGCCCGACAGGTCCGCCAGGATGCCGGCCACGAAGGGCAGCTCCTTCATCTCGATCGCGCCGCCCGTCTCGACGTCGTAGGTGATCTGCACGCGCGGCGGGCGCACCCGACCAAGCTTCTTCTGGGTGCTCTCGCTCATCTCACCAATCCTCCTCGCGGCCGCGGATCTGCGCCGCTCGCGGGACCAGAGCATCCATGGCCCGGGTAAAGCCCGGGTTAGAGCCGACCGCCGATGGCGACATTCGCGTCGGTGCGTGTCGCGCAACGGCGGGGTCCCGATGGTGCGTCGCTCCGCGGCGGCACTCGCGCCGTGACGATGCTGGCCCGGTAGGTCATGGCGGCGCGCGCATGCAGCCGCAGCGTCCAGTCCCGTTCCTGCGCCGGCGCCAGGGGGACCAGCCCCGCCTCCTCGACCAGCGCCGGCAGGGTCGCGGGCGCCTCGCGGAGCGCGCGGGCGCCGGGCCATGCGGCGGCCGGCGTCGCGGCCGCCGACCAGTCGAAGGGGGTCGCCAGCACGGCCACGCCGCCCGGCCGCAGCAGGCGCCGGATCGCGGCGAGGAGGGCGCGCGGCTCGGCGACGCAGTCGAGCAGGTTCAGCGCCACGACTAGGCGCGCGCAGCCGGGCGGCAGGGGCGGGGCCATGGCATCGGCGATCCAGGCCTCGGCCGGAGCGGCGGCGGGCGGCACGGGAAGGTCGCGCCACGCGAAGGCGGTGCCGTGCTGGCGCAGCGGATAGCGCGCCCGTCCCCGCTGCAGCGCCTGCTGGGCCAGCCTCACCAGCGGCGCCGAGAGATCGAGCCCGAGCACGGGCGCGCCGGTCAGCTCGGCGAGCGCATGCGTCACCCCACCGGCCGCGCAGCCGAGCTCGACGACCAGGCCCGGACCCTCGGGCAGGGTCGGCAGCGCCGCCTCGAGCAGCCGGCGCGCGCTGCCCGGGGGCGGCCAGCCGGGATCCTGCGGGTCGTGCGCGCCCCAATGGTCGCGGCCATAGGTCGAGCAGTACTGCCGGGCGGCGTCGAACCAAGCGCCGGGCGGCATGTGCCGGCCGACCGCATCGGCCACGCCGGGCGGCAGGTCGTCGCGGGCGAGCAGGTAGAGCCCCGCCTCGCCCAGATAGTGGTCGAGATCGGGCACCAGCACGGGCACGCCCTCGATGATCGGATAGGCGGCGCCGCAGCCGCAGGCGAGGATGCCGTGCACGATGCGATCGGGCTCGCCCGTCCAGCCGGGCTCGAGGCGCAGCGGCGCGTCCTGCCCGGCATCGAGGCAGCGCAGGCAGCGCGGAGCGAAGAGGTCGATCGCCGCCAGCCGCATGGCTCAGCCCCCGATCAGCACGGTGGGACAGCCGGGCGGCAGGATCTTGCCGATCGGCGAGGGCAAGGGGGCGACGCAGCTGGCATGCATGGTCATGTCGCCGACCCGCGCGGCGGGCAGGCCGCCGATCAGCACGGTCGCGGAGCCGAGGGCCACCATGCCGGGCCCGCCGGGGACGCATCCGGGCAGCATGCAGGGGCCGGTCTGGCTGGTCAGCGTCGCGGCCGGCAGGCCGCCGATCATCACGGTCGGCGTGCCCTTCATGATGGGCAGCGGCAGGGAGGGGTGCGGGCAGGCGGTCGGCACGGGCGCCGCGGGATGCATCGGCGCATGACAGTGCGGCGCGTCCTGCTTGACGAGGTCCCCCATGCGCGCGGCGGCATTGCCCATGGCGCTACTCTCCCGCGGTCTCGGTGGGGGCGATGCGCAGCAGGCGGAAGGGCCCGCCCTCCTCATGCACCAGCTCGGTCAGCAGCTCCGGCAGGGCCATGCCGCCCCAGCGGATGGCGCGCCGCAGCAGCGCCGGCACCGGGCTGTGCGGCTCCAGCGCCTCGAGGTAGCCCGCCACCTCCGCCAGCTGGCGATAGGCGGCGTCGCGGCTGGCGATGGGACCCCAGCGAGGGGGTCCCTCATCGCGTTCGGGCGGAAGGGCGGCGACCGGCTCGGGTGCCGGCGGCAAATCCCTCGGCTCGGGTTCCGCGCGATCCGCGATCCCGGGCTCGGCCTCGGCCTCCGGGACCGGAGCGGCCGCCTCCAGCGACACGCCGCGCGCGGTCAGCGCGGAATGAAGGAAGGCTCGCATCTCGTCGAGCGCCGTGCCGAGCCTCGGAAAGCTGGGCGGGGTCGCAAGGCCGGCGCCGCGCAGCGCCTCGACCAGCGTCTCGATGGCCCGGTGAAGCTGCGCGACCTCCTCCAGCGCGAGGGCGAGCTGCTGGTCCGGGGTCCGGGCGATCGCCTTGTCCACCGCGGCCGCCCGCTCCTCGTCCTCCGGCGGGAGCCGGCCATGCGCGCCGGCCCGGCGGCGCTGCAGCGACGCATGCTCGTGCCAGGTCGGCGGCGGCTCACCGAGGCTCGTCATCGGCTGCAGCATCAGGCGCTCGGTCAGGCGCGCATCCAGCCATTCCAGGATGGCGAAGCGGGCGTCCTCGTCGGCCTCCTCCCCGGTCTCCTCGGCAGGCGGCGGCCAGAGAATCGGCCAGAAGTCCCTGACCAGCCCGGACAGCAGGGCGAGCCCCGCCGCGGCCCCTTTCAGCCCGTGCCGCGCCGCCAGGGCCTCGGCCAGCCAGGCCGCCAGCTGGAGGTCCTTGCTGCGCTGCGCCAGCGCCTCCCGGGTCAGGGCGATCACGCCGGGCCAGTCGGCCGCCTTGAGCTTGCGGCGCCACACGCCGCGGGGGGCGAGCGCGTCCTCCTCCCGCCGCAGCTCCCGCACCTCGTCATGGATCGGGTCATGGCGCAGATCCTCGCCGGACGGGGCGCCGCCCGGGATGGGCCGGAGCAGGGCATCGAGGTCCAGCGGGGACATGGGATCCTCCGTCATCGCGTGCCGGCCATGGCCGACACCGGGCGCGGCGCCGCGACCGGCCAGTGCGTCGGGACCGCAAGGCGCGTCGCGGCGCCCTGCGGTGTGACGGCGAGGCTGGTGAAGGCCCGCGCCGTGGCCGCAAGCGGTGCCGAGGGCGCGTCGCCTTCGGCGGTCTGCACCGCCAGCGCCAGGATCGGGCCCGGATCGCCGGGGCCGGGCTGCCAGTCGGTCGCCAAGGGGGCGAGGCGCCGCACCAGCGTCACCAGGGCCCAGGGGTCGCGCGCCGCGACGGTCACGGTGCCGGCCGTCGCACGCGGTCCTTCCGGCATGACCTGGACCGGCTGCACCGGCGCGTTGCGCGCCCAGCGGAGCGAGAGGCTGAGCGGCTCGCCGACGCGCCAGGGCACAGGCTGGCGCGCGGACATCGTCCCCGTGCTCGCGCTGCGTCCCGACACCCGCCATTCGATGATCGCATCGTTGCCCATCGCGCGGTCGGGCAGCGCCCGGAAATGCGGGGTCAGCGCGACGCCGGGCGCGGCCCCGCCAAGCCCGAGCAGCGGCGTCAGGAAGCCGCGGGCCTGCCGCATCGCCTCAATGAAATGCCGCGCACGCTCGGCCAGCGCGCGGTCGGATGGCAGCGCCGCCAGCGCGGCTTCGGCCTGGGCGTCGAACTCGGCGTAGAAGGCGGCGACCTGCTCCGCCGTGGCGTAGGGGCCGCGCTGCGCCTGCTCGATCGGCGCGAAGGGATAGCGGCCGGCGAGCAGCCGGGTGAAGGATTCCTCGAGCGTCGCCCAGGCGCCCGCGCCGCGCGTGCCGGTCTCGCGCCGGCACAGGGCGCGCAGCCGGCCGCGCACGCGGATGGCCTGTTCGACGAACCAGTCGCCACCGCCGCGGGCCGCCAGATCGGCGCAGGCCTCGGCGGTGATGGCGGGGATCTCCTCGCCGATCAGCCGCTCCAGCGCCGCGAGGGACCCGGGCCGGCCCTGCGTGGCGCGGTCGAGCTCCGCGATCACCGCCCGCCAGCGCTCCGCGATCGCGGGCGGAGTCCGGCCGAGCTCCGGCGAGTCGAGCACACCCAGCATCGGCTGCGCCACCGCGGCGAGCGCCAGCAGCTTCTCCCGCTCCCGCCCCAGGCGCGCCGGCAACAGGGCGGCATCGGACAGCAGGTAGAGCGCAGCCGGGTCGAGCCTGCCCTCGACCCAGACCAGCCGACCGGAGGCGGGGGGCTGGTAGGCGGCGCCCGCCTCGAGCTGCGCCCAGGCGGCGTCGAGCACGCGCTGCGCCTGCTGGCTGGTTGCCTCGGCCAGCCGCGCCGCCTCCTCGGTCGCGCCGGCGGCGCGCAGCGCCGCCAGGAGGCGCACGAGCACGGGCTGGGCCATGCGCGTGGCCTCGGCGACCGGCGCCAGGTTGCGCGGCTCGGCCGGCAGCTGCGCGCGCGCCAGGGCGGCGGCGAGGCTGGCGGCCAGGCGCTCCGCGGCCGCGCGCTGCAC
>CAZMCV010000097.1:0-15266 GCA_964564645.1 uncultured Acetobacteraceae bacterium
CGGCGAGGATGAAGAAGCCGACCTGGTGGTCGCGCACCAGCGCCTCGATCTCGTCGACCACCTTCTTCGGATCCCTGACGCGATAATCGCGCCAGAATTTCCACTGGCTGCAGAAGGAACAGGTGAAGGGGCAGCCGCGCGCCATGTTGGGGATCGCGACGCGCGTGCCCGTCGGGATGTACTTGTACTGCGACCAGTCGAGGATGCCCCAGTCGGGCGTGATGCGGTCGAGATCGGCGATCGGCGGCGCCGCCGGCGTCGCCACCACCTCGCCGGATTCGTCGCGATAGGCGATGCCCTTCACCGCGCCGCGCCCGCTGCACCATTCGCCGCGATCGACGCAGGCGACGAGGTCGAGCAGGACCTGCTCCCCCTCCCCCCGCACCACCGCGTCGATCCACGGCGCCTCGCTCAGGACCTGCGGGTACATGAAGGTGCCGTGGATGCCGCCCAGCACCGTCACGGCCTGCGGGCAGCTCTCCTTGGCAAGCTGCAGCACGCGCTCGGCGGCGTAGATCGCGGGTGTGATGGCGGTGGCGCCGACGATGTCGGGCCGCAGCGCCGCCAGGCGCGCGCGCAGATCCTCCTCGCTGAGATGCAGGGTCATCGCATCGATGAAGACGACATCCGTGTAGCCGCCCGCCTTCAGATAGCCCGCGAGATAGGCGACCCAGGCCGGCGGCCAATTGCCCGCGATCTCGGCGCCACCGGAATGGTAATTCGGATGGATCAGGACGATGCGCATTGGGAGTTCCTCCGCCAGGCGGCTGGCTCCCGACAGTCAACCTTGGTTGACGCTCCGTCTCTTTGACATAGCGCAAGCCGGCGGGGCGCGGAGCCTGCG
This sequence comes from uncultured Acetobacteraceae bacterium, assembly GCA_964564645.1. GTDB lineage: Bacteria > Pseudomonadota > Alphaproteobacteria > Acetobacterales > Acetobacteraceae > CAZMCV01. Next base: position 845 of record CAZMCV010000097.1, read on the forward strand.
TCGCTTTCCATGCTGCGAAGGGCGGCGCGTCGCCATCACCGGGCGATGCCCCGCACGACCGGCGCGGACGGGCCTGCCTGCACAAACTCTCAGTCGGGCGCGCGATCCAGCCGGAACATCGTCCGCGTGTGGAACCAGACCCCGTAGCCCAGCAGCAGCAGCAGGAAGCCGGCAAGGTCGGGCCAGCCGAAGAGCCCGCCGCCCTCCGACACGACGAAGGCGATCGCCACCTGCACCCCGGCGACGACCAGCCCGAGGATCATCAGGGGCGAGGCGACATCGGCGATCGCGCGGAGCGAGGGGTTGATCGGCCGGCCCGGTGCCACCCCGGTCCGCCGCGCCGCGTCCCAGGCGGCGCGGATCCGGGCGCGCCGCCGCAGCGCCAGCCCGATCAGGACGGCGCCCGCCGCCCCGGCCAGGATGCCGGCCACCGGGATGCTCATGCCCGGGCGGCGAGGTCGCCCTGGCGCGGGAAGCCCGGGGACCGGGCGGCCGCGCGGGCGGCGTGGCGCAGCCGGTCCTCCCGCTCCAGCCGGGCGAACAGGTCCACCATCCAGACCACCCGCTCCTCCACCCCGCGCCGCGCGCGCTCGCGGGCGGCGACCAAGCCCGGGCGCGGCGTCGCCGCGGCCACGGCCTCGAGGAGGAAAGCGCAGGCCGGGACGGGCGGCTCCGCCAGCACGGAGCTGACGGAAGGCCGCGCCGCGGCGGCCATGCTGCGGGCGAGCAGCGCCAGCTTGCGCCGCCTGGAGACCACGGCGCGGCCGGAGACGCTGTCGCCGCCGCGCCGCTCCACCTCCCGCCCGATCTCGGCATAGATCAGCCGCGCGGCGGCGATGCCGGGGCGGCAATCGACGGGCAGGCGGGCGATCCCGGCCTCCGCGCGCCGGTAGAGCGAATCGGCCTCCGCCAGCAGCCGGCGGATGACGGCGCCGAGCGCGGGGGTGAAGGCGGGCCGGGCGAGGAAATCCCCGGGCGCGATCCCTGCCTCGCGCAGCCAGGCCATCGGCAGATAGAGCCGCCCGTTGCGCGCATCCTCCCCCACGTCGCGGGCGATGTTCGTCAGCTGCATGGCGATGCCGAGATCGGCGGCGCGGGCGAGGGCGTGCGGATCCCGCACCCCCATCAGCAGCGTCATCATCGCCCCGACCGTGCCGGCCACGCGGACGGCATAGGCGTGCAGGTCGGCCAGCGTCTCGTAGCGCCGCCCCTCCGCATCCCAGGCGAAGCCCTCGAACAGCGCCTCGGGCAGGGCGCGGGGGATGGCGAAGCGGGAGGCGATGGCGGCGAAGGCGCGGTCGGCCGGGATCGGCACCGGCCGTCCCTGGTAGATCCTCTCCAGCCGCTCCCGCAGCGGGCCGAGGCCGGTGCCGCCCTCGAGGTCGACCGCGTCATCCGCCAGGCGGCAGAAGGCGTAGAGCGCGGTCGCCGGCTCCCGCAGCCGGCGCGGCAGCAGCCGCGAGGCGGCGTGGAAGCTCTTCGAGCCGTTGCATAGCAGCGCCTGGCAGGCCGCCAGGTCGGACGCGGTCGGCGCGGCGCCCTGGCGCGGCAGACGGATCGGCGCCTCTGGCGCGTCGGGGGTGAGGCTGATCATGACACCAGGACTGTAAGGTCATGTTGACAGATCATGCCAGCGCAAAACGCGCCGCCGCCGACATGGCCGCCGCTCATCCCACGTTGCGGCGCAACGCCCGGCGGATCGAGCGCACGCCGCTGGCGACGAGCAGGGCCGCGATCGGGATCGCCGCGCCGGCCAGGATCTCCGCGCTGACCGCGGGCCAGGCCGCCTCCAGCGCCCGTCCCGCATAGTAGACCAGCCCGACGATGTAGTAGGTGATGGCGGCGACGGAGAGGCCCTCGACCGTCTGCTGCAGCCGCAGCTGCATCTCGGCGCGGCGGTTCATCTGCGTCAGCACGCCCTGGGTCTGCTTCTCCCGCGTCAGATCGACCCGGGTCGAGAGCAGCTGCGTGGTCTGGGCGACGCGGGCCGAGAGGGATTCGAGGCGCGCCTGCACCGCGCGGGTGGTGGCCATCGCCGGCGCGACCCGCCGCTCGTTGAACTCCTGCAGCGTCTGCAGCCCCTCGATCCGCACCTCGCGCAGCTCGGCGATGCGGCGCTGCACCAGGTCGTAATAGGCGCCGGACGCGCTGAACCGGTACAGGTGCTCGGCCTCGCGGTTCTCGATCCCGGCGGCGAGGCGCGTCAGCCGCTCCAGCAGCCCGGCCTCGTCGGCCTCCTGGGCCTCGACGAGCGCGGCGGTGATGGCGGCCAGCTCGTGCTCCTTCTCCGCCATGTAGGGGGTGAGCTGGCGCGCCACCGGCAGGGCCAGCAGCGCCAGCACGCGGTAGGTGTCGATCTCGAGCAGCCGCTGCACCTGCCGCCCGGCCTGCCAGGGCGTCATGGCGCGGTCCTGGATCAGGAAGCGGCTGAAGCCGTCGGCGCGGATCCGGACATCGGTCAGGGCGACCGCGGCGCCGCCGGCGATGCCGGCGCCGACCAGGACGTTGCCGCCGAAGAAGCGGGCCGAGATCACGTCCTGATCGGGCGCGGGCTCCGTCCGGCGCACCAGCGCCGCATGCGCCGCCATCACCACCTGCCCGGGGAGCCCCGCGACCCATTCGGCCGGCAGGAAGTCGAGCGCGGGCTCGGCGAAGGGATCCTCGCCCGCGCCGGGCACCATGATCATGATGCGGCTGAACTCGGTGTGCCGCTCCCAGCGCAGGCGGAAGGGGCCGAGATCCGTGCTGAAATGATTGGCGCCGGGCGCCGGCCCGGGCACGCCGCGGCGCCGCGCCAGGTCGGCGACCCCGGCGAGGATGTCCTGCGCCTGCGCGGCATCGGTCAGCAGTGCGAGGTAGGAGATCCGCATCGGGGCGGACATCGCCTCCGCCGGGCGGGCATGGACCTCCTCGTTGAGCGGGATCCGCTGCGGATGGTCCGGCGGCAGTGGCCGCCGGGCCGCGAGCGGGCCCGGGGCGGACGCGCCGGCGTGTCCGGGCGCGGAGGCATCAGGCGCCATGCTGGGACACTCCGTGGCGGCGGCGGCCGGACCATAGACCGGCCTTGCGCGCCGGTTCAAACGGCTTCGCGTCCCGACGGATCGGGCCTCGCCGGGGCGACATCGGCGAGTTCGGGAAGCGACAGAAGCGTGTCGCCCACCAGATCCGGCCGCTCCTCATGCGCCAGGTGGCCGAGGCCGGGCAGGCGGATCAGCCGCGCGCCGGGGACCATGGCGCGCACCCGCTCGGAGGCGCCCGGCGCCACCATCCGGTCCGCGGTGCCGACCAGCAGCACCAGCGGCGGCGCGAGCCGGGGCAGGCGCCGCACCAGCTCCTCGAGGTCCCAATGCGCCATCATGCCGAGCGCCGAGCCGACATGCAGCCGGCTGCGGAACAGCCGCGCATAGAGCTCGACCCCCCGCCGGTCGAGCCGCGAGCCGGAGCCCGCCAGGACCCGCCCGACCGCCCCCGGATCGGCGCCGGCGCGCCAGGCGAACAGCCAGGGCACCACGGGCAGCCCCACCATGGCCCGCGCCAGCCCCGAGAACAGCCAGCTTCCGGCGCCGCCGAAGGGCAGCAGCGCCGCGTTCAGCCCGACCAGCGCGCGCGGGGTGATCGCGCCCTCGAGCGCCATGCGGATCAGCACCGCCGCGCCGGCGGAGTGGCCGACCGCCAGCTCCGGCCGCCGCGCCCCGAGCGCGGGGAGAAGCCCGGCCAGCGCCTCCGCCATGCGCGGCAGGGACAGGCGCGCGGTGCCGACGACATCGGTGAAGCCATGCCCGGGCAGGTCGGGCGCGACCACGGTGAAGCGGGTCGCCAGCAACGGCATCAGCCCGCGCCAGGAATGGGTGGAGGCGCCCGTGCCGTGCACCAGCAGCGCCACCGGCCCCTGCCCCATGACCTGGACGTGCCAGCGCAGCCCGCCGGCGCGGAGGAAGCGGCTGGCGGCGCGGTGCGGCCAGTCGCCTCCCTCGCGCTCCCAGGAGAGTGGCGCGGTCATGCGGGACGGCGCGGCGAGGTCACGTGGCGGCGCGCACGGCGCGGGAGAGGATCTCGGCCCCGGCATAGGGCAGCGGCAGGTAGCGGGCCCCCATCGCCTCGGCCAGCGCCCGCGCCTGGGCCTGCGGCCGCGGCGAGGTGTCGACGACGAGGCAGGCGCCGCGCTGCATCGCCCGCAGCCGGCGCGCCGCGTCCAGCGCCTCCTCCTCGGCGCGGGGCCGTCCGGGCGAACCATCCCGCGCGACATTGGCCTTGCCGTCGGTCAGCAGGACCAGCAGCGGGGTCTGCCCCTTGCGCCGCACCGCATCGGCCAGCGCCACCGCCGCGTCGATGGCCGCGGCGAGCGGCGTGCCGCCCCCGCCCGGCAGGCCGGCGAGGCTCCGCCTGGCGCGCACCAGCGAGTTGGTCGGCGGCAGCAGCAGCTCCGCCGTCGCGCCGCGGAAGGCGATCAGCGCCACGCGGTCGCGGCGGACATAGCAGTCGGACAGCAGCAGCTCGACCGCGCCCTTCGCCTCGGCCAGCCGGTTCAGCGCGGCGGAGCCGGAGGCATCGACGACGAAGATCGCCACCGTCTCCATGCGCTGGCGGAAGCGGGTGATCCGCACATCCTCGCGCCGCACCTCGAGCCGCGGCGCCTCGCCGGGGCCGCGCGCCTGGCGGCGCAGCGCCTGCCAGGGCGCCGCGGCGCGCAGGGTGGCCAGCAGGCTCAGCCGGGCGCCGCCGCGCAGCTCCCCGGCCCGCGAGCCGATCGGGCGGCCATGCCGGGGGGAGTTGCGCTGCGCGCCCGAACGGCCGGGAGTCGCCCCGCCCCGCCGCAGCACCCCGCCCGCGAGGCGCAGCCGCGACAGCAGGTCGGGCGGGATGGCGGCGGCGGCGGCGGCCAGGATCAGGTCCTGCAGCATGGCAGGATCGATGCTGTCCGGATCGGGCGGCGGGGTGTCCGGCGTCTTCTCCGGGGGATCCTCGGGCGGCGGCGGGGCCTCGGGCGGCGCCGCCGCATCCGGCAGCAGGGTCGCCCGCGGCGCCAGCACCAGCCGCGCCGCGAGCGCGACATCGGCCTCCTCGACCGCCGCGCGCCCCGCCAGCGCGGCCGCGGCGGAGGCCGCGCGGAGGGCGAGGATCGGCGCGCGCAGCGAGGCGATGCCGAGCGCCAGCGCCGCCCCGCAGAGCGCTTCGACGAGGGCGGGCGTCGGGCTGGGAAGCGCGGCGAGTCGCGCCCGCGCGGCGGCCACCGCCGGCGCGTCGGCCTCCGGCAGCGCGGCCGCATCCGACAGCGGGATGCCCTCGAGCGGCAGCCAGAAGGCGAGGCGGTCGCCGAGCGGGGCGGGCAGCCCCTCCTCGGCCGACATACCCTCGTCGAGCGCGATGAGGCCGAGCCGGGCCGGGGCGCGGAAGGCGAAGCCGTCGCGCTCCACGGCGACCTCGCCGCGGTCGAGCACCGCGGCCAGGCGCGCCGCCATCCCCGGCGCCAGGCGCTCCGCCATGGCGCCGAGGAGGAGGCCGCCATCGGCCTCGGCCAGCAGCCCGCGCTCCGCCACGGGGCGGCCGGCGGCGAGCGTCGCGGCCAGGTCGAGGCCACCGAGCAGCCGCGCATCCGGCACGTCGGGCGGCAGCCGGCGGAAGGGCGTGCCCTCCGGCAGCAGCCGGCGCAGCGCGGCCAGGAAACGGTCGCGCAACGGGCCCGGCAGGGCGCGCAGGCAGGCGCCGCCGAGACCGGCCGGATCGACGGCGATCAGCGCGGCGGCGCGCATCGCATCCGCCCAGCGCGCCGCGGCCTCCGATCCCGGCGCCTCGGCCGGAGGGGTGGCGGGCGGCGACGTGCCCTGGGCGTCCCGCAGCGCGAGCAGCGCGCTCACGCCCCGAACAGCTCCTCCAGCGCCCGCTCGACCCGCGTGCTGGAGACCGCATCGTCGAGCGGGTTGCGGCGCAGGCGGTGGCGCAGCGCCGGCGGGGCGATGCGCCGCAGATGCGCATCCGTCACCGTCGCATCGCCCTCCAGCGCGGCGAAGGCACGGGCGGCGCGCATCAGGGTCAGCTCGCCCCGCAGCCCGTCCGTGCCGAGGCCGATGCAGAGCTGGGCGGCGCGTTCGAGGGCCGAATCGGGGACCTCGACCGCGGGCAGCCGCTCCCGCGCGGCGGCGATCCGGCGGCGGAGCTTCGCCTCCTCCCGGGCGTAGCGCTCGGCGAAGCCTTCCGGGTCGCGCTCATAGGCGTCGCGGCGGCGCACCACCTCGACCCGGGTCGGCAGGTCGGTCGGCGTGCGGACCTCGACGGAGAGGCCGAAGCGATCGAGGAGCTGCGGCCGCAGCTCGCCCTCCTCCGGATTGCCCGAGCCGATGAGGACGAAACGCGCGGGGTGGCGCAGGCTGATCCCCTCCCGCTCGACGATGTTCTCGCCGGACGCGGCGACGTCGAGCAGGAGGTCGACCAGATGGTCCTCCAGCAGGTTCGCCTCGTCGATGTAGAGGAAGCCGCGATGGGCACGCGCCAGCAGGCCGGGCTCGAAGCTCTTCACCCCGTCGCGCAGCGCGCGCTCCACGTCGAGCGCGCCGACGACGCGATCCTCGGTCGCGCCGAGCGGCAGGTCGACGACGGGGACCGCCACGAGATGCGCCTTCAGGGTCGCCTCGCCGCGGCCCCTGCGCGCGCGGCACTCTTCGCACAGCGCGCGGTCGGGCGCCGCCGGGTCGCAATTGTAGCGGCAGCCCTGGACGACGCGGATCCTGGGCAGAAGCGCGGCCAGCGCCCGGACGGTGGTGGATTTGCCGGTGCCGCGGTCGCCGAAGGCCAGCACCCCGCCGATGCCCGGATCGACCGCCGCCACCAGCAGCGCCAGCTTCATCTCGTCCTGGCCGACGATGGCGGAAAAGGGAAAGGGGAGCCGCACGCCTCGTCTCGCTTCGCGCATCACCGGGGACGCGTATTCCAGCACGGGTGCGGATGCCGCGCGAGGGCGTTTCGGACATCGGTGGACGGCACTTGCCGGGATGTGCCGTCCGGCTCCGCCAGGATGCGGCGGGGATGCGGGCGGTCGCCCCCGGGGGCGACCGCCGCGACGATCAGCCCTTGGGAGCCCAGGCGCCGCACCAGCCGGCCGGGGAGATCGGGCCCTCAACGATGGCGCAGGCATTGGGCGGCTGCCAGTGCGTGCAATTGTCGCAGCGCTGATCGCCCTTCGGGCTGTCCTGATACATGATCAGGTTCTTCGCCAGCTTCTGCTGGGCCTTCGCCGGCAGGGCACCGGCGCCGATCAGCGCCCCCCCGGCGGCGGCGGCAGCGATGCTGGCGCGCCGCAGCACGACGCGGCGGGTGGCGGGATGACGGGTGGCTTCGGACACTGGGATTCCCTCCTGCACGATCGGAGCAGGCGCAACATATGTCGCCCCGCTCACCTGACAACAGTGCCCGACGAAGATCAGGCACAGACGCGGCGAGGTCGCCGCGCCTGGATGCGAAGCATTCGCAAGTACGCCCCGATCAGGCGGCGCGCTGCAACTCGAACTGTGCCCAGATGCCCGACAGCGCTTCGATCAGATGCTCGACATCGGCGGCGGTGTGGAGCGGAGAGGGGGTGAAGCGCAGGCGCTCCGTGCCGCGCGGGACGGTCGGATAGTTGATCGGCTGGACATAGATCCCGTGCCGGTCGAGCAGCAGGTCGCTGATCTGCTTGCACAGCACCGGATCGCGCACCATCACCGGCACGATGTGGCTGGGATTGGCCAGGTGCGGCACGCCGATCTCGTCGAGGCGGCGGCGGACCAGCGCCACCCGGTCGTGCATGCGCGTCCGCTCCGCCTGGCTGGACTTCAGGTGGCGGATCGAGGCGATGGCGCCGGCGGCGACCGCGGGCGGCAGCGCGGTGGTGAAGATGAAGCCCGAGGCGAAGCTGCGCACGAAGTCGCACATCGCGGCCGTCCCGGCGATGTAGCCGCCGATCACGCCGAAGGCCTTGGCGAGCGTGCCCTCGATGACCGTCAGCCGGTGCGCCACCCCGTCGCGCTCCGAGATGCCGCCGCCGCGCGCGCCGTAGAGGCCGACGGCGTGCACCTCGTCGAGATAGGTCATGGCGCCGTATTCGTCCGCCAGGTCGCAGATCTCAGCGATCGGCGCGATGTCGCCATCCATCGAGTAGACGCTCTCGAAGGCGACCAGCTTCGGCCGGCCGGGGTCGACCGCGGCGAGCTTGTCGCGCAGGTCGGCCATGTCGTTGTGCCGGAACAGCACGCGCTCGGCCCGGCTGTGGCGGATGCCCTCGATCATCGAGGCGTGGTTCAGCTCGTCGCTGATCACGACGCAGCCCGGCATGCGCGCCGCGAGCGTGGACAGCGAGGCCCAGTTCGACATGTAGCCGCTGTTGAACAGCAGCGCCGCCTCGGTGCCGTGCAGGTCGGCGAGTTCCTGCTCCAGCAGGATGTGGAAATGGTTGGTGCCGCCGATGTTGCGGGTGCCGCCCGCGCCGGCGCCGCAGCGGTCCAGCGCCTCGTGCATCGCCGCGAGCACGTCCGGATGCTGGCCCATGCCGAGATAGTCGTTGGAGCACCAGACGGTGACCGGCGCGGTGCCGGCCGGCTTGTGGTGCGTGGCACTCGGGAAGCTTCCGGCATGGCGCTCGAGATCGGCGAAGACCCGGTAGCGGCCCTCGCGGCGCAGACCGTCCAGCTGCTTGCGGAAGAAGGATTCGTAGTTCATCCGGACGATCCTTTCAGGTGTTGGGGTGCCGTGTGGGCGGGGCCGGTCCGGCGCGTCGCGGGGACGCGCCGGGGGATGCGTTGCGCGGGGTGGTCATGCCGGGCTGGCCGACAGCAGCGCCGCCCGCAGGCGCGTGCCGTCCATGCCCCGGCCGGAGGCGGTGAAGCTCGCGGCGCGGCGCCAGGGCCGGCGCGGCGGGGGCGGCAGCTCGGCGACGCCGGCCTCGCCCTCCGCCAGGTAGAAGCGCAGCCAGGTGCCGCTCGGCGCGAGCGCCAGGCCGTCGAGCTGGTCGACCTGCCCATAGGCGCCGAGCGCCGCCTCGGCGAGGACCTGCCGCAGCCGTTCCGGGTCGCAGCGATGGCCGTCCAGGCAGGCCGAGAAGGCCGCCCCGCCGGGGGCGGCCGGCGCGCCCGCCGCCTGGCGACGCCGGCGCGAGGCGAGGCCCCATTCCCAGAGCCGCTCGGCCGGCACCGGGAGGACGAGGAACCAGTGCTCCAGCACCGCCAGCGCGAGCAGGACGCCGAGCAGGGTCAGGCCGGTCCGCGCGAAGGCATCGGCGCCCGGCGCGGCCGCGGCCTGGAACAGCAGGACGCAGACGATGGTCGAGATGGTGACGGAGAACGGGAACAGCAGGTTCATCGGCCGGCGCGCGAAGAAGGTCGCCAGGTAGCGCAGATGGTCGGGCAGGAACTGCTCGTTCAGGTTCCGCGCGCCGAGGAAGATGTTGAGCTTTGCGCTCTGCCGCATCACCCAGAGCGTGACATAGGTCCAGAGCCCGACCTGGTTCGGCGCGTCCCAGGTCGCCGCCAGGACGGCGGCGCCGGCGCCGAGGATCGCGAGCTCATGGTGCAGGATCGCCATCACCGCGCGGCGGAAGCGTGGCCAGCCGGCGCAGCCGGGGGGGCAGGGCTCGCGCGAGGGGCCGGTCAGGAAGCCGGTCAGGAAGCTGGTCTCGACCCAGGCCCAGACCAGCAGGCCGCAGGTGAAGCCGCAATAGGCGCCGAGCGCGGTGGTGTCGTCGGCGCTGGCCGTCAGGCCCCACAGCCCCGCGAGCGCCATGCCGGTCGCGCCCAGCATGGACCAGCGGAAGGTGCCGCGCGGCAGGCCGTCCAGCCACAGGATCAGCCCGGTGCTGAACCACCAGAGGAACAGCGTGTAGGCGGCCGGGACGATCGCGTCGGACATGGGGGCGAAGCCGATCCTTGCCGCGCTACCAGGCCGGGGCGAGGCGGATATCCGCCGGCAGGTCGTTCCGCTTCGCCGGCAGCAGGAAGACACGAAGCAGCGTCGCCCCGGCGCGGGCGACGAGCCCGGTGCGGCGCAGGCGCCCCATGATCCCCTTCTGCGCCTTCGCCTGCTCCATCGCCTGGGTGATGGCGAACAGCCGGTCCATGGCGCGGCGGAACACCGGATGGTCGGTGTCCAGCACCAGCGGGAAGGTCTGCCGGCTCACCTCGGAGCAGATGTCGAAGACGCGGTAATCGTACTCGGTGGCGTCCATCCCGAGGGCCTTGTGGAATTCCGGCCGGGCGTGGTCGCGCACATACATCGTGGCGTAGACCGCCAGCAGGAAGAAGCGGATCCAGAGGCGGTTGACGCCGCTCAGCAGCTTCGGGTTGGCGCGCATCAGCAGGGCGAAGGCCTCGCCGTGGCGGAATTCGTCGTTGCACCACTTCTCGAACCACAGGAAGATCGGGTGGAAGCGCAGCTCCGGATGCCGCTCGAACTGGCGGAAGATGGTGATGTAGCGGGCGTAGCCGATCTTCTCGCTCAGGTAGGTGGCGTAGAAGATGAACTTCGGCTGGAAGAAGGTGTACTTCTTCGCCTTGGTGAGGAAGCCGAGGTCGACGCCGATGCCGATGTCCTTCAGCGCGTCGTTGATGAAGCCGGCATGGCGGGCCTCGTCGCGGCTCATGTAGCCGAACAGCGCCTTCATGTCGGGGTTCTTCACCCGCTTCCTGATCTCGGCGTAGAGCACGCAGCCGGAGAACTCGGCGGTGACGGAGCTGACCAGAAACTCGACCACCTCCTGGCGCAGCCCCTCGGGCAGATCCTCGAGGCGGAAGGCGTCGAAGGCCTCGGTGCGGACGAAATGGCCCTTGTTCACGTCGGCCTCGAACTCGGCCATCAGCGCGTCCCACTGGGCGCGCACCGGGCTGATGTCGAGCCGGTCCATCGCGTCGAAATCGGTGGTGTAGAAGCGCGGCGTCAGCACGGTGTCGCGCAGCGCGAGCTTCGTGGTCTCGGCCGAGAGCGCGTCCTTGGTCGCGGCATCGGCGAGGTCGGGGCGGTTCTGGGTGACGGCGTTCATGGCGCTCAGGCCTCCCGCGGCTCGAAGCCGACATGGTAGAGCTCGGCGAGCTCGAACATCGCGATGATCGGGGTGAAGGTGCGGTCGAGCCAGCCGCCGCGGATCACCGTGGCGCGGCACTCGGTCACGATGCGCTCGCCGAAGCCGAGGCCGGTCGGCGCGCCATGCACGATCACCGTGTCGCCGGGGCGGATGTCGATGCCCTCGGGGATGGCATGGGCGTGCAGGCTGTCGAAGCTTCGCTCGATATCGACGCTGCAGGTCACCTCGATCCGGCTGCGGCCGAGGATCCAGTCGCGGATCATCGTGCTCCTCCCCTGGGCGCGCCGAGGAAATTCTCGAACGCCGCCACCTGACTTTGCCCGAAGGCGACGAGGTCCACCATCCTTCCATTGGTCGGATCCTCGAGGGTCAGCCGCCCATCCGACCAGCGGGTCAGCCGGAACGGCGTCTCCGGCCCCTGCTCGGCCCGGCGCCGTTCGCGGGCCAGGCCGCGAAGGCCGGCGCGGATGAAGCCGTTGGTCCCGGGCTCGAGGATGGCGATCGTCGATCCGGTCCCGCCATCGAGCACGAGGATCGAGCCGTCGTCGCGGTCCTCGAAGGCGAGCAACCGCTCCTGCAGCGCCGCCCCCTCCGGCCGGCTCGAGGGCGGCCCCTCGATCCGGGCGAACCCCACCACCACCATGACCGCGAGGATCATCGCCCCGGCCCCGAACAGGACGCTGCGCGGGAAGCGATGGCCCGGGTGCTGGCCGTTGCCGTGGAAGGAAAGGGTGCCCATGGGTGCCTCGGTGTCCTGCTTCAGGCCGCTGCGGGATGCGCGGCCGCGCCTGCGGCGCCGCGCGACGGGTGGGCGGGCGCCGGGTGGGCGGGCGCTGGCGCCGCGGCGGCGATCGGCTGGGCGGCGGGCGGCACCATCGCGGCCGCGGCCAGGGCGCGGCCGAGCACCTGCGCCGCGGCGGCCGGGTCCGGCAGGGCGCGCAGCATCGGCTCCGGATGGCGCATCCGCCAGGGCCGGGCATGCGGCCAGAGCATGAAGTAGGCGATGCGGTGCGGCGCGACGAGCCGCAGCACGATGTCGCCCGTCCCGTCGGCATGGGTGCGCAGATCGGCGCTGTGGATGGTGCGGAACGGGATGTTCAGCGTGATCGGCAGCGCCACGCCGATGGTCAGGACGATCCGCCGGCTGGTGATGGTGTAGACGGTCGTGCGCGCGGCGATGAAGGCGAAGGCCGCGAGCATCCCCATCACCGCGCCGCCGAGCACGACCAGCCAGGCCGCGCCCGCCGTCGCTTCCGTCGCCGTCGCGCCGTCATGCGCCAGCGCCGCCGCGCGCCAGGCGGCGAGCACGCCGAAATAGATCGCCAGCGCCTTCAGGTGGAAGGCCTGCATGGCGAAGGACCCCCAGGCCGGCCGGCCCTGCCAGAGGAGCGCCTCGCCCTCCGGCAGCTCCTCGGGCAGGCCGCGGATCGGCTCGAATTCGAGCTCGGTCGGGTTCGCCCGCCGGCTCACAGCACCGGCCCCAGCCGGTCCGCGGTGGCGTACATGTGGCCGCCCGCGAAGTAGCCGCTGATGATGTCCTCCTCCAGCAGCGTGATCTGGTCGGCATTGCGGATCGTCGGCGCGGCGGCGAACTGCGCCGCGGTCACGCTGTCGACCCGCACCACGCCGCGCTTGGCGTCGACGACGGCGAGCGCCATCGGGAACACCACGCGCCGCCCGCCCGCCTCGGCCTCGAGGTAGCGCACCAGCGTCTCCGACCGGTCGATCCAGGCATCCACCACCTCGCCCGCGGTCCGGCCGTCCAGGCAGACCACCGGCATGCCGCGCGGATCCGGATCCTCCTCGGCCAGGTAGTAGCCATTGGCGACGCGCAGCGGGACGATCTTCGGCAGCTGCTCGTCGAAGGTCAGGTCGGGCACGTCCTGCCGCTCGGACCAGGAGGCGGGGCCGACGCCGTCGCGCATCGGATCGCCCGTCGGCACCATCGGCGCGCCGGGGAAGCCGGCGCTGCGCACCAGAAGCCCGGTCAGGTCGCGCTCCTCGCGCCGCACCTCCTCGACGCCGACATGGGGGAGGAGGAACTTCTTCGGCGACGGCACCGGCGGGAAGCCCTCGACGAGGCCGCGGTTCGAGGCATCGTCGATGAGCGGGTAGCCCTCGCGCTTGTTCTCCTGGTGCAGGTAGTAGATCAGGCCGGCGAAGAACAGCCAGAAGACATAGAGAGCCACGAAGGCCAGGTCGAAATGCTCGGTCAATCCGTAGGTCGTCATGGCGGAGCTCGCTTCCTGTGGAGGGGACTTCCTGGGGGTGGGATCAGCGGGCGGAACCGGCCAGGCCACGGGCCAGTCCCGGGTCGGCCGCGGGGGATGAGGCGGGGGCGGGCCGCACCAGCGGACCGATCGCCGCCATGGTGGCGAACAAGAGAAGGATCTCGAGAAGGTAGACGACGAGGTAGCCGGTCGCCGGGCCGACCAGCGCCTCGCCGAGCGCGCCGTCCTGGGCCAGGCCGCCGACGAAGTCGCGCAGCGCGCCGCCGATGGCGATGGCCGCGCCCGCCGCGCTCGCCTGCACCGCGCCCCAGGCGCCGAGCGCGAGCCCGACCTGCCCCGCGGGCGAGAGGCGCATGCAGGCCGTCAGCGTGCCATGCGCGAACAGCCCGCCGCCGAAGCCGATGCCCACCGTCCCCGCGCCGAACAGCGCCGCCGAGCCGAGCGGCGCCGCGAGCACCACGGCGCCGAAGCCGGCGACGCCGATCAGCGCGCCGATCCCGGCCAGGCGGTGCGCATCCGCGCCCCGCCCGATCACCCGCGCGGCGTGCACGAAGCCCGCGATGCCGCCCATGGCGAACAGCGCCGTCAGGGTCGTCGTCGCGCCGACCGGCAGGCCGAGGATCTGCGCGCCATAGGGCTCGAGCAGCACGTCCTGCATGCCGAAGCCGGCCGCGCCGAGGCCGACCGCGAGCAGCCGCCGGTCCCAGCCCGAGCCGCTGCGCAGCGCGCGCAGCGAGGCGCGGAAGCCCGGATCGGCCGGGGCGCGGCCGCGGGTGCGTCCCGGGTTGCGCGGCTCCTGCTTCCAGAGCGCCAGCGTGTTCAGCACCATGGTCGCCATGGCGGCGCCCTGGATCACCTGGATCAGCGTGATCTGGCTGAACGGCGTCAGCAACGCGCCGAAGCCGATGGCGCTGATGAGCATCCCGACCAGCAGCATCACCGAGAGCAGCGCGACGACCCGCGGCTGCGCCTCCTCCGGCGCCAGATCGGTCGCCAGCGCCAGGCCCACGGTCTGCACCGTGTGCAGCCCGGCGCCGACCAGCAGGAAGGCGGCGGCGGCCGCGACATGGCCGATCCAGCCCGGCCCCTGGCTGTCGCCCGACAGCAGGATCAGCGCGAAGGGCATGATCGAGAGCCCGCCGAACTGCAG
>CAZMCV010000098.1:0-15033 GCA_964564645.1 uncultured Acetobacteraceae bacterium
CCCCCCTCGCGGCCGATGCGGCGCGCGGCCCCGCGCAGCCCCCCGCCCGGCATGCGGGCGAAGCGGCGCAGCAGCAGCATGACGAGCCGGACCACGAGCCCCATCGCCGACGACCTCCCTCGCGTGGCGGCTCTTACCGGAGGATGGCGCGCGCCGATATCGCAACCCGCGTCGCGGCGGCCCGGGCGCGGGCCCGGCGCCGGCCGAGGCGCCGGATCGTGCCGCTTCCAAGCCACATCGCCGACGAACCGCGTGTCCGGACGCGCTCCCACCGATTCCGGATCGGAAGCAAATGGGCTAAGCAGGGCGCTGGGCGGGGATCCACCGCGCGGCGCTCGCGCGGCCCGGTGCCACCACCCGGACAGGACGCCGATCAATCGGTGGGAGAAAGGGACCATGACCGACATGTTCAACACCCGTACCGCCCGGATCCTCGCCGGCGCCGCGCTCGTCGCCGGCGCCGTCGCCATCGCCCCCGCCTCGGCGCTGGCGCAGTCCAGCGCGGGCTCGCGCGAGTTCCAGCAGGCCGAGCTCAGCGAAGTGTCCCCGGCGATCAAGGCCGAGGTCGAGCGCCGCGTGGCCGCCGCCCCGGGCAACACCATCCGCGGCGTGCTCGAGACCATGCTGCTGAACGAGCTGCAGGTCCGCGAGCCGGGCAGCCGCATCGTCGGCGTCGACATGGGTCGCGGCGTCGTCGTGATCCAGCGGCCGGACAACGCCCTGAAGGCCTACACCTTCAATAAGCAGGAAGGCCTGAAGATCGCCGGCGAGGTCGTGCTGACCCGCTGAGATCGGACGGGCCCCGGGGCCGCCGGCGCGATGCGCGGCGGCGGCCCCGGGGCCATTTCTCGTGCCGCCGGCCGGGCGCGGGCGGGAGCCGACGCGTCCGGGACCACCCCCGGCGACGCGACCCGCCGGGCCGGACCTCTCCCGGCCATGATCCGCGCCGGAGCGGGGCGCCTTCCGCGCCGGGCCAGCCGCGGCGGACGGACCATCCCATCCCTGTGCCGGGCCGAGCGCGGCCGGGCCGAGCCCCTTGCGGACCGGCCGCCCAGGGCCGAACCACCCCCCATGCCCGCATGGGGCAAGAGAAAGGGAACCGACATGGCCGATCTCCTCGTCATCGCCTACCCGACCGAGACCCGGGCGGAGGAGGTGCGCACGCGCCTTCTCGGGCTGCAGAAGGAATACCTGATCGAGCTCGGCGATGCCGTCGTCGCGGTGAAGCAGCCGGACGGGTCGGTGAAGCTGAACCAGCTCTTCTCGCCGGTCGCGGCCGGCGCGGCCTCCGGCGCGCTCTGGGGCACGCTGCTCGGGCTGATCCTGCTGATGCCGCTGGCCGGGGCCGCGATCGGCGCGGCGTCCGGCGCGCTCGGCGGCAAGCTCACCGATGTCGGCATCAACGACGACTTCATGAAGGGCGTCGCGCAGAGCCTGCATGAGGGCAATGCCGCGCTGTTCCTGCTAATCCGCAAGATGACCACGGACAAGGTGATGGCGGAGCTGCAGGGCTCGGGCGGCACGATCATGCGCAGCAGCTTCGACGAGACGAAGGAGCACGCGCTGCGCGACGCGCTGGCCGGCGCGCAGCAGGCCGGCTGACGGCCCGCGCCCTCCCCGGCCCCCCTCCCGCTTCGCGCGGGAGGGGGGGATTCCCCGGGGCCCGGAACATTCCTTCGCGCAGGCTCAGCCCCGCGCCCCCGCCCAGGCCGCCAGCGCGACCGCGCCGGCCACCGCTAGCAGGGCGAGGCCGGCCGCCGGCCAGGATCTCAGCGTGGCTTCCGCCTGCCGCACCCACCGCCCCCAGGCCGCCCCCGGCATCAGCGCATGCCGCGCCAGCGCCAGGACGTCGCCCTCGGGCACGCGCCCGGCCAGCCCCTGCCCCCAGCGCCCGAGCGCCGCCGCCAGCCCGACCCCGAGCGCGACCGGCCAGAGCGCCTCCACCAGCGCGCCGCCGCCGAGCGTGGCCGCCGGATCGCCGAGGCCGAGCGCGGCGTAGAGGCACCAGGGCAGCAGCACCGCCGCCGCCGCCAGGCCGATCCAGGGCCCGACCAGCCCGCCGCCCGGCCGGCCCGCGCCCTGCCCCGGCAGGGCCGCCAGGCGGCGCACGAAATGCAGCATCAGCAGGGTCGAGCCGATGGCGGACAGCTCGGAAAGCGCCGCGGCCAGCCCCGTGCCGAACGCATCCTTCACCGCCGCCTTGGCCAGCGCGCCCCCGGTCAGCGGCATGCCCCCGAAGCCCAGCGCCAGCACCAGTGCCGGCGCCAGCACCACCCAGCGTCGGCCCGGCCCCGGCGCGGCCAGCGCAACCACCCCCACCGCGAGGAACAGCGCCCCCTTCGCCAGCACATGGTGGGCGGCATAGAAGGCGATCGCGACCGTCAGCCCCGGATCGGCGGCGACCAGCCCCATGCCCAGCGCGGCCGCCACCACCCCCATCTGGCTCACGCTCGAATAGGCCAGCACCGCCTTCGGATTCGCCTGGGTGATGCCGCAGCCGACGCCCCAGAAGGCGGTCACGAAGCCGATCACGGCCAGCGCCGGGCCCCAATCCGCCAGCCCCGCCCCCTCCGGCAGGAAGCGCAGCAGCCCGATCACCCCGGCCTTGATGATCGCCCCGCTCAGCACCGCGGAGGCCGGCATGGGGGCGGCCGGATGCGCCAGCGGCAGCCAGACATGCAGCGGCACCAGCCCCGCCTTCACCCCGAAGCCGGCGACCAGCAGGCCGAGCGCCACGTCCCGCGCGGCGGAGCCGGGCAGGCCGGCGACGATGTCGGCGATGGCCAGGCTCGGGCCCGGCACCGTCTCGGCCAGCAGGGCGAAGGCGAGCAGCAGGCAGACCTCGCCCAGCACCGCCAGCGCCAGGGTGACCGAGGCCGCGCGCCGCGCCGCCCGCGTGCGGTCGAAGACGACGAGTCCGACCGCGGGCAGGCTGGCCAGGGTGAAGGCCAGGTAGAAGCCGATCAGGTCGCCGGCCGCGAAGACGCCGAGGCTGCCGGCCATGGTCAGCAGCCACCAGGCCGCGAAGCGCCCCGCCCCGGGCTGCCCGCCGAGATAGGTCGCCGCGTAGCGCCCCGCCGCGCTCCAGAGCAGGGCGACGACGCCGAGCAGCAGCGCCGCCGGCGCGTCGAGGCCGAGGGTGAAGCGCAGCCCCGCGGGATCCAGCACCAGCGGCGGCGCCTCCCCCCCGAGCAGCGCCGCGGCCAGCCCCGGCAGCGGCGCCGCCCAGAGCCAGCGCGGCACCCAGGACCGCGCCTCGGGCCGCGCCAGCATCGCCCCGAGCAGCCCGAGCGGGACCAGCACCATCGCCGCCAGCAGCAGCGGGGCGAGCCCCGTCATGGCAGCACCCATGGCAGCACCGGCCGTCCCACCTGCACCAGGCCGAAGGAGACCAGCGGCAGCAGCCCCATGCCGATCGAGAGCAGCGCCAGCGCCAGCGGCACCGCCTGCCGGGCCCGCGACACCGCCGCGACCGGCGCGGCGCGGGGTCCGGCGAAGGCCAGGCCCAGCACGCGGTAGAGATAGCCGAAGGTCAGCAGCCCGCCCGACAGGATCACGAGCGCCCACCACCATTGCCCGGTCCCGATCGCCGAGGTCAGCAGCAGCCATTTCGCGGTGAAGCCGCCGCTCGGCGGGATGCCCACCAGCGACAGCCCGCCGAGCGCGAAGGCCGCCAGCCCGAGGGGGACCGCCCGCGCCACCCCGCCGATCCGCGCGATCCGGTCATGCCCGAGCGCTTCCGCCATCAGCCCGACGGCCAGGAACATCGCCGCCTTGGCCAGGGCGTGGCTCACCGCCTGCAGGGCGCCGCCGAGCCAGGCGCGCTCCGCATACCCGTCCATCGCGCCGGCGAGCACCAGCGGGATCATCAGGAACAGGTAGCCGATCTGCGCGACGGTCGAGTAGGCGACCAGCAGCTTCAGCCGTTCCTGCTTCAGCGCGACGACGCCGCCGAACAGGATCGCCAGCGCGCCGAGCCCGGCCAGCAATTGCGCGACGGCGGGCACGAGCAGCGCCGGCAGCGCCTCGAACCACAGCCGCAGCAGGATGACGAAGGAGCCCTTCACCACCAGCGCCGAGAGCACGGCGCTGACCGCCGGCGGCGCCCCGGCATGGGCCGGCGGCAGCCAGAGGTGCAGCGGCACCAGCGCGGTCTTGGCCAGCAGCCCCGCCGTCATCAGCGCCGCGGCCAGGATCGTCGCCGCGCCCGGCCGTGCCGCCCGCGCCACCAGGCCGAGGTCGAGCGCGCCGGTCGCGCCGTAGAGCAGCGCCACGCCGAGCAGGAACAGCGCCGAGCCGAGCAGCGCGAACATCAGGTAGCGCAGCGCCGCCTCGAGCGTCGCGCGGCGGCCATCGAGTGCCACCAGCGGCACCGCGCCGAAGGTCAGCAGCTCGAGCGCGATGAAGAAGGTGAACAGGTCATGCCCCAGCACCGCCAGGTTCACCCCGGCCCAGAGCGCCGGCAGCAGCGCCCAGAAGGCCAGCGGGGCGCGGGCGCCGAAGCCCGCGCCGGGCACCGCCAGCATGGCCGATCGGCGCGCGGCGAGCGCGGCCGCGCCCACCACCACCACCGTGACCAGAAGAAAGGCGGCGGCGAGCCCGTCCGCACGGAAGGCGACGCCGAGCGGCGGCGCCCAGCCACCGAGATCGACCCGGATCGGCGCACCATTGGCGGCGACCAGCACGGCGAGCAGCACGGCCACGGCCAGGCCCGCAGGGAGCAGGCCGAAGAGAAGAAGACGCTGCGCACCACGGGCGCCGAGCAGGGGCGCCAGCACCACGCCGGCAATGGGCAGGGCGATGGCGAGAACCGGCAGGGCGGCGGCGTTCATGCCATGGGGCCGGGCCGGGGGGGAGAAGGAGGGAACTCCTTCTCCCCCCCGATACCCCCCCTCGACCCCCTTTTTCTGGCATCTGGTTCGAGCGGTCCGGAACGAGTGCCAGAAAACGATCCTGGGGTCGGACGTGTAGGTCCGACGGGGGAAGCCTTGTCTTCTTCCCCCGGCGCTTCCCGCAACCTGAGCAGCAGCGCCACCGCCAGCGTCGTCGCGGCGAACGCCACGACCAGCCCCGTGATCACCACCGCCTGCGGCACCGGATCCCCCCCGCCGCGCCGCGCGACGACGCCGAAGGCCAGGAAGACGCCACCGCCCAGCAGGTTGAACGCGACCAGCCGCCGCAGCGCGTCGGGGTGGGTCAGCAGCCCGTAGAGGCCGATGCCGACCAGCGCCGCGGCGGCGAACGCGTAGAGCGCCGGGAGATCCGTCACCGCGACGGCCCGAGGACCAGCAGCGCCAGCCCGACCGCGATCGAGAGGGTCAGCGGCGCCTCGATCGCCAGCACGATGGGCTTGGCCAAAGCGGGGGGGAAGGCCAGGAAGCCCTCGGCCAGCGCCAGCCCCGCCAGCCCCACCCCGAGGAAGACCGCCGGCCCCAGCACCAGCGCCAGGCGCAGCGCCCCGCCCGCGATCACCGGCGGCCGCGCCCGGCCGGCCATCCAGGCCAGGATCCAGGCGGCCGCGAGGATCGCCCCGCCCTGGAACTTGCCCCCCGGCGCATCGGCGCCCACCCAGACGACATGCACCCCGACCACCACGGCGATCGGCGGCAGCACCCGGACCAGCAGCGCGAGCGGCCCGTGCCCGGCGCGCGGCGGCGGCGCGGCGCCGGCGGGCCCGCCCCAGCCCCGGTCGGACGAGAGCGACCAGACGCCGATGACGGCCAGCACCACCACCGCCGCCTCCAGCAGGGTGTCGATGGCGCGGACCCCCATCAGCACGCCGTTCACCGGATTGCCGAGCCCGGTCGCCGGCAGCACGGCGGCGAGGGCGGGGCCGAGGCTCGGCGCCGGGTCGGGCAGGCCGAGGAGCGCGGCGGCCAGGCCGACCGAGAGCAGCGCGCAGCCCGCGGCGATCAGCGGGCGCAGGGCGGGGCCGGGGCGTTCGGGGATTGCGGCGGGTTCGTCGCCGCGCGCCCCTCCCTCCGCCGCCCGCGGGGGAAGGCCGGGGTGGGGGCCGGGCGCGGTCCCCAGCGCCACGCCCGCACGCAGCAGCAGCACCCCGCCGATGCCCGCGCCGATCGCCGCCTCGGTCAGCGCCACATCGACCGAGCCGAGCCGCACCCAGGCCAGCGCCAGCATCAGGCCGCAGGCGACGAAGCCGAGCACCGCGTCGAAGCCGCGCCGCGCCGCCACCGTCCACAGGGCGAGCCCCAGCAGCGCCAGCAGCAGCACGGCATCGAACAGCAGGCCGGCGGCCGCCATCATGGCTGCTCCGCCTCCTCCTCCGCGGTGGCGTGGCGCGCGATCATCTGCCCGACCACCGCGCCCGAGAGCAGCACCAGCCCCCAGACCAGCAGCAGCTTGAGCGCGCCGAAGGGAAAGCCGACGCGCGGCAGCAGGCCGAGCACGATCAGGCCGAGGCCGAGCCCATCCGCCTTGGTCAGCGCGTGCAGCCGGCTCGGCGCATCGGGGAAGCGCAGCAGCCCGGCGGTGCCCGCCAGCAGGAAAACCAGCCCCGCCCCGACCGCGAGCACGGTGAAGGCATCCAGCAGCAGCCCGGCGATCACCGCCGCCCCTCTGCGGCCAGCACGAAGGCGACGGAGGCGAACGCCGCCAGCAGCGCGAGCGTCAGCGCCGCATCGAGGATCGACCAGGTCGTGGTCGCCGCGGCCAGCAGCAGCAGCGCGGCGATGCCGCCCGTCCCCACCAGCTGCACCGCCATCATGCGGTCCGCGCGGGTCGGGCCGCGGACCACGCGCAGCAGCCCGAGCGCGACCGTCGCCAGCGCCAGCGCGGCGGCGAGAAGCAGCAGCTCAGCCATCGTCCAGCACCGCGCGGAACCGCGCCTCCTCCGCCGCCATGGCGGCGGCGATGGGCGCGCCCGTGTCGAGGGCGTGGATGGCGACCACCCCGCCCGGCGCCTCGCGGGCGGGCAGGGTTCCGGGCAGCAGGCTCGACAGGGCGAGGAAGGCATCGCGCGCCGGCCCGGGCGGCAGGGTGGGCGCATAGGCGACCAGCCCGGGGGCTGGCGGCGCCCGGCGCGGATCGAGGGCGAGCCGCGCCACCGCCCAGCCGGCCCCCAGCACCTCCCCCGGCAGGCGCAGCAGCAGCCGGCCGAGCGCGGCGGGTCGCAACCCGGCACCGGCCCCCGGCGGCGCGATCCGCAGGCTGGCCCAGGCGCCGAGCCCGGCGGCGGCCACCCCGACCGCCAGGTCGCCCCAGCCCCCGGCCAGAACCAGCCAGAGGCCGAGGCAGCCCGCGGCGCGCGCGATCACCGCGCGCGCTCCCGCCGCCCGAACCAGGTGACGTAGAGCGTCGGCAGGAAGACCAGCGTCAGCAGGGTCGCGACCAGCAGCCCGCCCATGATGGCGAAGGCCATCGGCCCCCAGAACACGGTCGGCGCGATCGGCACCATGCCGAGCACGGTCGATAGCCCGGTCAGCATCATCGGCCGGAAGCGCCCGCTCGCCGCCGCCACGACGGCATCGCGCACGGCGCGCCCCGCCGCGCGGTCGTCCTCGATCTGGACGATGAGGATCACGGCGTTCTTGGCGATCATCCCGAACAGCGCGAGGATCCCGAGGATCGCGACGAAGCCGAGCGGGCGGCCGGAGACCAGCAGCGCCAGCACCACGCCGATGATGGCCAGCGGCATCATCGCCAGCACCATGAACAGGCGCTGGAAGCTCTGCAGCTGGAACATCAGCACGGTCAGCATCAGCACGACCATCAGCGGCACGACCGCGATGACCGAGGCGCGGCTCTCGGCGCTCTCCTCGGCGATGCCGCCGAGCTCGACCTGGTAGCCCTTCGGCAGTGTCGCGGCGATCGCGGCCATGGCGGGGGCGAGGCGGGCGACCACCGCATCCGGCAGCACGCCGGGCACGACATCCGCCTGCACGGTCAGGGTCGGCACGCGGTCGCGGCGCCAGACCAGCGGGTATTCCTGCTCGTAGGCGAAGCTGGCGAAGCTGCCGAGCGCCACGGTGCGTCCGCCCGGGATCGGCACCTGCAGTCCGCGCAGCGCGTCGAGCGAGAGCCGCTGCTCCGGCAGGGCGCGGGCGATCACCGGCACCAGGTAGATGTCGTCGCGCAGCTGGGTGATGGCGGAGCCGCTGACCGCGGCGTTCAGCGCCGCGGCGAGGCTCGCCGAGCTGAGGCCGAGCTGGCGCGCCTGGTCCTGGTCCACCTGCACCCGCATCTGGCGGGAGGGCTCCATCCAGTCGAAATTCACGTGGCGGACGCCGCCATCCTTCGCCATGGCGTCGCCGACGCGGAAGGCGATCTCGCGCAAGGTCTCCACCTCCGGCCCGACCACGCGGTACTGCAGCGGCCAGCCGACGGGCGGGCCGAGCTCGAGCGGGGCGACTCGGGCGATGACGGCGGGGAATTCTTCGGCCAGCAGGGTCTCGAGGCGGCGGTGCAGCCGCTCGCGGCCCGGCAAATCCTTCGCCACCACCACCGCCTGGGCGAAGAAGGGATTCGCCAGCTGTACGTTCAGCGGCAGGTAGAAGCGGATGGCGCCGCGGCCGACATAGGTGCTCCAGCGCGCCACGTCCGGATCGCGCGCCAGCCAGGCGTCGAGGCGGGTCGCCAGCGCCTCGCTCGCCTCGATGGAGGCGTTCTGCGGCAGGGTCATGTCGACCGTCAGCTCCGTCCTGTCGGAGCTCGGGAAGAATTGCTGCGGGACCAGCGGCAGGGCGAGGATCGCCAGCGCGAAGAGGCCGGCGGTGAGCGCGATGGTGATCCAGCGGAAGCGGATGGCCGCGCCCAGCAGCCCGCCATAGGCGCGCATCAGGATGCCGGGGGGCCTCGGCGGCCCTTCCTCGGCCTTCGGCGCCTTCAGGACCGCCATGCCGATCAGCGGCGCGAACAGCACGGCGACGAACCAGGAGACGATGAGCGCGATCCCGACCACGGCGAAGATCGAGAAGGTGTATTCGCCGGCCGAGGAGGCCGCGAAGCCGATCGGCACGAAGCCCGCGATGGTGATCAGCGTGCCCGAGAGCATCGGCGCGGCGAGCGTGCGGTAGGCGAAGGTCGCCGACTGCTCCTTGGTGTCGCCGGCGGCGAGGCGACGGATCATCGCATCGACCGTCGTCATCGCGTCGTCCACCAGCAGGGCGAGCGCGATGATCAGCGCGCCGAGCGAGATGCGCTGGAGGTCGATGCCGGCCAGCATCATCAGCGGGAAGACCACGGCCAGGGTCAGCGGGATGGACGCCGCCACCACCGCGCCGGGGCGGACGCCGAGGGCGAGGAAGCTGATCACGATGATGATCAGGATCGCCTGCCAGAGGCTCTCGGTGAACTCGCCGATGGCGGTGTCCACCGTCTCCGCCTGGTCGGCGACCAGGATCGGCTCGATGCCGATCGGCAAATCGGCCTTGATGGCGGCCATCGCGGCGCGGATGTTGTCGCCGAGCGCCAGGATGTCGCCGCCGTCGCGCATCGACACCGCGAGGCCGATGGCATCCTGCCCGTTCACGCGGAACAGGGGCTGCGGCGGGTCGGCGAAGCCGCGGCGGACCGTGGCGATGTCGCCGAGGCGGATCAGCCGGCCGTCGACGGCGAAGTTGACGTTCAGGATGTCCGCCTCGGTCTCGAAGGCGCCGGAGACGCGGACCGAGAGGCGCTCCCGCCCCGTCTCGACGATGCCGGCGGGGCGGACCAGGTTCTGCGCCTGCAGCGCGGCGACGAGGGCCGGGTAGTTCAGCCCGAGCCCGGCCAGCCGCTCGGTCGAGAACTCGATGAAGATCCGCTCGTCCTGCGCGCCCAGGATCTCCACCTTGGAGACATCGGGCACGCGCAGCAGGCGCGAGCGGACGTCCTCGACGTAGTCGCGCAGCTCGCGCTGCGAGAAGCCGTCGGCGGTGAAGCCGTAGATGATGCCGAAGGTGTCGCCGAAATCATCGTTGAGGAAGGGGCCGACCACGCCCTGGGGCAGGGTGTGGCGCATGTCGCCGATGCGCTTCCTCACCTGGTACCACTTGTCCGGGACCTCGGCGGGCGGCGTCGAATCCTTCAGGTCGACGAAGATCGTGGTCTGGCCGGCGACCGTGTAACTGCGCAGCGTGTCGAGGCCCGGCGTCTCCTGCAGCGTGCGCTCCAGCCGCTCGGTGACCTGCAGCAGGGTCTCCTCGACGGTGGCACCCGGCCAGCCGGCGGCGACGATCATGGTGCGGAAGGTGAAGGCCGGGTCCTCGTTGCGGCCGAGGCGGTAGAACACCAGCGCCCCGGCGATGACCGCGACGATCATGAAGTAGAGGACGAGCGAGCGGCGGTTGATCGCCCATTCGGAGAGGTTGGGCCCGATCATCGCGCGGCCGCCGCAAGCTGGCCAAGCAGCCGCACCTTCTGGCCGGGCCGCAGCGCCTGGACGCCGGCAGTCACCACGATGTCGCCCCGCTCCAGCCCCTGGGCGACCAGCACGCGGGCCGGATCGAAGCGCGCCACCTCGACGGGGCGGAGTGCCACGGTCTCGGCGCGCGGGTCCACCACCCAGACCGCCGGCCGACCCTCGCTCCGGGTCAGGGCCGAGGCCGGGATCTCATAGGCCGCGCCGCCGCCGATCTCCATCCGCCCGGTCACGGTCGAGCCGAGGCGGAGCCCCTGCGGCGGGTCGATCAGCCCGACGCGGACGCGGAAGGTGCCGGTCACCGGGTCGGCCTGGGGCGAGACCTCCCGCACCCGTCCCTCGGCGCGCACGCGCGGGTCCATGGTCAGCGCCACCTCGATCGCCGGGGCCTCCGGCGCGCGGTCCTTCAGGTTGGCGGGCACGTCGAAGACGGCGTCGCGCCCATCCTCGCGGGCCACCTGCACGATCATGCGGCCGGGCTGCACCACCTCCCCGGGCTCGGCGCCGCGCGCGGTGACCGTGCCGGCGGCATCCGCCCGCAGCTCGGTATAGCCCAGCCGCGTCTCCGCGAGGCCCAGGCGGGCCTGCGCCGCGTCCACCGCGGCCTCCGCCGATTGCTGCGTGCGCAGCGCCTCGTCGTAGCGGACGCGGGTGGTAAAGCCGGTCCGCAGCAGCTCCCGCTGGCGCTGGTAGTTGTTGCGCGCCTCGGCCAGCAGCGCGCGTGCCGCGGTCAGGTCGGCGCGGGCGGCGCGGACATTGTTCTCCTCGTTGGTCGGGTCGAGGCGGGCGATGATTTGGTCCACGGCGACGCGGTCCCCGGGGTTCACCCGCCGCTCGATCATGCGGCCATCGATGCGGAAGGCGAGGCTGGCCAGCGTCTCCGCCTCGACCGTGCCGGTCAGGCTGACCACGTCGCCGCCCTGGCGGGGCTCGACCGTGACGACGCGGACGGGCCGGATCTCGGGCGCGGCCGGGGGCGCGTTCTCGCCGCAGGCGGCGAGCGCGAGCAGCGCGCCGAGCAGGAGCGCCGGCGCGCGGCGGGGACCATGGGGCAGGATGGCGGGCATGGGCATGTCCGATGAACGAGGCGGCATCATCCGGGAACCCGCCCCCCTGTCGACGCATGGCCGATCCGGGGAGCGGTCGATCGGCACGCGGGCAGCCGGGCGCGGCGGGCCTTGCGCGGGGGCAGCATAGTCCGGCAGCGGCAGCGGCGGGACCCGATTGTGGTCCCGCCACTGCGCTTCCCGTCCCAGACATGGCGGCGCGGGCCCATCAGGCGGGTTTGCCGCTTGCGTCGGAACGATCCCCGGCCAAGCCTCGGGCGCGCAGGTGGGGGATTCGGGGATGGCGACGGAGACGGGCCGGCCGCGCGGCAACGGCATCGCGGCGTGGCTTTGTGCGGCGGTGCTGCTGGCGGCCGCGCTCTCGCTCGCGCAGTCCATCGCGGCGCCGATCGCCTTCGCGCTCTTCGCCATCGCGCTGGTCTGGCCGGTGCAGGCGAGGCTGCAGGGCTGGGGGGTGCCCGCGGGTCTCGCGCTGCTGGCGACGATGGTGGTGACGCTGCTGGCGATCGTCGTGCTCGGCTTCGCGCTGGCCTGGGCCTTCGGGCGGGTCGCGCAATGGGTGCTCGGCAATGCCGCCATGCTGCAGGCGCTCTACGCGCAGAAGCTCGCCTGGCTGGCGACGCAGGGGATCGAGATCGACCCGCTGCTCGGCGACGCCTTCGACACGCGCTGGCTGGTGGGCCTCGCGCAGTCGGTGCTCGCCCAGCTCCAGGGCATCGCGACCTTCCTGGCGCTGACGCTGGTCTTCGTGCTGCTCGGGCTGCTGGAGACCGAGGCGGCGGCCGCGCAGCTGCGGCGCATCGGGCGCGCGCGGCCGGCCGCGATGGGCGTGCTGGCGGGGCTGACGGCCACGTCGTCCAAGCTGCGCAGCTACATGATGGTGCGCACCCTGATGAGCCTGCTGACCGGGGTGCTGGTCTGGCTGTTCGCCGAGGCCATGGGGCTGGAGCTGGCCGAGGAATGGGGCGTGATCGCCTTCGTCCTCAACTACCTGCCCTTCATCGGGCCCCTGGTCGCCACCCTGTTCCCCACGCTGTTCGCCATCCTGCAATTCGGCGAATGGCAGGTGGCGCTGACGGTGTTCCTGGCGCTGCAGGTGATCCAGAACACCATCGGCAGCTATATCGAGCCGCGGCTGACCGGCGCGCGGCTGGCGCTCTCGCCCTTCATGGTGCTGGTCGCGGTATTCGTCGGCGCGTTCCTGTGGGGCATGCCCGGCGCCTTCATCGGCGTCCCCGCCATGATCGCCGCGCTCGCGCTCTGCGATCAGTTCGAGGGCGCGCGCTGGGTCGCGGCGCTGCTGTCGGGAAAGCCACCCGCCGATGGCTGAAGGCGACGCGTTTGTTTCCCGCCATCTCCCGGACCCCCGAAGGACAGGTGCCAGAAAGCGATGATGGGGGGGCTGCGGGGGGGAAGAAGCGCCTTCTTCCCCCCCGCCACCCGCACGAACCCCCATTCAGAAGCTTCCCACCAGGCTGCCCAGCACGATCACCACCACCAGCGCCGCCAGCGACCCGCCGATCGCCACGATCGCGATGTCCTTGTAGCTCTCCTTGTGGGTGCAGCCGCAGACCGCCAGCAGCGTGATCACCGCGCCGTTGTGCGGCAGGATGTCGAGCGTGCCCGCGCCGATCACCGCGATCCGGTGCATCAGCCCGGGGTCGATCCCGCGTTCCGCCGCGATCGCCATGTAGGTCGGCCCGAGCGCGTCGAGCGCGATGGTCAGCCCGCCCGAGGCCGAGCCGGTCAGCGCCGCCAGCACGTTCGTCGCGACCGCGAGCGACACCAGCGGCCCGCCGCCGATGCCGAGCACCCAGTCGCGCACCAGGGCGAAGGCCGGCATGGCGGCGACGACCGCGCCGAAGCCGACCAGGCTGGCGACGCCGAGCACCGGCAGGACGGAGGCGTTGGCGCCCGCATCCATGCTCAGCCGCAGCGAGGGGATGCGCCGCCCGCTGACCGCCAGGAGGGTGAGGATGCCCGCCGCCAGCGCGGTCGCCACCGCCCAGACGCCGGCGACGGCCGAGAGCGTGGTCCCGCCGAACTCCGGCCTCGCCAGGAAGGAGGCGTCCATGTTCGGCAGCACGGCGAAGGACATCAGCAGGTTCACCGCGACCACCACCACCAGCGGCAGGGCGGCGGGCACGATCCCCGGCGCGCCGGGCGCCTCCTCGCTGCGTTGCAGCTCGGCCGGGTCGAACTCGCGCGCGACGACGGCGCGCTCGCGCACCACCGGATCCTCCACCGCCGCCTCGGCCGCGTCGGGCCGGGCATCGGCCCCGAAGCCCTCGCCGCGGGTGCGCGCGGCGGCCTCCTCCCGGCGCAGCCACCACAGCCCGATCGCCAGCATCACCGCGGAGGCGACGATGCCGAGGCCAGGTGCGGCGAAGGGCGTCGTGCCGAAGAAGGGCATCGGGATGGTGTTGGGGATCGCCGGCGTGCCCGGCAGCGCCGACATGGTGAAGGTCGAGCTGCCCAGCATGATCGCGGCCGGCATCAGCCGGCGCGGGATGCCGGCCGTGCGGAACAGCCCGGTCGCCATCGGCGCCAGCACGAAGTAGGCGACGAAGAGGCTGACACCGCCATAGGTGACGGCCGCGCCCGCCAGCACCACCGCCAGCACCGCGCGCCCGGCGCCCAGCTTCGCCGTCATCCAGTCCGCGATGGCGTTGACCGAGCCGCTGTCCTCCATCAGCTTGCCGAACAGCGCGCCCAGCAGGAACAACGGGAAGAAGGATGCGACGAAGGTCGCCGCATTCCCCATGAAGGTCTGGGTCCAGTGCGCCAGCAGCGGCTCGCCGGCGAAGGCGGCCGCGACCAGCGCCGCCAGCGGCGCCAGCAGCAGCACCGACCAGCCGCGATAGGCCAGCGCCACGAGGAGGGCGAGGCCGGCCAGGATGCCGAGCAGGCCCATCGCTCAGATCCCTTCCAGCATGGCGTCGAAGTCGAGCGAGGAGCGCCTGCCGATATCCTCGCCGTGCTTCGCCAGGAAGGCGTCGGCGGCCTTCCTCCCCTCGTCGCGCAGCATGGTCAGGAAGTCCCATTCCGCGTTCAGCTTCGAGGAGGCGCCGAGCTCGACCATGATGTCGTTGCGCACGATGTGCATGCGCATGCGCGCCCAGGACGCGCCCTCGGTGTTGCCGGGGTCGGCGACGCGGCGCAGCAGCGCCAGCATCTTCAGCTCCTTGAGGGCCACGGAGTTGAAGGAGATCTCGTTCACCCGGTCGAGGATGTCGCGCGCGGCGCGCGGCGTGCCGGGCCGCTCGATCGGGTTGATCGGGATCAGGATGGTGTCGTCCGAGGTCAGCTCATGGACCAGGGGCAGCAGGGTCGGGTTGCCGGCGAAGCCGCCATCCCAGTAGGGCTCGCCGTCGATCTCGACCGCCTGGAACATCTGCGGCAGGCAGGCCGAGGCAAGCAGCGCCTGCGGCGTGATGTCGTGGTTGCGGAAGATGCGCGCGCGGCCGGTGCGCACATTGGTCGCGGTGACGAAGACCTTGATCGGGCCGGCGGCCAGCGCGGCGAAATCGACGCTTTCCTGCAGCACCTTCTCAAGCGGGTTGCCGCCGATGCTCGGGATGTCGTAGGGCGAGACGACCCGCGACATCA
>CAZMCV010000099.1:0-14915 GCA_964564645.1 uncultured Acetobacteraceae bacterium
TCAGGCCCCAGAACAGCTCCGGCTGCGCCTCCACCATGCGCGGCCCGGGCTGGATCCCCTGGATGATCAGCGCGCCCACCATCAGCGCCATCACCGAGTTGGAAGGGATGCCGAGCGTCAGCAGCGGGATGAAGGCGGTCTGCGCGCCGGCATTGTTGGCGCTCTCCGGCCCGGCGAGCCCCTCGATCGCGCCCTTGCCGAAGCGCTCCGGCCGCCGGGTCAGCCGCCGCTCCAGCATGTAGGAGCCGAAGGAGGAGAGCGCGGCGCCGCCCCCCGGCAGGACGCCGAGCGCGGTGCCGAGCGCGGTGCCGCGGAGCGCCGCCGGGATGGCGTAGCGCCATTCCTCGCGGCTGAGCCAGAGCGGGCCGCGCTTGGCGATCCGGCCCTGCCGCATCTCCGGCTTCTCGAGGTTCAGCACGATCTCGGCGACGCCGAAGAGCCCCATGGCGAGGGCGACGAAATTGATGCCGTCCGAGAGCTCGGGGATGCCGAAGGTGAAGCGCTGCTGCCCGGTCTGCACATCCGTGCCCACCAGCCCGAGCGCCACGCCGAGCACCACCATGCCCACCGCCTTCACCACGCTGCCCTGGGCGAGCACGCAGGCGACGACGAGGCCGAGCGCCATCAGCGCGAAATAGTCCGCCGGCCCGAAGGAGAGCGCGAATTGCGTCAGCAGGGGCCCCGACGCCGCGACGACGACCGTCGCCACCGTGCCGGCGAAGAAGGAGCCGAGGGCGGCGGTGGCGAGCGCCGCGCCCGCGCGCCCCTGCTGGGCCATCTTGTGGCCCTCGATCGCCGTGACGACGGCGGAGACCTCACCCGGCAGGTTCAGCAGGATGGCCGTGGTCGAGCCGCCATACTGCGAGCCGTAGTAGATGCCGGCCAGCATGATGATGGCGGTGGTCGGCTCCACGCCGAAGGTGATCGGCAGCAGCAGCGAGATCGTGGCGGTCGGCCCGAGCCCCGGCAGCACGCCGATCATCGTGCCGATCAGGGCACCGAGGAAGGCGAAGCTCAGGTTCTTCAGGCTGAGCGCGACCTCGAAGCCGAGGGCGAGGTTCTCCAGCATGCGCGCCCGCCCTCAGCCGCGGCCGGGCTGGCAGGCGCGGTGGCTCGGCATCGAGGTCATGGCGTCTCCCCGGTGATGGCCCCGCCCCGCCGCCGGCCTTCACGCGGCGGGTCTGAGCCCGATCACCAGGGAACACGCAGGGGTGCGGCCGGTTTCCGGCGCGGGGCGCCTGCTGCCTCCGCGCCTACCCCGCCGCCGACATGTTGGTCAGCCGCACCACCTCGCCCCAGCGCTCATACTCGCGCGCCTGGAAGGCGCGGAGCTGCTCGGGCGTCCCGCCGATGCCCTCGAGGTCGTTGCGCTGGAAGAAGGTGATTGCCTCGGGCTCCCGCAGCCCGGCATTCAGCACCGCGTTCAGCCGCGCGACGGCCGGCGCCGGCAGCGCCGCGGGCCCGTAGACGGCCCACCAGCCCGTCACGTCGATCTTCGGCAGCCCGGCCTCCGCCATGGGCGGCACCTGGGGCAGCGCCTCGCTCCGCCCCTCGCCGGTGATGCCGAGGCCGATGATGCTGCCCGCCTCGATATGCGGGCGCACCACCTGGGTGTGGTAGAACATCGCGTCCACCTGGCCGCTCAGCAGATCGCTCACCGCCCGCGCGCCGTCGCGGTAGGGCACGTGCACCGTCTCGATCCCGCCCGAGATGTTGAGCAGCGCCTGCGCGATGTGCCCCGTGGTGCCGGTGCCGGAGGAGGCGACGGTCACCGGCCGCGTCTTCGCAAGCGCCACCAGCTCCTGCGCCGTCTTGACGCCGAGCTGCGGGCGCACCGTCAGCACGATGCGCGTGCGGCTGTGCGGCAGGATCGGCGTGAAGTCGCGCTGCGGGTCGTAGGGCAGGCCCTTCATCAAATGCGGATTGACGGTGTGGGTGCCGATGGTGCCGAGCAGCAGCACGGTCCCGTCGGGGGGCTGCTGCGCGACATGCGCCGCGGCGATGGTCCCGCCGGCGCCCGCGCGGTTGTCGGGCACCACCTGCACGCCACCGAGGCCGCGGGAGAGCTGCGCGGCCATCATGCGCCCGACGATGTCCGTCCCCGTCCCCGCGGCGAAGGGGATCACCAGGCGGATGGGGCGGTCGGGCGTCCATGCCTGCGCCCGCCCGACCCCTGGCAGGATGGCGGCGGCGCTGGCGGCGGACAGCAGCAGGGATCTGCGGGCGATCATGGCGGGCTTGCCTCCCTCGGCAGGTTCTTGGTCCCGTTTCCTACCCATCCGCGCCGCCGGCGGGCAAGGCCGCTCAGCCGAGGGCGAATTTCGCCACGCAGAGCGCCGCGATCAGCCAGACCGCCCCGCTGACCTCCCGCGCCCGCCCCGCGATCAGCTTCAGCGCCGCGTAGGTGATGAAGCCGAGGCCGATGCCGGTGGCGATCGAGAAGGTGAAGGGCATCGCGAGCGCGGTGATGACGGCCGGCACGTAGTCGGTCGCCTCGTCCCAGTCGAGGCCGCGCAGCGCCTGCGCCATCATGCAGGCGACGTAGAGCAGCGCCGGCGCCGTGGCGAAGGCCGGCACGGCGGTCGCCAGCGGGGCCAGGAACAGTGCCAGCAGGAACAGCCCCGCCACCACCACCGCCGTCAGCCCGGTGCGCCCGCCGGCCTGGATGCCCGCCGCGCTCTCGATGTAGCTGACCGTCGTCGAGGTGCCGAGGGCGGCGCCGAGGATCGCCCCGCCGCTGTCCGCCTGCAGCGCGCGGCCGAGGCCCGGCACCGTGCCATCCTCGCGCATCAGCCCGGCGCGGTGGGTCGTGGCGATCAGCGTGCCGGTGTTGTCCAGCAGGTCGACCAGGAAGAAGGTGAAGACGATCCCGGCGATGCCGAGGCCGAGCGCGCCCGCGATGTCGAGCTGGAGGAAGGTGGGCGCGATCGAGGGCGGGAGGTCGACGATGCCGCCGAACTTCGTGAGCCCCAGCGGGATGCCGGCCGCCGCCGTCGCCAGCACGCCGATGATGACCGCCCCCGGCACGCCGCGCGCGGAAAGCCCCGCGATCAGCAGGAAGCCCGCGCCGCCGAGCAGCAGCGCCGGGTCGGTGACCTTGCCCATGCCGACCAGCGTCGCCGGGTGCGCGACAACGAGGCCCATCGCCTTCAGCCCGATCAGGCCGAGGAAAAAGCCGATGCCGGCGGCGATCGCCAGCTTGAGCGAGAGCGGGATGCCGCCGACCAGCCACTCGCGCACCCGCGCGAGCGAGATCGCCAGGAACAGCACGCCGCCCAGGAACACCGCGCCGAGCGCGGTCTGCCACGGGACCCCCATGCCCTGCACCACCGCGAAGGCGAAGTAGGCGTTCAGCCCCATCCCCGGCGCGAGCGCGATCGGCAGGTTCGCCCACAGCCCCATCAGCGCCGAGCCGATCGCGGCCGCGAGGCAGGTGGCGACGAAGGCCGCGCCCTGGTCGATCCCGGCCGCGGCCATGATCGAGGGATTGACCACGATGATGTAGGCCATGGTGAGGAAGGTCGTGGCGCCCGCCACCACCTCGCGCCGCGCGCTGGTGCCGCGCGCCTCCAGTCCGAACAGCCGCTCCATCATGTCGAATCGCCCCCCAGGCGCGCCGAAGCCGTGCGAAGCCAAAGCAGGCTTTCGTGCGCGCGCCCAGCCTCCGGCCGGACACGCCGCGCCCGCCGGCCCGCATCACGCCCCGTCATGCGCCTGGATCATCGCGCGCACGCGCGGATAGATGCCCTGCGCCCAGCGCCGCCCGCTGAACACGCCGTAATGGCCGACTCCGGTCTGCAGGTGGTGGCGCTTGTAGCTCGGGCGGAC
The DNA here is from genome assembly GCA_964564645.1 of uncultured Acetobacteraceae bacterium. Classification (GTDB taxonomy): domain Bacteria; phylum Pseudomonadota; class Alphaproteobacteria; order Acetobacterales; family Acetobacteraceae; genus CAZMCV01. The sequence continues at coordinate 3,829 of CAZMCV010000099.1, forward strand.
GTTCCGGCAGAGGTCGAGCGCGGCCATGGTCTGGCCGATGCCGCAGATGTCGTCCTTCTCGCCCTCGACGGTCAGCAGCGCGGTGCGCCGGATGGCCTCGGGCCGCACCCGCCGCCCCCCGACCATCAGCGCGCCGCGCGGCAGGTGGTGCTCCTGGAACACCATGCGCACGGTCTCGAGGTAGAACTCGGCGGGCAGGTCCATCACCGCGAAATACTCGTCGTAGAAGCGCCGATGCGCCTCCGCCGCCGCGCGGTCGCCCTCGACTAGGTTGCGGTAATGGGTGCCGATCGCCTTCATGTGGCGCTCGAGGTTCATCGACATGAAGGCGGCGAGCTGCACCGCGCCGGGATAGACCCGCCGGCCGCCGCCGCGGTGCCGCCAGGGGACGGTGGCGATGAGGTTGCGCTCGAACCAGTCGATGCCGTGAAGCTGCGCCAGGCGGTTCACCTTCGTCGGGCTGATCCTGGTGTCGATCGGGCCGGCGAGCAGCGCCAGGCTGCGCGGCTGCGCCGGGTTGTGGTCCTCCGCCATCAGGGACGCGGCCGCCAGCACCGCCACCACGGGCTGGCAGACCGCGAGCACATGCGCGCCGCGCCCCATGGTCTCGAGGAAGCGGATGACATGCCGGACGAACTCGTCGAAGCCGAAGCGCCCGGCCTCGACCGGCGCGTCGCGGGCATTGTGCCAATCCGTGATGTAGACATCGGTCTCGGCCAGCAGCACCTGCACCGTGCCGCGCAGCAGGGTGGCGAAATGCCCCGACATCGGGGCGACCACCAGGATCCGCGGCTGCGGCGCCTCCACCCCCTCCTTGCGCAGGCGCAGCAGCGTCCCGAAGGGCGTCGTCAGCACGGGCTCCTCCTCGATCGCCGCCAGCCGGTTGCCGATTCGGACGGGATCGAGGCCGAAGGCCGGTCGGCGATGGGTCACCCGCGTCAGGGCCATGACCTCGGCGGCGGCGCGGACGCGGCGTGCGGCGGGGAAGGCCGGCGGCGGCGGCATCGCGCCCATCAGCCGCGCCACCGCCAGCGCGCCGGCGCGCATCGGGGACAGCAGATCCTGCTGTGCCTGGAACAGATGGTAGATCATGACGCGGGTTTCCTTCGCAAGCCGCCCTGCCCTGCGCCGCGTTCCCCCGGCACGCAGCTTGCTTGATTTCTTCCGGTCGGGAAACCGCCGCGAGGAATGCACGCGATGGCCAGATCCGCTCCACCCCCCTCCGGAACGCCGCAGGCGATCCTCCGCATCACCAGCAAGAACTACTCCTCCTGGTCGCTGCGCGGCTTCCTGCTGGCGCGGCTCTCGGGCATCGACTTCGTGGAGGCGCAGATCTCCCCGGACGATCCCGGCGCGAAGGCGGAGCTGCTGCTGCAGAGCTCGACCATCCGCATGCCCTGCCTGGTGCATGACGGGATCGAGGTCTGGGACACGCTGGCGATCGCCGAATACCTGCATGAGCTGCTGCCCGCTTCCGGCATGTATCCCGGGGACCGCGCGGCGCGGGCGCGCTGCCGCTCGATCAGCGGGGAGATGCATTCGGGCTTCGAGGCGCTGCGCTCCTCGCTGCCGATGAACATCCGCGCGCATCGCCCGAATTTCGCGCTCTGGTCCGGGCCGCGCGCCGACATCGCGTTCATCCTGCGCATCTGGTCCGACTGCTTCGCCGGCTGGGGCGGCCCCTGGCTGTTCGGCGAGCGCCCGAGCGTCGCCGACGCGATGTACGCCCCCGTCGTCACCCGCTTCCGCACCTACGACGTCAGGGTCGAGGACGCGGCGCTCGCGGCCTATTGCGACCGCATCATGGCCTGGGCGCCGGTGGCCGAGTGGGTCGAGGCGGCGCTCAGGGAGCCGGAGACGATGATCGAGGAGCTGGAGGTCGACGCCGAGTTCTGATCGCCCCGCCCGCGGCGCGGGCGGGGCTCGTCCCGCGGCGCCGCCCTCGGCCTCCGCCGACCCCCTGGACCCGGACCGGGCCGCGGTCGCGCGCGGCGGCCTACTCGGTCCGGGTCCAGGGGGTCGGCGCCGGCACCGCGCAGGGTCCCTCGACCTCGACCGTGCCGAAATCGGCCGGCCCGACCACCTCCAGGTACTCCATGTCGGGCGAGTAGTCGTAGAGGTAGTGGACGATGCCCGGGCGCTGGTGGACGCAGTCGCCCGCGGCGACGAGCGTGTCGATCCCCTCATACATGAAGCGCGCCCAGCCCTTGGTCATCAGCACGATGTGGAACTCGTTGACATGCCGGTGCCAGCCGGTGCCGTGCTCGGGCGGGCAGTCCGGGTTGGCCTTCACCAGCTGCGCGATCACCCGCCCGCCGGTCGCGGCGGCCACGCCGAGATCGCGGTAGAGGAAGAAGTCGCGCAGGCCGTCGGTGCGCCAGGGCGTGTCGCCAGGCTTCACATGGGAGAACAGGTTGACCAGGGGCTGATCGAGCATCGGGAGACCTCCGTCCGGCGCGACGCCGCCCCGCCGGGGCAGCGCCACGGTTGCGTCAGGCCGGTTTCGGGCGTCCCAGGGCGGGGCCGGCGCGGCGTGCGGTCCCGGCGCTCCACGCCATCGCCCGCGCCCCTTGCTGCGGCGCAGCGTGGCATGGCGCGGACGCCGTTTGCAACGCCAAACGATGCCCCGCGCGGGGCGCGGCCCGGCCGACCTTCCCGTCGGGACCCTCACAGGCGGTGCAGCTGGTGAACCGGCTTGGCATGGCCGCGGTGCTGTGGTTCGGCGCGCGGGGGGTGATGGAGGGCGGCATGACGGTGGGCGAGCTCGTCGCCTTCAACATGTTGGCCGGGCGCGTCGCCGCGCCGGTGCTGCGGCTGGCACGGCTGTGGCAGGACTTCCAGCAGTTCCGGGTCTCGGTCGGGCGACTGGGCGACATCCTGAACGCCGCGCCGGAGCCGCAGTGCGGCGCCGGGCGCGCCACGCCGCCCGCCGTCCGCCGTCCGCGGCCACATCCGGCTGGAGCGTGTGGGCTTCCGCTACCGCCTGGACGGGGCCCGGGTGCTGGACGGGGTGGACCTGGACATCCCGGCGGGGCAGGTGATCGGCGTCGTGGGCGCCTCGGGCTCCGGCAAGAGCACGCTGGCGAAGCTGATCCAGCGCCTCTACGTGCCGGAGGCGGGGCGGGTGCTGGTGGACGGGGTGGACCTGGCGCTGGTGGACCCGGCCTGGCTGCGGCGGCAGGTGGGGGTGGTGCCGCAGGACGGTGTGCTGCTGAACCGCAGCGTGCGGGACAACATCGCCTTGGCGGTGCCCGGGGCGCCGATGGAGGCGGTGGTGCGGGCGGCACGGCTGGCCGGGGCGCACGATTTCGTTCTGGAGCTGCCGCACGGCTACGACACGGAGGTGGGCGAGCGCGGCGCGACGCTGTCGGGTGGGCAGCGTCAGCGGATCGCCATCGCGCGGGCGCTGCTGGGGGAGCCGCGGATCCTCATCCTGGACGAGGCGACGAGCGCGCTGGACTATGAGAGTGAGCGGGCGGTGCGGGAGAACATGCGGGCGATCGCGCGGGAGCGGACGGTGGTGGTGATCGCGCACCGGCTGGCGGCGGTGCGGGACGCGGACCGGATCGTGGTGGTGGAGCGCGGGCGGATCGTGGAGGACGGGACGCACGAGGAACTATTGGAGATGAATGGAAGGTACGCGGCGTTGTGGGGGCACCAGATCGGAATCTCGGAGCCAGCAGAGTGACTCTCACGCAGCCCATGCAGGCGCGACGGGCTAACGGGGTGTCCGGGGGATCTTGTCGGTTGAGAGATGGGAGGCAGCCTCCCTTTTCGGTGATCAGCGGACCGACCGATTCCTCAGCGAGAGCGTGTCATCGGTTCAGTGGAACGCCGGCTAACGGACCGGGCCCAAGTCCCTGGAAGCAGAAGTTGGCCCTGTCGTTGGTCACGTGCTGGCTCGCTGTCGTTGCCAACGAAAGCCATGCTGTCCAGTCGGACGGGCGGACAGGGTCATTGCGCTCAGAGGAGACGACTGGAGCGATGGATGACACTGTCACTCGCTCACTCGGCCTGCTGATGTTCCGCCTTCCTCGCGCCTATCTCAAAGTTGGTCTTGGGACAGGCGGCTTCGCGCTTTGGATCCGAGCATCGGACTTCGGTCCTTTCAAGCCCCGACCTGCGCGCGCGATGGGGGCTGAGGGGATTGACCTGACGGTCTTTACATCAGCGTTCGACGCGGAGACAGCCATAAGAAGGCGCGTCAATGTCCGCATCCACGTGACGGCACAACATCTGCCCGCCGTAGAGGCCGCCACCGTTGACGACCTTGGCTTCGGGCTGGTGCCGGAAGGCCTGCGCTTCTTCAGGGCGCTGCCCGCGATCGGGCCGGGGAGCGGCGAACGGACCGACCTCTTCGTGCCCGCCGATGCGATGGAGGGGACTGGCCCCTACGACATCCGCGAGGGAATCTTCTGCAAGTCGCCGGAGTCTCGGAACGTCCGGGACGGTACTTATCCGCCGGATGCGAGGCCCTGTCACTGGTACCTTGCGCACCGCGGCCTTGAGCTGACGATGTCTCTCGACCGCCGGCACCTGACACGCTGGCATGCGGTGCGGGCCGGGGTGCTCGCGCTTCTCGATTCATTTGTCATAGGACCGGCTCCATGAGAGGCGGCGCCGGCCAAGCAGGACCGGCGGTGGGTCCCGCCTTTCACGCGGTCCCAGGTGCCGGCGGCGCGCCGATCGGCGCCGCCTTCTGCACGCCCGCCGTCCTCGGCAGCCTTATCGCCGGCGCCGCCGCCACGGCACTTGGCCAGGCCTGACCAGGCGCTTGGTCCGACGCATGCGCCGCCGGGGGAAACGCGGAATCCTGGCTCTCGGCGTGGTGGCGAGGACGCCGGACCACAGGCGCGAGAAGGCAGCGATGCCGGACGCGGACCGGATCGTGGTAGCGGACAAGGCGCGGAACGTGGAGGATTGGACAGACGAGGATCTGGTCCGCCTGGCAGAGCGCGACGCTGCCTTGTGGGGGCACCAGGTCGGCATGGCGCAAGGAAGGCGGTCATGAGCCGGCACGGAGCGTCCCCGAATTCACTGCGCCCAGGACGCCGACAGGGCGTGCGAGCCTGGCCCGTACCGCCCGAAGGACGGGTGATGCTGTTCTGCGTCTTCCTGTGTTTTCTGGCGCAGGCGGCCGCGCCCGCGGTGCCGAATGGACCTCCCGAGGAGATGCCCATGAACCGGGCCGGGCAGAATCCACGCCCCAACTACATCGACCATCCACTCGGTAGCGCAGTGTTCCGCGTACCACGCGAATACTTCCGCGTCGGACTGGGCAGCAGTGGCTTCGTGATTCGCCTGAGGGCCGATGATCTTGGTCCCTTCCACCCGCTGCCCGAGCGGAATCTCCTCGAACGAGGGTTGGACGTTTCCGTTGGATACGACCCTCGCTTCCCCGGGGATGACATCCGGAGGATGATCGGCATCCAGCGGAGTGGAATACTGCACTCACCGGCAGAGGAGGCGTCACGGCTGGACGAGCCTTCGGGGCCGCCCGTGCCAGCAGGCCTGCGCTACCTCCGGGCGGCCATCCTCCCGGGATCGGCCTACACGAGCCGATACGACATCCTCTACCCGGAAACCTCAGCCGCCGGCACCGGAACATCCGCGATCGGCGAGGCGATGTTTTGCCTTTCCAAGTCGTCACCAAACATGGGGCCAGCGCTCAAGGCATCGGGCATAATCCCCTGCACCTGACTGTTCGCATACGGCGACTACCACATCAGCATAGCCTTGCAGCGCGATCACCTCTACCGATGGAGCGAGATCCGAGCCGGCGTGGTTGAACTCCTGGACCGGTTCCGCACTGCCGCAAGACCAGAGTCCAGATAACCAGAACGGTCCCTCCATTCGGGAGATCTGAAGCATGCAGCGATCGACGGCAGGGGAATGGCAAGCGCCGAGAGGCTGTCTCGAAACGCTTTCGACTTGAGCCTGCGTTTGGGGGTGGATGGCCGGGCTGCATCGTGATTCGACCGGGTTGCGACACCTGGGACGAGCGATGCGATGTGGACCCCGACCACCCGGCGACGGCATAGCCGCGCGGCGCTGCGTCATGCGAGTGATCTGACCGACGCGGGGTGGCGAGTTCTGCCACCGCTGCTGCCGGGCGCAGCCCTTCGCGGGCGGCGCCGAGCCTGGCCGATGCGCGAGATCGCCAACGCCCTCTTCTACGTGCCGCGGTCAGGCTGCGCATGGCGCCTGCGCCCGACAATCTTCCGCCCTGGCGCACCGTCTATCGCTGGTTCGTCCGGCTACGCGATGGCGGCGTGCTTGGGACTCGTTCGAGGATGTCCGTCGGCATCGGGGCTGACGGGCATTCCTTCACGAACTCTCAGCCGACGCCGTGCCGCCTTACCTCCGCGCCGAGCCGCCCGGAGGCGGCCAGCCAGGCCATGCGCAGATCGCCGCGCAGCGACCAGAACGGATAGGTGAAGGTCGCCGGGCGGTTCCGCTCGACCGCCAGATGCGCCCCCCAGGCGAAGCCATAGCCGATGACGGGGACGAGCAGCAGGAGCCAGAGCGGCCCGGCCACAAGGGCGAGGAGCAGCAGCGCCGCCGCCATCCAGGTGCCGGCGACATGGATGGCCCGCGTGGCGGGCCGCGCATGCTCGCCGAGATAGTAGGGCCAGAAGGCCTCGAAGCTCGCGAAGCCTTCGCCGCCGCCCGGCTGCCCGCCCATGCTCCCCACTGGCGCGACCCTCCTCCCGTCCCCGGTCGATCTGGGCGCGGCCGCGGCCGGCGTCCAGGGGATGCGCCGGCCGGCCGGGCGGGCGATTTTCCGCGCGAAGCGGCAGCCATGCCAGGACGGCGCTTCCCGCGACGTGCTGCGGCGCGGCATGGTGCGGCCATGCCGCTCCTCCCCCGTCGCCTGCGCCCGCCCCTGCCCCGCGCCTTCTTCCCGCTCCGGCACGGGACCTTCCGCACGCTCTGGCTGGCGACGCTGGCGAGCAATATCGGCCTCTGGATCCAGGGCGCGGCGGCGGGCTGGCTGATGACCGGGCTCGACCCGCGGCCGCTGATGGTCAGCCTGGTGCAGGTCGCCTCCATCCTGCCGGTGTTCCTGCTCGCCCTGCCCTCGGGGGCGCTGGCGGACATCCTGGATCGCCGCCTCTTCCTGATCGGGGCGCAGGCCTGGGTGCTGGGCGCGGGGCTGGTGCTGACGGTGCTGACCGCCTTCGGGCTGCTCGGGCCCTGGGGGCTGCTGCTCTTCACCTTCCTCATCGGCATGGGCTCGGCGATGACCTGGCCGGCCTTCTCGGCGACGACGCCCGAGCTGGTCCCGCGCGACGACCTGGTGGGCGCGATCGCGCTGAACGGCATCGGCTTCAACATCGCGCGCGCGTTCGGGCCGGCGATCGGCGGCTTCGTGCTGGCCGCCGCCGGCGCGGCGACGGCCTTCGGGCTGAACGCCGCCACCTTCCTCGTCCTGATGCTCGCCTTGGTCGCCTGGCGGCCGGAGGCGGCGCGGGGCTATTCCCGCGCGCCGCGCGAGCACCTGGTGCCCGCCATGCGCTCCGGCCTGCGCTTCGTCGCCGCCTCGCCGGCGATGCAGGCGGCGATCGTGCGCGCCTGCGCCTTCTTCTTCTTCGCCTCCCCGGTGTTCAGCCTCATGCCGCTGGTGGTGCGGGACCAGCTCGGCCTGGGGCCGGAGGCCTTCGGGCTGATGCTGGGGGCGATCGGCACCGGGGCGGTCGCGGCCGGCTTCGCGCTGCCATCGATCCGCGCCCGGCTCGACCGCGACGCGCTGGTGCTCGGTGCCTCGCTGCTCTCGGCCGTCGGGATGGCCGTGCTGGCCCTGTCCCACCACTGGGGGCCCTCGGTCGTCGCGCTGATGGCGATCGGGGCCGCCTGGATCACGGCCGGCAGCACGATCTCGGCGGCCGCGCAGCTCGTGGCGCCGGCCTGGGTGCGGGCGCGGGCGATCGCCATCCACCAGCTGAGCTTCTTCGGGATGATGGCGCTGGGCTCGGCGCTCTCGGGCTGGCTCGGCGATGCGGTCGGGGTGGGCGCCTCGCTCGGCCTGGCCGCCGCGGGCGGTGCCGCCTCGGCCTTCCTGGTGCGGCGCTGGCGGCTCGAGGGCATCGCCACGGCCGCGGCACCGCCCGGCGGGCCGCCTTCCACCGGGGCGCCGGCCACCCTGCCGCGCCCCGAGCCCCCGGCGGCCGAGCTGCGGGCCCAGCTCGCCGAGGAGGATTCGGGCCGGGTGCTGGAGGTGGTACGCTATCGCATCGACCCCGCCGCCCGTCCCGCCTTCCTCGAGGCGATGCGCGAGGTCCGGCGGGTCCGCCTGCGCGGCGGCGCGGTGACCTGGCGGCTCTATGAGGACGTGGCCAATCCGGACCGGTGGGTGGAGCTCTGGGCCGTCGATTCCTGGGACGACCACCTGCGCGAGCAGGGTCGCCTGACGGAGGAGGACCGCGCGGCGCTGACGCGCGCGGCCGGGCTGCACCGTGGCGAGGCGCCGCCCGAGGCCGCGCGCTTCCTCAACGTGCCGCCCTGAGGGTGTGGCGCGCCCCGCCCCGCCTCGCGCGCGGGACCGTTTGCCTCCCGCTCCGGAACGCCGGGCGCCGGGCCCTCGTTGCGGCGCATGGCGGCCGTCCTCCCATGCCTGCGTGCGCATGCGGGGATGACGCCAGGACCCGCAGCGCCGCGGCCCGCGGCGCTGTATCATCGGCCCACGCCCGACCGGCGCGTCCTTCGCGGAGGAGCGCCGGGAAGGGTGGCCCCAGATCGGTGGCCGCCATCCGCCCGGATGCGGTCCACCAGCTTCGGCAGAGGAGCATCAGATGGCGAAGAATCCCAGCCCGGCGGAGGCCCACGCCACCCGCAACGACGTGCCCGGCAACGCCAAGCAGGTCTCGATCGGCGTGCTGCAGGCCTGCCTCGTGGACACGGTCGACCTCTACAACGCCACGCGGCAGGCGCACTGGAACGTGAAGGGGCCGAACTTCATCGCCGTGCACGAGATGCTCGGGCAGTTCTACACCGACCTGCAGGAGAACGCGGACGACATGGCCGAGCGGATCGTCCAGCTCGGCGGCACGGCGGTCGGCACCACCCAGGCGCTGGCCGCCGGCACCCGCCTCGCCCCCTACCCCACCGACCTGCACGCCGTGCCCGACCACATCGCGGCGCTGGCGGATCGCTACGCCCAGGTCGCCAAGGCGCTGCGCGAGGGGATCGGCGCGACGGATGATGCCGGGGATGCCGACACCGCCGACCTGCTGACCGGCGCCTCCCGCGGGCTCGACAAGAAGCTCTGGATGCTGGAGGCGCACCAGGCGCCGGCGAAGTCGGGCTGAGAGTTCGTGAAGGAATGCCCGTCGGCCCCGATGCCGGCGGATATCCTGCCATGAGTCCGAAGGGCGTTGTCTCGCAGCGTCGCTCGCGTCGCACGCTCTGACGCGCCGCGGCGATCGGGCCGGAAGGACCGGTCGCCGGCGCGCCCCTCGAGCATCCCGCGGCCCGGTCCCGGGCCGATCCGACGGAGGGCGGCGGGGCGACTCGCCGCCCGCGTTGTATCACGGGCCGGCATCGGTCATCTCCCCGCCGGTCCGGGTTGACGGCAGGGGGTCGGCCGTCGCACATCACCGGGGCGCAGGGGAACACAGCATGAACGACCTGTTCGGGGGACGGCGCGGCGCGGCGCCCCGCCCGGCCGCGGAGCCGGCTGCCGGCACCTACTCCGCCAAGGACATCGAGGTGCTGGAGGGGCTGGAGCCCGTCCGTCGCCGCCCCGGCATGTATATCGGCGGCACGGATGAGGGGGCGCTGCACCACCTGGCCGCCGAGATCCTCGACAACGCCATGGACGAGGCGGTGGCGGGCCATGCCGACCGCATCGAGGTCACGCTCGAGCCCGGCAATTGGCTGACGGTGCGCGACAATGGCCGGGGGATCCCGACCGACCCGCATCCGAAATTCCCCAAGCTCTCCGCGCTCGAGGTCATCCTCACCACCCTGCATTCGGGCGGCAAATTCGGCGGCAAGGCCTACGCCACCTCGGGCGGGCTGCATGGCGTCGGCTCTTCCGTGGTCAACGCGCTGGCCGAGCGGCTGGAGGTGGAGGTCGCCCGCGACCGCACCCTGTTCACCCAGGCCTATGAGCGGGGGAAGCCGGTCACCAGGCTGAAGAATGCCGGCCCGATCCAGAACCGGCGCGGCACCACCATCCGCTTCAAGCCCGACCCGGAGATCTTCGGCGCCAGGCTGGCCTTCCAGGCGGCGCGGCTGTACCGCCTCTGCCGCTCCAAGGCCTATCTCTACCGCGGCGTCGAGATCCGCTGGGCCTGCGACCCGACGCTGGTCGAGGGCGGCGAGACCCCGGCCGCGGCGGTGCTGCATTTCCCGGGCGGGCTGGCCGATTTCCTCGCCTCCGCCATCGAGGGGCGGAGCGCCGTCGTGCCGGCCGCCTTCGCCGGTCAGGCCGATTTCCCCGAAGCTGCGGGGCGCTGCGAATGGGCGCTGACCTGGCTCGAGCAGGGCGAGGGGTTCCTGCACACCTACGCCAACACCATCCCGACGCCGCAGGGCGGCACGCATGAGGCCGGGCTGCGCGCGGCGCTGGTCAAGGCGCTGCGTGCCTTCGGCGAGCTCAAGCGCAACCGGGCGGCCGCGCAGGTGACCGCCGAGGATCTGTTCGGCGGCATGGCCGGCATGCTCAGCGTCTTCGTGCGCGAGCCGCAATTCCAGGGCCAGACGAAGGAGCGCCTGACCAGCCCCGAGGCGGCGCGGCTGGTCGAGGGGACGCTGCGCGACCAGTTCGACCATTGGCTCGCCGGCGACCCGACCACGGCCGAGAACCTGCTCGCCTGGGCGGTCGAGCGCGCCGAGGAGCGCATCCGCCGGCGCGAGCTGAAGGACACGCCGCGGAAATCCGCGACCCGCAAGCTGCGCCTGCCCGGCAAGCTGGCGGATTGCGCGCGCGAGAGCGCGGAGGGCACGGAGCTGTTCCTGGTGGAGGGCGACAGCGCCGGCGGCAGCGCCAAGCAGGCGCGTGACCGCGAGACCCAGGCGGTGCTGCCCTTGCGCGGCAAGATCCTGAACGTCGCCAGCGCCAGCGCCGACAAGCTGCGGCAGAA
>CAZMCV010000100.1:0-14845 GCA_964564645.1 uncultured Acetobacteraceae bacterium
GTAGGCCCCCGAGCCGGCGCCATTGGCGGCGAGCCAGGCGCCGCCCCAATCCTCGCCCTGCACATGGGGCTGGATGGCGCGCGGGTTCACCACCGCGACCAGCGGCATCGCCGCCAGGAAGGGCGCGTAGGGGCTGGACAGCACGAAGCGCACGGTGCGCGCATCGACGGCCGTCACGTTCTCCGGCTTCAGGACCGGGGTGAAGGCGGCCGACGGCGCGCGCTTCATCGCCAGCAGGCGGCGGAAGCTCCAGACCACATCCTCGGCGGTCAGCTTGCTGCCGTCATGGAAGGTCACGCCGTCGCGCAGCTTGAACTCCCAGGTCAGGCCGTCGGAGCTGGTCGTGTGGCTCTCGGCGAGCCAGGGGACGAGCTGCGGCGGGTTGCCCTGGTAGCGGTAGAGCCCGTCATAGACGTTCAGCAGCACGAACTGCGCCGGCACGTCGAAGATCGCATGCGGGTCGAGCGTCGCGGGCAGGCTGTCGCCCCAGACCAACGGGCGCGGCTGCTGTGCCCTGGCCGGCATCGCCAGGCCGATCAGGCAGGCCGCCAGCAGGCCGAGGGCGGCGCGGCGGCCGATGGACGGCAGGTATCGTTGGGCCAGCCGTTGCAGGCGCATGGGTTCGCTCCCCCGGTCGATGAAGGCTGGGGCGAGTGAACCCGCGCCTCCCGGGTCGCGCAAGGGGCGCGGCGGCGCGGCCTCGCCGTCCGGCGCCGGCCCTGCACGCCGGGCGGGCAGGCTTGCCGCCATCACGCCCGCTTCCCGCGCAGCCCTCGCCCCCGCCCACGGCCGCGGCGCCCGGACCGTCTTTCCCCGCCCCCCGGCACGTCCTAGGCTCCTCCCTTGGCCCCCGCGAGGAGACATAGCCATGGCCGGAGTGGAGATTCCCGTCCTCGACCTCGGCCCGCTGCGCGCGGGCGAGCCCGGCGCGGTGGAGCGCCTCGGCGGCGAGCTGCGCCGCGCCTTCACCGAAGTCGGCTTCTACTTCGTGCGCAACCACGGCGTGCCGGAGACGCTGGTCGATGCCGCCTTCGAGGCCGCGCGGCGCTTCCACGACCAGCCGCTCGAGGCCAAGATGGCCATGCGCTTCAACGAGCACAGCATCGGCTACCTGCCGATGAAGGGCGCCACCTCGCGGATGAACGCGCTCGGCGCGCCGCAGAAGCCGAACTTCAACGAGGCCGTCTTCTTCAAGCGCGAGCTGCCGGCGGACCACCCGGATGTCGTCGCCGGCAAGCGCTTCCGCGGCCTGAACCAGTGGCCCGCGGACCTGCCCGGCTTCCGCGAGGTGGTGCTGGAGTATGCCGGCGCGATGGAGCGCCTCGGCCGGACGCTGATCCCGCTCTACGCCGCGGCCCTCGGCCTGCCGCAGGGCTGGTTCGACGAGGCGTTCCGCGAGCCGATGTTCACGCTGCGCATGACCCATTACCCGCAGCAGGAGCCGACGGCGCCCGACGATGAATGGGGCCTGGCGCCGCATTCCGACACCTCCTTCATGACCATCCTGGCGCAGAACAAGGTGCCCGGCCTGTCCATCCGCCTGCCCGATGGCAGCTGGATCGACGCGCCGGCGCCGGAAGGCGCGTTCCTGGTCAATGGCGGGATGATGCTGCGGCGCTGGACGCAGGAACGGTTCCTGGCGACGCCGCACCGCGTCACCAACCGCAGCGGGCAGGAACGCTACGCGCTGCCCTTCTTCATGGACTGCTCCTACACCGCCCTGATGGAGCCGGTCCCGACCTGCGTCGAGCCCGGCCAGGCACCGGTCTGGCCGGCCTTCACCTATCTCGACTTCATGAGCCAGTATGCCGGCGCGAATTACGCGAACTCCAGCTCGGCCGCGGTTGGGATGGCGCTCGAGAAGGTCTGAGGGTTTGTGAAGGAATGCCCGTCAGCCCCGATGCTGGCGGATGGTCTGCAATGATGCCGGAGGGCGTTCCTCCGCGAGTTCGATGTCTTCGCACGCTCTGAGGCGTCGCGGGGGCGCCCGTCAGCCGCGCCGCGCCGGCTTCGGCGTGGCGGCGGCGCGGATCGGGAAGCGCAGCTCCGCGACCGTGCCGCGCCCCTCCGGGCCGGGCCGCCGCGTGAACGACCCGCGCAGCTGCGCCGCGAGGCCGCGCAGCAGCCGCGTCCCGAGCCCCGATCCGGCCGGCAGCGCGCGGTGCGGCTCGCGCTCCATGTCGCCCTCGCGCGGCAGGCCGATGCCGTCATCCTCGACGGTCAGGAGGAAGGCCTCGCCCTCGCGCCCGAATCGCACCCGCACCGTGCCGGGCCGGTCCTCGGGGAAGGCGTATTTCATCGCGTTCGTCACCGCCTCGTTCAGCACCAGTCCGAGCTGGATCGCGCGCTCCGCGTCGAGCGCGTGCACCTCCGCCTCCGCCAGCAGGACGATCGGGCGCAGCCCCTCGCCGCTGCGCACCGCGCTGAGATCATTGCAGAGGCCGAGCACGAATTCGCGCGTGTCGACCGAAGCGAGGTCCTGCCCGTCCGAGAGGGCGAGCCAGGTGTGCACCCGCGCCAGCGCCATCGCATGCTCCGCGGCCTCGCGCAGCCCTTCGCGCGCCGCATCCGAGGAGGCGCCGCGCGCGCGCAGGTACAGCACGCTGGCCAGGGAGCCGAGGTCGTTGCGCGTCCTGTGGCGGAACTCCCGGATCAGCAGCCGCCTCGCCTGCTCGGAATCCGCCAGCCGGTCATGCGCCTTGCGGCGTGCCTCATTGGCCTGCTGCGCCTCCGCCAGCGCACGGTGCAGCGACCCGATGGTCAGGGCCACCGCGCTGCCGATCGCCACGAACACGGCCAGCGCCACGAATTCCCGACCATCCCCCGCCGTCCCGGCGCCGCGCGCGGAGAGATGGACCTGCGCGACGAGGGCCGCCGAGGCCAGGGTCGCGAACAGCCCCGCCCCATGGTCGAACAGCGCCGAGGCCAGCAGGATGCCGAGGACGAGGAAGAGGGAAGGATCGCCGGGGGGCAGGACGGGATCGGCCGCCCAGCGCAGCAGGGCAAGGCCGACCACGATCCCAAGGGTCGCCATGTAGCGGGTGCGGGCGGGAAGCCGGCGTGCCCTGGCAATGGCCGCGATGACGGCCTCGTTCAGGGACATCGGTGGGCGGCGACGGCGTGATTCCGGGGCATTGCCCCCTGCAACGCCATGCCGCGATCCGTGCCGCCCGCACCGACCATCACGCATGCGTGGGGGGCCGCCCCTGGACAAGCGGGCCGCTTCGGCGGAGCCTTCCCGCACCGCGCCGTCCAAGCCGCCGGGAGGAAACCATCGATGTCCCAGTCGCCACGCTGGACCCAGCGCCCGCCGGGCTCGACCTGGGGCGATTTCGGGCCGGACGACCAGCTCGGCCGGCTGAACCTGGTGACGCGCGAGAAGGTGCTGCAGGGCATCGCGGAGGTGAAGGAGGGGCGGACCTTCTGCCTGTCCCTCCCCCTCGACTATCCCGGCGGCGCCATCCTGAACCCGCGCCGCCACCCGCCCGAGCTGCGCCCGACGCGCCGCAACGGCCAGGCCAACATGAACTACCCGCTGCGCTGCGACGACCCGCGCTACACGGACATCGTCTCCGACGACCAGGTGGTGCTGACCCTGCAGTATTCGACGCAATGGGACAGCCTGGCGCATGTCGGGCAGATGTTCGACGTGGACGGCGACGGCGTGCCGGAGGACGTCTACTACAACGGCTTCCGCGCCGGCGAGGACATCGTCGGCCCGACCGACTGGTCGGGGCCCGAGCCGCGGCCGACAGGCGCCGAGACCACCGGCGCGCGCCGCCTCGGCGTCGAGAACATGGCGGCCGCCTGCGTGCAGGGCCGCGGCGTGCTGATCGACCTCGAGGCGCATTTCGGCCCCAAGGGCCACATCGTCGACCACCACGACCTGATGGAGGTGATGCGCAAGGACGGCGTCACCGTCGAGCCCGGCGACTTCGTGCTGTTCCGCACCGGCTTCGCGCAGCGCCTGCTGGAGGCGAACAAGAAGCCGGACCCGGAGAAGCTGCACCGCAGCGCCGCCGCGCTCGACGGGCGCGACCCGAAGCTGCAGCAATGGGTGGCGGACAGCGGCGCCGTCGCGCTGATCGCCGACAATTACGCGGTGGAGGCGCATCCCTCCCGCCCCGTCGCCGGCAACGATCCCTGCGCCATGCTGCCGCTGCACGCGCACTGCCTGTTCCGGCTCGGCTGCTACCTCGGTGAGATGTGGTACCTGACCGAGCTCGCCGACTGGCTGCGCGCCAACGGCCGGCACCGCTTCCTGCTGACCGCCCCGCCGCTGCGCCTGCCGGGCGCCGTCGGCTCGCCCGCGACGCCCGTCGCCACCGTCTGAACCGGAGGACCATCCGCATGAGCAGCATCGGCATCGCGACCGAAGGCTTCGTCCGCACCGTCGAGATCCAGCGCCCGCCCAACAATTTCTTCGACCGCGACCTGATCCAGGAGATCGCCGACGCCTTCGAGGCGGCGGACCGCGATGCCGGCGTGCGCGCCCTCGTGCTCTGCGCCCAGGGCAAGGCGTTCTGCGCCGGCGCCGACTTCACGCGCCGCGACCGCGGCACGGAGGGCGGCGATGGCGGCAAGCACCTCTACAAGGAGGCGATCCGGCTGTTCCGCACGCGGAAGCCCATCATCGCCGCGGTGCAGGGCCCGGCGATCGGCGGGGGCCTCGGCCTCGCCTGCATGGCGGATTTCCGCGTGACCTGCGCGGAGGGGCGGTTCAGCGCCAACTTCACCCGCCTGGGCTTCCATCCGGGCTTCGGCCTGACCGCGACGCTGCCGCGGCTGGTCGGGCCGCAGATGGCGGCGATGCTGTTCTACACCTCCCGCCGCATCGGCGGCGAGGAGGCGGTGCGGATCGGGCTGGCCGACATGCTGGTGCCGCTCGAGGAGCTGCGAGGCGCCGCGCAGGCGCTGGCCAAGGAGATCGCGGACTCCGCCCCGCTCGGCGTGATGGCGACGCGCGAGACGCTGCGCCGGGGCCTCGCCGATGCGGTCGAGGCGGCGACGGAGCGCGAGCTGGTCGAGCAGGACTGGCTGCGCAAGACCGCCGATTTCCAGGAGGGCATCAAGGCGACCGCGGAGCGCCGCGTCGGCAACTTCCAGGGGCGCTGAGCCATGGCGGCGCTGAGCTTCCGCTTCGACCCGGTGGAGCTGCCGCCCGAGGCGGAGGCGCTGCGCCTCGAGGTCCGCGACTTCCTGCGGGGGGAGATCGCGGCGGGCAGCTTCTCGCCGCTCAGCACGGGCCGCGAATCCTCCTGGAACCGGGAGTTCAGCCGCAAGGTCGGCGCGCGCGGCTGGATCGGCATGACCTGGCCGAAGGCGGCGGGCGGGCATGGGCGCAGTCATCTCGAGCGCTACGTGATGACCGAGGAGATGCTCGCCCATCGCGCGCCCATCATGTTCCACTGGGTCGCGGACCGGCAGAGCGGCGCGGTCATCCTCCGCTACGGCACCGAGGAGGTGCAGCGCGACATCATCCCGAGGATCGTGCGCGGCGAGGCCAGCTTCTGCATCGGCCTCTCCGAGCCGAACAGCGGCTCGGACGTCTTCGCCGCCTCGACCAAGGCCGCGAAGGTGCAGGGCGGCTGGCTGATCAACGGGCGGAAGATCTGGACCAGCAACGCGCACCGCGCGACGCACATGATCGGCCTGTTCCGCACCTCGCCGGCGACGAAGGAGAATAGGCGGCACGGGCTGACGCAATTCGTGCTGGAGATGCAGACGCCCGGCATCACCCCGCGCCCGATCGTCAACCAGGCCGGCCGGCACGAGTTCAACGAGGTCACCTTCGACGACGTCTTCGTCCCCGACACGCACCGCCTGGGCGAGGTCGACATGGCCTATGCCTCGGCCTCGGCCGAGCTGGCCTATGAGCGCAGCGGGCCGGACCGCATCCTCGAGACCTTCTCCGTCCTGACGGAGCTGGTGCGCGCCGCGGGCGATGCGCCCGACGACCGCATGGCCGAGGGCATCGGACGGGAGATCGCGCATCTCAAGACCTTGCGGCGCATGTCGCTCTCGGTCGCCGGCATGCTCCAGGCCGGCAAGACCCCGGCGGTCGAGGCCGCGCTGGTCAAGGACCTCGGCACCAATTGGGAGCAGGCGCTGCCCGGCCGCGCGCGCCACCTGCTGCCGCCCGGCGGCGGCGGGCATGACGACTACGAAGCGGTGCTGCGCTTCAACACCTTGATCGCGCCCAAGCTGACCATCCAGGGCGGCACGCGGGAGGTGCTGCGCGGCATCATCGCCCGCGGCCTCGGCCTGCGCTGAAGGGAGAGGGTCCTCGATGCCGGACATCGACGCGCTGCTCAGGCCGCGCAGCATCGCCATCATCGGCGCCTCGCCGGACCACTCCATCATCCGCGGCAAGATCCAGCACGTGCTGCAGCACCGCGGCTTCCCCGGCGCGATCTACCCGATCAGCCGCAGCCACCCGGAGGTGCAGGGGCGCCGCGCCTATCCCTCGGTCGCCGCGCTCCCGGAGGTGCCGGACCTCGCCTTCCTGATCATCCCCGCCGCGGGCGTGCCGGAGGCGCTGGAGGAATGCGGCCGCGCCGGCATCCGCGCCGCCTACATCATCAGCTCCGGCTTCGCCGAGGAGGTCGGCGCCGATGGTCCCGCGCGCCAGGCGGCGGTGCGCGAGACCGCGCGGCGCTACGACATGGCGGTCTGCGGCCCGAACGCGGAGGGCTTCTTCACCGTCTCCGCCAAGGTGATCGCCACCTTCAGCCCCTCGGTCGAGAATTTCGCCGAGCCGATGGAGCCCGATACCGACAAGGGCAAGCGGATCAGCGTGATCTCGCAATCGGGCGGGGTCGGCTTCTCCTTCTACCATCGCGGCCGGGCACGGCAGTTGCGCTTCGAGCACATCATCTCGACGGGCAACGAGGCGGTGCTGGACGGCTTCACCATCGCCGAGCACCTGATCGACACCGGCGCGACCGACATCCTGCTGGCCTATATCGAGGGCGTGAAGGATGCGGCGACCTTCCGCCGCGTCGCCGACAAGGCGGCCGCGCGGGGGATGCCGATCATCGTCGCGAAGATGGGGCGGTCGGAGGCCGGGCGGCGCGCCGCCGCGTCGCACACCGCGGCGCTGGCCGGGACCGACGCGACCTATGACGCGGTGTTCCGCCGCCACGGCGTGATCCGCGCCGTCGACATGGACGAGATGCTCGACATCGCCGCGGGCTTCGCCTTCTGCCCCTCGCCCGCCGGGCGGCGCGTGGGCGTGATGTCGGGCTCGGGCGGCGCGGCGGTCTGGATGACCGACATGCTGGAGGTGACGGGGCTGGCGGTGCCGCCGCTCGACCCGGCGACGCGGTCGGCCTGCGAGGCGCTGATGCCCTCCTTCGGCGCGGCCGGAAACCCGGTGGACATGACGGCGGGCGCGATCGGCAAGGTCGGCTACGCGCATGTGGTGGACCTGCTGCAACGCTCGCCGGTGGTCGATTCGGTGGTGATCGTCGGCTCGGTCGCCAGCCCGAAGCGGCTGAAGGAGGACCAGCCGGTGCTGGCGAAGACCGCCGCGCATCCGGAAAAGCCCGTGCTGTTCTGCGCCTACACGGCCGCGGCGCCGGAGGCAGTGCGCGTCGCGGCCGAGACCGGCGTGCCGGTCTTCACCTCCATGCCCGGCTGCGCCCGCGCGCTGCTGGCCATGGCCGAGCACCGGCGGTTCCTGGAGGCCTGGCGGACGCGGCCGGCGGAGGCGGCGGCCGCGCCCGATGCCGGAATCCTGGCCGCCCTGCAGGCGCCGGCGCTGGCGGAGCACGAGGCGAAGGCGCTGCTCGCCGCGCGCGGCGTGATCGCGGCGCCGGAGGAGGCGCTGGCCGCCGATCCGGACGCGGCGGCGGAGGCGGCGGCGCGGCTCGGCTTCCCCGTCGCGGTGAAGATCCAGTCGCCCGACATCGCCCACAAGACGGAGATCGGCGGCGTCGCGCTGGGCCTGCGCACCGCCGAGGCCGTGCGCGAGGCGGCGCGCGCCATGCTGGACCGCGCCCGCGGCGCGCATCCCGCGGCCAGGATCGACGGCCTGCTGGTCGGGCGCATGGCGCCGCCGGGGCAGGAGGTGATCCTCGGCATCCACCGCGACCCGGCCTTCGGCCCCATCCTGATGGCGGGCCTGGGCGGGATCCATGTGGAGGTGCTGCGCGACGTCGCCTTCGCCCCCTGCCCGCTGACCGAGGCGGAGGCGCGGGCGATGCTGGACGGGCTTCGCGGCGCGGCGCTGCTGCGGGGCGTGCGCGGCGCGGCTTCGGCCGATGTCGCGGCGCTGGCCGGGCTGATGGTGCGCCTTGCGCGCTTCGCCGCGGACCACGCCGGGGCGGTGGAGGGCATCGACCTCAACCCGGTGATCGTCCACCCGCAGGGGCTGACGGTGGTCGACGCGCTGATCCTGCCGCGGAAGGCGTGACCCGATGTCCGAGGCCAACATCGTCGTCGAGACGGCGCTGCGCATCCTGCGCGACCACAGCACGCCCGCCGCGATCAACGCCGCCGAGGCGGGCGAATGGCCGGCGACGCTCTGGGGGCTGCTGGCGGAGGCCGGGCTGACGCTGACCTGGGTGCCGGAAGGCGCCGGGGGCGCGGGGGCGGAGGTCGCCGACGGCTTCGGCGTGCTGCGCGTGGCCGGCGCGCATGCCGCGCCCGTGCCTCTGGCCGAGACCCTGCTGGCCGGCTTCCTCCTCGCCGAGGCGGGGCTGGAGGTGCCGGGCGAGGGCGCGATGACGGTCGCGCCGATGCTGCCGGGCGAGGCGATCGCGCTCCGCGCCGATGGGAGCCTGGACGGGTCGGCGCGCGCGGTGCCCTTCGCGCGCCAGGCGGGGCACCTGGTCGTGCCGGCGCGGCAGGGGGAGGCGGTCGTCGTCGCGCTGGTCGCGCTGGCGGAGGCGGCGGTGACGCCGGGCACGAACCTCGCGGGCGAGCCCTGCGATGCCGTGGCGCTCTCGGGCGTGATTCCGGTGGCCGTCGCGCCTTCGCCCGCGCTTGCCGGGGATTCGCTGCTGGTCCTCGGCGCCGCGGTGCGGGCGATGCAGATGGCGGGGGCGCTGGAGCGGATCCTGAACCAGGCGCTGCAGCACGCGACGGACCGCGTGCAATTCGGCCGGCCCATCGGCGGCTTCCAGGCGATCCAGCACAACCTCGCGCAGCTGGCCGGCGAGGTCGCCGCGGCGAGCGCGGCGGCCGATGCCGCGGCCGAGGCGGTCCGCTACGGCGGCGCCCTGCGCGAGGAGGCGACGATCGCCGAGATCGCCGCCGCCAAGATCCGCGCCGGCGAGGCCGCGACGACGGGCGCGGCCATCGCGCACCAGGTCCATGGCGCGATGGGCTTCACCTACGAGCACTCGCTGCACCACGCGACGCGCCGCCTCTGGGCCTGGCGCGACGAGTTCGGCGGGGAGGCCTACTGGTCGGTGCGCCTCGGGCGGATCGCGGCGCGGCATGGCGCGGGCGAGCTCTGGCCCTTCGTGACGGGGCGGGGGCTGGCGGTGGCGTGACGCCCCTGGCACGGGGGCGCTTCCGCGGGGGGGAAGAAGACACTTCTTCCCCCCGCTGCCCCCCATCATCGGCTTTTGGCACCTGTCCTTCGTGGGGCGGGGGGGCCGCTTGGGCGTTGGGGGCTATCCCGCCATGGCCGCGGTGCGGGGGATCTCGTAGGCGCCGCGCTGCCCCGTCATCGGCACCAGCCGGGCGGTGATGCCGAGCACCGTCTCCGCCCCGCCGAGGTAGAGCACGCCGTCCTGCGCGAGCTGCGACGCGAGCGCGCCGAGCACCCGCGCCTTGGTCGGCGTGTCGAAGTAGATCAGCACGTTGCGGCAGAAGATGACGTCGAACCGCCCGAGCCCACGCAGGTCATCAAGCAGGTTCCACCGCTCGAACCGTGCCATGGCGCGAAGCTCCGGCACGATGCGCCAGCGCCCGCCGGGTTCCTGGCGGAACTGCTTGACCAGGCGCTGCACCGGCAGCCCGCGCTGCACCTCGAATTGCGAGAACACCCCCTCCCGCGCGCGGGCCACGACCTCCTGCGAGAGGTCGGTGCCCAGGATCTCCACCTTCCGCCCGCCGAGCTGGGGCGCCAGATCCTGCGCCAGCATGGCGATCGAATAGGCCTCCTGCCCGGTGGAGCAGGCGGCCGACCAGATGCGGAGCGTGGCACCCGGGGGCCGCGCCGCGGCGAGGCCCGGCAGGATCTTCTTCAGATGCTCGAACGGTCCGCCATCGCGGAAGAAGGAGGTCTCGTTGGTGGTCAGCGCCTCCGTCACCGCCTCGGCGAGCGGGCCGGACGGGGCGGCGCGCAGCCGCGCCGCCAGCGTGTCGAGGCAGGCGATGCCGTCGCGCTTCATCAGCGGCGCGAGCCGCGTCTCCAGCATGTAGACCTTGTCCGGGGTGAGGACGATGCCCGAGCGCGTCTTGAGCAGGCGCGAGACCAGTTCGAAACTATCCGCTCTCACGCGACCGCTCCCATCCAGAGTTCCGTGCCATCACGCCACCCATCGCGCCCGGCGGCAGGCGAAGGACCGACCGGCCCGCCGGGGCCGCGGCTCGTGTCCAGGGGCGGGATGGTCATGCCACCGCCCCCACGCCGGGCCGGGAGACCAGCGCCAGGAGCTGCTCGCCGATCGCATCGGGCGGCAGGTTTGCGGCCGCGAGGCCCGCCTTGGTGACCGCGCCGGGCATGCCCCAGACGACCGAACTGGCCTCGTCCTGCGCCAGGACCGTCCCGCCCGCGGCGGCGACGGCGCGGCAGCCCAGCAGCCCGTCCTGGCCCATGCCGGTCAGGATCGCCACGACCAGCCGCCCGCCGCAGGCCGCGGTCAGGCTGCGCAGCATCGGGTCCACCGCGGGGCGGCAGAAATTCTCGGGCGGCGCGTCCGACAGCCGGGCCACCAGGGCACGGCCGCCGGCGGGAGACGCCTCGACCATCAGGTGCCGATCCCCCGGCGCCAGGTAGAGCCGACCCGGACGCAGCTCCTCCCCGTCCCGCGCCTCCGCGCTCGCCAGGCCGCCGAGCCGGCCCAGATGGTCGGCGAGCATGGCGGTGAAGCCGGCGGGCATGTGCTGCACCACCACGACCGGGACCGGCAGGTTCCGCCCCAGGCGCGGCACCAGCGCCGAGAGCGCCTGCGGGCCACCCGTCGAGCAGCCGATCCCGATCGCGCGCGGCGCCGCCGCCAGCGGGGCCCCGCGGAGCGGCGGCCGCCCCCCGGCCACCGGCCCGGGCGAGGCGGCGGGGCGGCCGCCCATGACGGGGCGCGGCGCGGGGCCGCCGCGCACCCGCGCCCAGCCGCGCACCTTGGCCAGAAGCTCGGCGCGGAAGGCAGGGTCGTTCAGCCCACCGCCGCCCCCGGCACCCGGCTTCGGCACATAATCCACCGCGCCCGCGCGCAGCGCCGACATCGCCACCGCCGCGCCGCGCTGCGTCAGGCTGCTGGCGACGATCACCGCCGGCCGCGGCGTCAGCTTCAGCAGCAGCGGCAGCGCGGTCATCCCGTCCATGACCGGCATCTCGAGGTCGAGCAGCACGACCTGCGGACGCTGCGCCGCCGGCAGCCCCTCGATCGCCGCCAGCGCCTGCTTGCCATCCGCCGCGCGCGCGACGACCCGGATGTCCGGATCCGTCTCGAGAACGCGGGCCATCGCCGCACGGACCGTCGCGCTGTCGTCGCAGAGGACGACGCGGACCGGGCCGGCGGCGTCGGCCGGGACGGGTCCGGTCATGCCTCGTCCTGCGGCAGCAGGCCGACCTGCACCAGCTTGTCGTGCAGGATCGCCTCGTCGAACGGCTTCATGACGTATTCCTGCGCGCCCGCCTCCAGCGCCTCGACGATGCGCGAGAGGTCGGATTCGGTCGTGCACAGCACGACCACCGGTCGGTCGGGCCCGAATTCGGCACGCGCGGCGCGCAGGAAGGTGATGCCGTCCATCACCGGCATGTTCCAGTCGAGCAGCACGACATCGGGAAGATGCGAGCGGCAGGCGGCCAGCGCCTCGGCGCCGTCCGGCGCCTCGCTCACCGTGAAGCCCAGCGCTTCCAGCATGCGGCGCGCGGCGCGGCGGACGACGCGGCTGTCGTCCACCACCAGGCAGGTGCCGCGCGCGACCGCCGCGGAAGCCGCGGCCGAGGCGTCCATCGTCGCCGGGATCGTCATCGCGCCGCTCACCCGATCGCCAGGATGCGCTCGACATCGAGCAGGATGATCAGCCGGTCGCCCAGCCGGTGCACCCCCGCCGCGGCCTCCTGCCACAGCGGGTCGAGCGTCGGCGGGTTGGGCGCGCGATCGGCGCGCGGCAGCGGCACCACATCGCCGACCTGGTCGACGAGCAGGCTGTAGAGCTCCGCGTCCCGCTCCACCACCACGCTCATGCCGAGGCTGCCCTGCGGCCGCGGCGGCAAGGCGAGGCGGCGTCGGAGGTCGATCGCGGTGACGATCCGCCCGCGCAGGTTCAGGCTTCCCGCGACCTCGGCCGGCGCCAGCGGGATGCAGGTGATCGTCTGCGCGCCCAGCACGTCGCGGACCGCCAGGACCGGGACGCCGCAGAGCTGGTCGGCCACGGTCAGCGTCAGGTAGACCTCGGCCGTCGCGTTCTCGGTGCCGGCGAAGGGCGGCGAAGCGGCGGACCCGCGGGAAGCGGCGCCCTGCTGCAGCATGCTCATGTCGTGCTCCCCTTCTCGTCAGACCGGCACCGGCGGCGCCAGGCATTGCTGCAGGCTCTCGAGCAGCGCGGCGCGGTCGAACTTCGCCACATAGTCGGTGAAGCCGGCGGCCCGCCCGCGCTCGACATCGGCCGGCTCGGCCCGCCCGCTCAGCGCGATGACCGGCAGGTCCTGCCATGGGCCGCCCTGGCGGATCGTCCGCACCAGCGCCAGGCCGTCGATGTCGGGCATCACGATGTCGGACACGATGGCGTCGAACATCTCGCCCACCTCGCGCAGCCGGAGCGCCTCCTGCCCCGTCGCCACGGCGGCGACGGCGTAGCCGGCCGCCCCCAGCGCGGGCACGACCAGGTTGCGGAAGAAGGCGCTGTCCTCGACAATCAGCAGGCGCTTCGGACCGGCCACGCCCGGCGCCGCCCCGGTGCCGAACCAATCCTCCCCGGCCTGGCGCAGCCACCAGGCGGTGTCGATCACCTCGGTGACCTTCCCGCTGAGCACGGCGCTGCCGAGGAAGCCGGGCCGCGCGCCCGCCGGGTCGATCGTCAGCCGCTCCTCGATGACGTCGAGGATCTCCTCGACGACGAGGCCCATGGCGCGGTCGCCATCGCCGAACACCAGCACCGGCTGCTGCTCGGCCGCGACCGAGGCGTCCCAGGCCGGATCGAGCGGGACCAGCGGCATGAGCTTGCCGCGATACTGCACCAGCGGTTGCCCGCCCGCGCTCTCGATCTGCGCCCGCGCGACGGTCTCGAGCCGGGCGACGAGGCCGAGCGGCACCGCCTTCGGGGTCGCGTCGCCGGCGCGGAACAGCAGCAGCGCGGTATGCGCCGGGCGCCCCGCCCCGGCGCCGCCCTGCCGCTTGGCCAGCGCCGCGGCCGCCTCCGCCTCGGCCGAGGCGACGTCGCCGCCGACCCCCGAGCTGCGCGCGATGCCGTTCAGGTCGAGGATCATGATGACGCTGCCATCGCCGAGGATGGTGTTGCCGGAGAACAGCGTCAGGTGCCGCAGGATCGGCGCCACCGGCTTGACCACGATCTCCTCGGTGTCGAAGACGCGGTCGACGATGATGCCGAAGACCTGCATCCCGACCTGGGAGACGACGACGAAGCCCCGCTCCTCCTCGGTGCGCTTGTCGAGCTGCAGCAGGCCCGAGAGGTTGACCAGCGGCAGCAGCCGGTCGCGCAGCCGCAGCACCGGCGCGTCCTTGATGCGCTCGATGCGCGGCCCGCCCTCGCCCCCGAGCCGCACCAGCTCGACCACGCCGATCTGCGGGATGGCGAAGCGGTCCGCCCCGGCCTCCACGATCAGCGCCGAGACGATCGCCAGGGTCAGCGGGATCTTGACGACGAAGGTCGTGCCCTGGTTCGGGCGGGAGGTCACCTCGATGGTGCCGCCGATCCGCTCCATGTTGGTCTTGACCACGTCCATCCCGACGCCGCGTCCGGACACGGCGGTCACCGCCGCGGCGGTCGAGAAGCCGGCGCGGAAGATGAAGCGCATCACCTCCCGCTCGGACATGGCGGCGATCTCGGCCTCGGTCGCCAGGCCCTGGGTCAGCGCCTTCTGGCGGATGCGCTCGACATCGAGGCCGCGGCCGTCATCGCCGACCTCGAGGATGATGTGCCCGCCCTCATGGTAGGCGTTGAGCCGGATGCGCCCGGTATCCGGCTTGCCGGCGGCGCGCCGCTGCTCGGGCTTCTCGAGGCCGTGATCCGCCGAGTTGCGGACCATATGCGTCAGCGGGTCCTTGATCAGCTCGAGCACCTGGCGGTCGAGCTCGGTCTCGGCGCCGCGCATCTCCAGCTCGATCCGCTTGCCGAGCTCGACGCCGAGGTCGCGCACCAGCCGCGGCAGCTTCGCCCAGGCATTCCCGATCGGCTGCATGCGGGTCTTCATCACCCCCTCCTGCAGCTCGGAGGTGATCTGGGACAGGCGCTGCAGCGGCGCGGCGAAGGCGTTGTCCGCGCCCTGCCGCGCGGTCTGGAGGAGCTGGTTGCGGGTCAGCACCAGCTCCGAGACCAGGGTCATCAGGTCCTCGAGCACGTCCACGGTCACGCGGATGGTCTGCGGCGCGACACCGGGGCCGCCGCTGCCTGCCTCGGGCGCGGGCGGGGCGGAAGGCTCGATGGCGGGCGGCGGCGCGGCGGCGGCGACGGGCGCGACCGCGGGCGCCCCCTCCGGCGCCGG
>CAZMCV010000101.1:0-14801 GCA_964564645.1 uncultured Acetobacteraceae bacterium
CGCGCATCGCGCGCGAGGCCCGGCCGAAGCTGATCATCGCCGGCGGCAGCGCCTATGCCCGCACCTGGGACTTCCCCCGCTTCCGCGAGATCGCCGACGAGGTGGACGCCACCTTCATGGTGGACATGGCGCATTTCGCGGGCCTCGTCGCCGGCGGCGCGCACCCGTCCCCGTTTCCGCACGCGCATGTCGTCACGACCACCACGCACAAGACGCTGCGTGGCCCGCGCGGCGGCATGATCCTGACCAACGACGAGGGGCTGGCGAAGAAGGTCAACTCCGCCGTCTTCCCCGGCCTGCAGGGCGGGCCGCTGATGCATGTCATCGCGGCGAAGGCCGTGGCCTTCGGCGAGGCGCTCAGGCCCGATTTCCGCGCCTATTCCCGGCAGGTGGTGGCGAACGCCCGCGCGCTGGCCGAGGCGCTGAAGGGGCAGGGCCTCGACCTCGTCACCGGGGGCACCGACAATCACCTGCTGCTGGTCGACCTGCGGCCGAAGAAGCTCACCGGCAAGGCGGCCGAGGGCGCGCTGAACCGCGCCCACCTGACCTGCAACAAGAACGCCATCCCCTTCGATCCGGAGAAGCCGATGGTCACCTCCGGCGTGCGCCTCGGCACGCCGGCGGCGACGACGCGCGGCTTCGGCGAGGCGGAGTTCCGCGAGGTCGGCGCGCTGATCGGGGAGGTGCTGGACGGCCTCGCCCGGGCCAACGACGCCGATTCGAACGGCGCGGTCGAGGCGGCGGTGAAGGCCAAGGTGCTGGCCCTCTGCCAGCGCTTCCCGATCTACCCGGGGTGAGGGCATGCCCGGCATCCTCCCCCCCGGCGGGCATCGTCCGATGACCCCGGAGGGCGTGGCTTCGCGGCTTCGGGTTTCTCGCAGGCTCTGAGGCGGCCCGGCGCCGCGGGGAGGGGAAGGACCGGCGGTGAAGTGCCCCTATTGCGGCCATGAGGACACCCAGGTGAAGGACAGCCGTCCGGCCGAGGAGGGGACGGCGATCCGCAGGCGTCGCTCCTGCCCGTCCTGCGGCGCGCGCTTCACCACCTTCGAGCGCACCCAGCTGCGCGAGATCACGGTCGTCAAGACCGATGGGCGGCGCGTGCCCTTCGACCGGGAGAAGCTCGCCCGCTCGATCCGCATCGCGCTGCGCAAGCGCCCGGTCGACGAGGACCGGATCGAGCGGCTGGTGAACACCATCCAGCGCCGCCTGGAGACCGAGGCGGAGAGCGAGGTCGCCTCCCGCCAGATCGGCGAGATCGTCATGGACACGCTGAAGGGCGTCGACGAGGTCGCCTATGTCCGCTTCGCCTCGGTCTACCGCAACTTCAACGAGGCGAAGGATTTCGGCGCCTTCCTGACCGAGCTGAAGACGCCCCAGGGCTGAGGGTTCGTGAAGGAAGGTCCGCCAGCCCCGAGGCTGGTGGATGTCCTGCCGTGATTCCCAAGGGCGTCCTTTCGCAAGCTCGATTGCCTCAGACGCTCCGAGCCACGGCCGTTCTGTCGCGCCCGCGATGGCCCTACAAGGTGTCGCGCCGCCGCGCCGGCCAGGGGAGGGACATTCATGGGCTTTCCGATCACCGAGGGGGTGGTGCGCACGCCCCGCCACACCACCGCCTACCTCGCCTGCGGGCCCGGGGACGGCCCGCCCATCGTCTTCGTGCATGGCTGGCCGGAGCTGGCGATCTCCTGGCGCCACCAGCTGCCGGCCTTCGCCGCCCTCGGCTTCCGCTGCATCGCGCCCGACATGCGGGGCTATGGCCGCTCGACCGTGCATCCGCGCACCGGGGACTACGCGCTGGAGCCGATCGTGGCCGACATGCTGGAGCTGGCGGATGCGCTCGGCCTCGGGCGCGCCGTCTGGGTCGGGCATGACTGGGGCGCGCCGGTGGTGTGGTCCATCGCCGCGCACCATGCGGACCGGTGCCTCGGCGTCGCCAATCTCTGCGTGCCCTACATCGCCGCGGGCTTCGCCCTGCCGAACCTGGTGCCGCTGGTCGACCGCGCGGTCTATCCGGAGGCCGAGTACCCGGCCGGCCAGTGGGACTACCAGTTCTTCTACGAGGAAAACTTCGAGAAGAGCGTGCGCGACTTCGAGGCCGACATCGACGCGACCGTCCGCGCCCTGTTCCGCAGCGGCAACCCGCAGGCCCGGACGCGGCCGAGCCGCACCGCGACGATCCGCCGCGACGGCGGCTGGTTCGGCGGCGCCGGAAGGGCGCCCGCGGTGCCGCTGGACCAGGCGGTGCTGACGCCGGCCGATCACGCGCAATATGTCGCCGCGCTGACCCGCAACGGATTCTTCGGCCCCGATGCCTGGTACCGCAACCACGGGGCGAACATGGACTATGCGCGCCGCGCGCCGGGGGGCGGGCGCCTCGCCCTGCCCGTGCTGTTCCTGCACGGCGCCTATGACCAGACCTGCATGACGCTCGGCACGCCGCTGGCCGGGCCGATGCGCCGCGACTGCGCCGCGCTGACGGAGGCGGTGGTGCCGTCCGGGCATTGGATGGCGCAGGAGAAGCCGGTCGAGGTGAATGCGGCGCTGGCGCATTGGCTGGCGACGAAGGTGCCGGGGGCCTGGCCGGCGGCCGGGGCGCCGTGACGGCCGGGGCGCGACCCGGGCCATGGCCTTGCGGGTCGGCCCCTCTCCTGGCTTGACGCCCAGGCATCCATGCCCGTTGCTAGCCGGCAAAGCCCCGGCGGAGAGGAAGCGCCTTGCCCGACACCCACCCGGCCACGACGAACGCCACCGTCGCGCTCCGCCTCGCCGAGGCGTTCCGCCGCCACGGCGTGACCCTGACCTTCGGCCAGAGCCTGCCGAGCGCCTTCCACCTGGCCTGTCCCGCCGTCGGCATCGACCAGAAGGTCTACCGGCAGGAGAATGCCGGCGGCACCATGGCCGACGGCTATGCGCGCATCAGCCGCAAGGTCGGCGTCGTCACCGCGCAGAACGGCCCGGCGGCGACGCTGCTGGTGCCGCCGCTGGCCGAGGCGCTGAAGGCCTCCATCCCGATCGTCGCCCTGGTGCAGGAGGTCACGCGCGACGCGGCCGACCGCAACGCCTTCCAGGAGCTGGACCATGTCGGAATGTTCGCCCCCGTGGCGAAATGGGTGCGCCGGCTGGACCGCGCGGACCGCCTCGATGACTACGTGGACATGGCCTTCACCGCCGCGGCCTCCGGGCGGCCCGGCCCGGCCGTGCTGCTGGTGCCGGCCGACCTGCTGACGGAGGGGGCCGCGCCGCTCTCCTCGCTGCTGCGGCCGCGGCGCCTCCGGCTGGGCGAGGTGCCGCTCGACCGCAGCGTCGCCGACCCGGTCGCGGTGGGCGAGGCGGCGGAGGCGCTGGCCGGGGCGAGGCATCCGCTGGTCGTGGTGGGGGGTGGCGTCCACCTCTCCGGCGCGACGGCCGAGCTGCGCGAGCTGCAGGAGACGGCGCACCTGCCGGTGGCGACCACCGTGATGGGCAAGGGCGCGGCGGACGAG
Organism: uncultured Acetobacteraceae bacterium; assembly: GCA_964564645.1. Classification (GTDB taxonomy): domain Bacteria; phylum Pseudomonadota; class Alphaproteobacteria; order Acetobacterales; family Acetobacteraceae; genus CAZMCV01. The sequence goes on from CAZMCV010000101.1 coordinate 3,483, forward strand.
ACGCATCCGCTGACGCTCGGCGTGATCGGCTATGTGATGGGGCAGGGGGCGCGGACCCAGGCGCTGCGTCCGATGGTCGATCGCGCCGACCTGGTGCTGCTGGTCGGCACCCGCACCAACCAGAACGGCACCGACAGCTGGAAGCTGTTCGGGGCGGAGACGCGCTTCCTCCATCTCGACGCCGATCCGATGGAGGTCGGCCGCAACTACGAGGCGATGGTCCGCCTGGTGGGCGATGCCAAGCTGACCCTGGCCGCGCTGGCCGAGGCGATCCGGCTGCACGACCTGCATGCGCGCGCGGCGGCGCGGCCGGCGATCGAACGCGAGATCGCCGCCGCCATCGCCGGCTGGCGGCGCACCATCGCCGGCGTGACCACGCGCGACGCGACGCCCTGCCGGCCGGAGCGTCTGATGGCCGAGCTCGATTCGCTGATCGGGCCGGAGGATGTCGTCGTCGCCGATGCCTCCTACAGCTCGATCTGGGTGGCCAACTACCTGACCGCGAAGCGCGCGGGCCAGCGCTTCCTGACGCCGCGCGGCATCGCGGGCCTCGGCTGGGGCCTGCCGATGGCGATCGGTGCGCAGATCGCGCTCGAGGAGGCGGGCAGCGAGGGGCGGGTGGTCTGCCTCTGCGGCGATGGCGGCTTCGGCCATTCCTGGGCGGAGCTGGAGACGCTCAGGCGCCTCGCGCTGCCGGTCACGACGATCGTGCTGAACAACGGCATCCTCGGCTACCAGAAGCACGCCGAGGAGGTGAAGTTCGGCGAGGCGACCAAGGCGGTCCACTTCACCGCCGTCGACCACGCCGCCATCGCGCGCGCCTGCGGCGTCGAGGGGCATCGTGTGGAGAGCGGCGCGGCGATCGGCCCGGCGCTGGCCGCGGCGCTGGCCTCGCGCGGGCCGGTGCTGCTCGACGTCGTGACCGACCCCGACGCCAAGCCGCCGATCTCCTTCTATGCCGGCCACTATCCGGAGCCCTTCTGACATGCTCGCCTTGCGCAAGACCGCGGCCGGCTTCGGCCTGGAGATGAACGAGGTACCGCGCGCGCATCCGCCCGGCCCCGGCGAGGTCGTGCTGAAGGTCGAGGCCGCGGGCATCTGCGGCAGCGACGTGCACGCCTATGAATGGACCGGCGGCTACGAGTTCATGGTCCCGAAGCTTCCGGTGATCATGGGGCATGAATTCGCCGCCAGCGTCGCGCGCATCGGCGTCGGCAGCGGCTTCCGCGAGGGCGACCGGGTCTGCGTGATCCCCATGGTCGCCTGCGGGCACTGCGCGAATTGCCGCGCCGACAATGCGCGCAACTGCCTGAACCGCGAGGGCATCGGCCTGACGCGCGATGGCGGCTTCGCGTCCGAGGTCCGCGTGCCCGCGCGCTGCTGCGTGGCCTTGCCCGATGCCGTGGATTTCGAGCTCGGCGCGCTGGTCGAGCCGCTCGGCGTCGGCGCCGAGGCGGTGCTGACGGGCGCGGTCGGCATCGGCGACACGGCGCTGGTGATGGGCCCGGGCACGATCGGCCAGGCCATCGCGCTGTTCGCGCGGAAGGCGGGCGCCGCGCGCGTGCTGATCAGCGGCCGCGCCGACGCGCCGCGCTTCGATGTCTGCCGCGCGCTCGGCTTCACCGAGCTGCTCGATGTCGCCGACGCGCCGCTGCAGGACCAGGTCATGGCGGCGACCGGCGGCCGCGCCGTGGATGTGGTGCTGGAGGCGACCGGCGTGCCGGCGACGCTGAATGACGGGCTGTCGGTGCTGAAGAAGGGCGGCACCTGCGTCGTCGTCGGCATCCATGCGGGGTCGCTCACCCTGCCGCTGACCGATTTCGTGCGCATGCGCCACCAGCTGCGCGCCAGCCACGGGGCCGAGCGCGGCACCTGGGACAGGGTGATCGCGCATCTCGCCGGCGATCCGGAGGGTTTCCGGCCGATGATCACGCACCGCATGCCGCTCTCGCGCGGGATCGAGGGCTTCGAGCTGTCGCGCCAGCGCGCGGCGAGCAAGGTGATGCTGACGCCATGAGCGCCGCCCCGGATCGCGTGGCCCTGGTCACCGGCGCCGCGCGCGGCATCGGCGCCGCCTGCGCGGCCAAGCTCGCCGCCCTCGGGCACCCGGTCGTGCTCGCCGACGTCATCGAGGAGGTGGAGGCGACGGCGGCCGCGCTGCCGGGCGCGCGCGCCATCCGCCTCGACGTCGCCGACCCGGCCTCGGTCGCCGCGCTTCCCTCGATGCTGGGCGACTGGTGGGAGCGCCTCGGCATCGTCGTGAACAATGCCGGCATCTCGCCCAAGGTCGATGGCCGGGCGCGGAAGATCCGCGACATGCCCTTGGACGAATGGAACCGCGTGCTGGCGGTGAACCTGACCGGCGCCTTCCTGGTCTCCCAGGCCTGCATCCCGCCGCTGCGCGCGCGGCGCTGGGGGCGGATCGTGATGATGACCAGCCAAGCGGCGCGGGCGAAGAGCCAGATCGCCGCGGCGCATTACGCCGCCTCCAAGACCGGCCTGATGGGCTTCGCGCGCAGCCTGGCGACGGAGCTCGGCCCGGACGGGATCACGGTGAACAGCGTGGCGCCCGGGCGGATCGACACGCCGATGGCGCGCGGCGCGGCGGGCGGGGTGAACGACGCCTTCCTCGCGCAGATCCCGCTGCAGCGCATGGGCACGCCGGAGGACGTCGCCGATGTGGTGGCCTTCCTCGCCTCCGACGCCGCGGGCTATCTGACCGGCGCCACGCTCGACGTGGGCGGCGGCAGCTTCATGCCCTGATGGGGAGCGCAGGATGAACCAGATCGACCTCAAGGGCCGCACCGCCATCGTCACCGGCGGCGCGCGCGGCATCGGCCTGGCGATCGCCGAACGCCTGACCGCGTCCGGCGCGCGCGTCGCGATCTGGGATGTCGACCTGGCCGAGGCGGAGGCGCAGGCGGCGCGCCTGTCCGGCTTCGCCGCGAAGGTGGACGTCACCGACGACGCCACCATCGCCGCGGCCCTGGAAGCGACCGAGGCCGCGCTGGCGCCGGTCGACATCCTGGTGGCGAATGCCGGCATCACCGGCCCGAACGCCCTCGTCGAGAACTATCCCATCGACGCCTGGCGCCAGGTCATCGAGATCGACCTGACCGGCGTCTTCCTCTGCTGCCGCGCGGTGGTGCCAGGGATGCGGGCGCGGGACTACGGGCGGATCGTGAACATCGCCTCGGTCGCGGGGAAGGAGGGCAACCCGAACGCCGCGGCCTATTCCGCGGCCAAGGCCGGCGTGATCGGCTTCACCAAGTCGCTGGGCAAGGAACTGGCGACGACCGGCGTGCGGGTGAACTGCATCACGCCGGCGGCGGCGAAGACGGCGATCTTCGAGCAGATGGCGGAAAGCCAGATCGCCTACATGCTCTCGAAGATCCCGGCCGGGCGCTTCGTGAATGTCGAGGAGATCGCGGCGATGGCGGCCTGGCTGGCCAGCGCGGAATGCAGCTTCACCACGGGCGGGGTCTTCGACATCTCGGGCGGCCGCGCCACGTATTGACCAAGGCTGGGGGAAGAAGACGCTTCTTCCCCCAGACCCCCATCATCGTCTTTTGGCACTCGTTCCTGGTGGTCCGGGATGAGGGCCGGAAAACGGAGGTTGAGGGGGTACTGGGGGAGAAGGCGTTCTCTCCTTCTCCCCCGGAGTCACGCCGCCATCAGCCCGCGTTCCCGCAGCACCGCCAGCGCGCGGCGGAACGCATCCGCCATCTGCGCCGGCGGCATCGCGCCCGAGAACAGCACATGCCCCGCCAGCGCGAAGGTCGGCACGCCGGAGAGGCCCATCTGCCGGAAGCCGGCATCCTCGCCCCGCACCTCGGCCTCGCCCTCCGTGCTCTCCAGCATCGCCGTGACCAGCCCGGCATCGAGCCCGGCCGACCCCGCGATTTCGGCCAGCACGGCACGGTCGCCGATGTCGCGGCCTTCCTGGAAATAGGCCCGGAACAGCGCCTCCACGACCGCGTTCTGCAGCGCCGCGCCACCGGGCCGGTCGCCGGCCAGGCGGATCACCCGATGCGCGTCCACCGTGTTCGGCGTGCGCTTCATCCGGTCATGCCGGAACTCCAGCCCCGAGGCGCGCCCGGTCTCGGCCAGCTGCGCATCGAGCTGGCGCGACCGCTCCAGGCTGCCGAACTTCGCCGCGCGGTAGGAATCGCGCTCCACCCCCTCCCGCGGCATGTCGGGGTTGAGCTGGAAGGGGCGCCAATGGATCTCGAAGCGCTCGCCCTGGGCGGCGAGGTCCGCCAGCGCCGTCTCCAGGTTCCGCTTGCCCACCCAGCACCAGGGGCAGATGGCGTCGGAGACGATGTCGATCCGCGCCGCCTCCCGCGCCGGCGCGGTGGCCAGGGTCACGGGCGCATCCCCCGCCACGTCGCAGCCATCGGGTCCGCAGGCAGGCGCCGCCTCGGCGATCCGGTCATCCATCGGGGTCCCTCCTCGCAATCGGGTCACACGTCGTATCCGGGCGTGCTGCGCGCAAGCCCGCCATGCAGGTCGAGCATCCGCGCGCGCCATTCCGCCACCGGGTCGTCCGCCTCCAGCAGCGCGATCCGGCTGACCGCGCGGGCCCATTGGAAGCCGCCGAAGACGATGTAGTCGGCATAGCTGGGGGAGGCGCCGCCGAGCCAGGGCTGCACGCGCAGGGTGTTCCGCACCGGCCGCAGCGCCAGGCGGAAGGCGGCGAGCTTCGCCTCCGGCTCGGCCGCCCAGGCCTCCAGCGTCATGCCGAAGCGCTTCTCGCGGCTCTCGCGGAAATAGGCGGCGTCCTTCGGCGTCTGCGCGGCGAGCAGGTCGAGGATCAGCAGCCGCGACAGCGCCACATGCAGCGCGTCATCTGCCCAGGCCTGGACGAAGCGGGCCGTGCCCAGGCCGCCCGCGCCGCCGAACAGCGAGGGGCGGTCGGGGTAGTTCTCCTCCAGCCAGACGGCGATCGCCCAGGAATCGCTGACGACCCTCCCGTCATCCACCAGCACCGGCACCAGGCCCTGGCCGGAGAAGGCGATCGCCTCCTTGTCGGTGAAGCGCCAGGGGATGGTCTCGAACGCCAGCCCCTTGTGCGCCAGCGCCATGCGCGTGCGCCAGCAGAACGGGCTGAAGCGACGCTCGGGCTCGGCGGCGGCGAGGTCGTAGAGGGTGCGGCGGCTCATGGGGGTCCTCCGGGCGCGGGGCGCAGTGTCGCGCCAGGGCTTCGCCGGGGGAAGCCCGGGGGTTGCGGGTGGCGGCAGGGACGCGGCATAGCATCGGGCGCAGGGATGGAGGGGGCGGGGCATGCGCACGCAGGTGGGCATCATCGGGGCCGGGCCGGCGGGGCTGCTGCTGGCGCATCTGCTGCACCGGGCCGGGATCGAGAGCGTGGTGCTCGAGATCCGCTCCCGCGAATACCTCGAGGACCGCATCCGCGCCGGGCTGCTCGAGCAGGGCGCCGTCGATGTCCTGACCGCGGCCGGTGTCGCAGACCGCCTGCACCGCGAGAGCATGGTGCATGAGGGGATCGAGCTGCGCTTCGACGGCGAGAGCCACCGCATCCCGCTGACCGAGCTGACCGGCAGGCGCGTGACCATCTACGGCCAGACGGAGGTGGTGAAGGACCTCATCGCCGCCCGCCTCGGCCAGGGCGCGCCGCTGCATTTCGAGGTCACCGACGTCGCCGTGCACGACATCGAGGAGGACCGGCCGCAGATCACCTGGCGCGACGCGGTGGGCACGGAGCACCGGCTGACCTGCGACATCATTGCCGGCTGCGACGGCTTCCACGGCATCTGCCGCGACGCCATCCCGCCCGAGCGCCTGCAGGCCTTCGAGCGCGTCTATCCCTTCGCCTGGCTCGGCATCCTCGCCGAGGCACCGAACGTCCACAACGAGCTGGTCTATGCGCGGCACGAGCGCGGCTTCTCGCTCGCCACGATGCGCACGCCGATGCGGACCCGTCTCTACCTCCAGGTCCGCCCGGACGAGAACCTGGACGAATGGCCCGACGACCGGATCTGGGAGGAGCTGCACGCCCGCCATGCGCGCAAGGACGGCGTGCGGCAGGTGAAGGAAGGCCCGATCATCCAGCGCGGCATCACGGCGATGCGCAGCTACGTCGCCGAGACCATGCGCCACGGTCGCCTGTTCCTGGCGGGCGATGCCGCGCACATCGTGCCGCCGACGGGCGCGAAGGGGCTGAACCTGGCGATGGCCGACGTCATCTATCTCGCCGAGGCGCTGAAGCAGTTCTATGCGGGTCGCGGCATGGCGGGGCTGGATGGCTACCCGGCGCGCTGCCTGGCGCGGATCTGGAAGGCGCAGCGCTTCTCCTGGTGGATGACCAGCCTGCTGCACCGCTTCGACGCGGGCGATGCCTTCGAGCACAAGGTGCAGGTCGCGGAGCTGTCCTACATCTGCTCGAGCCGCGCGGGCATGACGGCGCTGGCCGAGAACTATGTCGGCCTGCCCCTGCTGGATTCCTGAGGAGCCGAGCCGATGCCGATCACCCGCTTCGAGGTCACGGCGGAGGAGGATTTCGCCGGCGGGCAGGATTTCGGCGCCGGCCCCTATCGCCGCATCGCCGGCATCGCGCATGGCACGCTCGATCCCGCCGATCCGCGACTGGCCGCGATCGTCGATCTCGGCCTCGCGCCGCGCGACGAGGCCGGGAGGGTGGCCTATGCCACCGAGATCTGCCTGCTGCGCCCGGCGGATCCCAGGCGTGCGAACGGGCGGCTGCTCTGCGACATCACGAATCGCGGCCGCAAGATGATCTTCGCCGCGCTGTTCGAGGGCGCGGGTGTCAGCGCGGCCGAGCAGAGCGGGCTGCGCAGCGCCGCGTCCGCGGGCAACGCCATCCCGCTGCGCCAGGGCACGACGCTCGTCTGGAATGGCTGGGACCCGGAGGCCCCGCGCGGCAGCGACAATCTGCGGATCGTGCTGCCCGTGCTGCCCGGCATCACGGGGATGGCACGCGACGAGTTCGTCTTCGGCACCCGCATCAACCCGCCCGACCGCCCGACCGCGCCGCTGAGCTACCCCGTCGCCGACCACGACCAGGCCCGGGCGCGGCTGACGGTGCGCCGCACCCGCGACGGCGTTGCGCGCGAGATTCACGCCTCGGGCTGGGCGTATGCCGGCGACCGCGCCATCCGCCTGCTGCCGGAGGGCACCGCCTTCGAGCCCGGCAGCATCTACGATGTTCGCTACCCCGCGACCGGCGCGCGGCCGCTGGGGGCGGCCTTCGCCGCGACGCGCGACCTGATCGCCGCGTTGCGGCACGGAGAAGGCGAGGGGAACCCGCTGGCCGACCTGCCGGTGCGCAGCACCTTCGCCGTCGGCATCTCCCAGGCCGGGCGCTACCTGCGGCATCACCTCGACCTCGGCATGAACGCCGATGCCGCGGGGCGGCGCGTCTTCGACGGCGTGCTGGCGCATATCGCCGGTGCCGGCCGCGTCTTCATCAACGATCGCTTCGCCCAGCCCGACCGCACCGCCTGCTGGCACGAGGACTACGATTTCCCGGAAGTCTGGTTCCCGATCTCCGTCGCGCCGTCGACCGACCCGCTGAGCGGGCGCAGCGACGCGTTGCTGCGCGGCGATCCCGCGACCTGGCCGAGGCTGATGGAGGCGAACACCTCCACCGAATACTGGCAGAAGGGCGCGTCGCTGACGCACACCGATCCGGCCGGCGCGCGCGACCTCGATCCGCCGCCGGATGTCCGGCAATACCTGGTCGCCGGCACCCGGCATGCCGGGCGGTCCGGGGCGACGACGGCGCGCGGCATCGCCCACAACCCCAACAACCCGCATTCGGCGAGCCCGCTGCTGCGCGCGCTGCTCGCCGCGCTGGAGGATTGGGTGGAGCGCGACGTCGCGCCGCCGCCCTCCGCCGTGCCGCGGATCGCCGACGGCACGCTGCTGCCGGCCGAGACGGTGCTGGCGGGCTTCCCGCGCATCCCCGGCGCGCTGCTGCCGCCGCGCGCGACGCCGGTCGCGCCCATCGCCGACTGGGTCGAAGGCACCCGCGCGCCGGCGCCCTGGCGCGTCCTGGTGCCGGCGGTGGATGCGGACGGCAACGAGATCGCCGGCGTGCGCCTGCCCGACATCGCCGTGCCGCGCGGCACCCACACCGGATGGAACCTCTACGCGGGCGAGGGGCTGCAGAGCGAGCTGGCCGACCGGGAGGGCAGCTTCCTGGCCTTCCCGGCCACGCCGGAGCCGGCCGATCCGCGCGCGCCGCTTTCGGCCCGCTATCCGTCGCGCGCCGCCCATGTCGCGGCGGTGCGCGCGGCGGCGGAGGCGCTGGTCGCCGCGCGCCTGCTGCTGGCCGAGGATGTCCCCGCCTATGTCGCGGCGGCGGAGGCCGCGCCGGGCTGACTCACTTCGGCCGCACCGCGTCGGCCGTGCCCAGGACGAAGGCGCGGATCTGGCCCACCTGCTCCTCCGTCAGCCGGCCGTGGAAATTCGGCATCCCCCCCGCCAGCAGCGCGCCGCTCAGCACGAGCGCCGGCATGTTCTCGATCGTCTCCTTCGTCGAGTAGCCGAGGTTGGGCACGTTGCCGCCATTGTTCACCCCCGGCACGCCGTGGCAGCCGGCGCAATTGGCGACGTAGAGGCCGGTGCCGGGCGCGACATCCTCCGCCCGGTAGGCGATGCCGGAGACGAGCGGCCGCTTCTCCGCCATCACCGCCGCCGGCATCGCCGCCTGGCCGCCGAGGCGGAAGGTGTAGACGCGGCCGGGCGAGACGCGGTCCGTCGCCCGCTGCACGATCCCGAACACGCCGCCCCAGCCGACGGCGATCGAGACGTATTGCTGCCCGTCGAGCTCGAAGGTGGAGGGCGCGGCGACGACGCCGGAGCCGACCGGCACCTCCCACAATTTCGCGCCGCTGCGCGCGTCATAGGCGACGAAGCGGCCATCGGCGGTGCCCTGGAACACCAGGTTCCCCGCGGTGGTCAAGGTGCCGCCATTCCAGGGCGCGCCGAGATCGACCCTCCAGGCCTCGCGCTGCGTCACCGGGTTCCAGGCGATGAGCGCACCGAAGGGCTTCGCCTTGGGCGGCTCCGCGTTCAGGAAGTAGCCCAGGTTCCAGCCCGTGCCGCTCTGGAAGGCGAGGGGGCGGCTGGCGTTGTGGCGCCAGTCCCGGTCCGGCGTCAGCGAGAGGGGCACGCCCTGCACCGGCATGTAGGCGAGGCCCGTCTCTGGGTTGAAGGCCATCGGGTGCCAGTTGCGCGCGCCATAGGCCGAGGGGATCGCCTCGAAGGTCTTCGCCGGGTCGCGCGCGGCCGGGTTCTCGATGGGGCGGCCTTCCGAATCGTAGCCGCTCGCCCAGCTCACCTCGACGATGTTGCGCGCGGAGATGAAGCGGCCATCGGTGCGGTCGATCACGTAGAAGAAGCCGTTCTTCGGCGCGTGCAGGATCACCTTGCGCGGCCGGCCTTCGATCTCGAGCTCGGCGAGGATCATCGGCTGGGTCGCGGTGTAGTCCCAGGTCTCGCCGGGCACGTGCTGGTAGTGCCAGACGTATTCGCCGGTCTCGGGCCGCAGCGCGACGATCGAGTGCAGGTAGAGGTTGTCGCCGCCGGCCGGGCTGCGCAGGTTGCGGTTCCAGGGCGACCCGTTGCCGGTCCCGACATACATCAGGTTCAGCTCGGGGTCGTAGGTCATGGTGTCCCACATCGTCCCGCCGCCGCCGGCCTCCCACCAGCGGCCGGCGGGGTCCCAGGTGCGCATGGCGCGGGCCATGCTCTCATCCTCGGGCGGCTTGGAGGGGTCGCCGGGCACGGCGAACCAGCGCCAGGCCTGCTGGCCCGTCTCGGCGTCGTAGGCCGTCAGGTAGCCGCGCACGCCGTATTCCGCGCCGCCATTGCCGATGATGACGCGGCCGGCGAAGATTCGCGGCGCGCCGGTGACGGTGTAGGGGCGCGCGCGGTCGATGATGGTGTCGCGCTCCCACACCTTCGCGCCCGTCGCGGCGTCGAGGGCGAAGAGGCGGCCATCGTAGGAGGCGACATAGACCTTGCCGTTGTGGACGGCGACGCCGCGGTTCACGACGTCGCAGCAGCCGCGCTCGCCGTATTCGGGCGGCACCTTCGGGTCGAAGGTCCAGAGCCGCGCGCCGGTCCGCGCATCGAGCGCGTGCACGACGGACCAGGAGGCGGTGACGTACATCACGCCGCCGACCACGACCGGCGTCGCCTGCACGCCGCGGCGGGAGCCGAGGTCGTAGGACCAGGCGAGGCCGAGGCGGGCGACGTTCCCGGCGTTCACGCCGGTGAGGGGCGAGAAGCGGTTCTCCGAGAAGTTCAGGCCGTAGCTCGGCCATTCGCGGCCGGTGGCGGCGTTCTGGCGGATGAAGTCCTGGTTCACCCGGGCGGTGGCGGTGCGGATCTGGTCCGGCGTCGGCTGGGCCAGGGCGGGCGCCCCCGCGAGCGTGGTCGCGGCGAGCAGCGCGGCGGCAAGCCTCGATGGAAGCCTCGGCATGGGGTCCCTCCCGTCCAGGCCGGCGTCGTATGGCGCGCCGGTCGTGGCGGGAGAGGCGTATCATTCGGCCGCGGCGCGCCGCAACCGCGACGTGCGCGTCAATCGGTCTCCACGCCGTAGAGGGTGCGCGCCGCGGCCGGGCTGACCAGCCCATCGGCCAGGTCGCGCTTCACGAGCTCCGGATCGCGCTGCTTCGGGTCCCCCATACCGCCGCCACCCGGCAGTTTCAGCAGCAGGCGCCGGCCCTTGGGGATGATCTGGAAGCCCTTGGTGCGCAGCGGCGTGCCGTTGTCGTCGTTCAGCCCGACCCAGCCCGCCGCGCCCTCGCCGCCGCCCTCGCGGCCCTTGGGCGGGTTGGCGACGCGGTCGAAGATGGCGTTCACCGCGAACTCGGCCTCGCCCTTGGTGCCGATCTCCATGACCTGGCCGAAGCCGCCGCGGGTGCGGCCGGGGCCGGCGCTGTCGGGGCGGAGCTGCTTCTGCCAGAAGATCACGGGGGCGACGTTCTCGGTCGCCTCCACCGGCATGGTGCGCACGCCGGAGGGGAAGGCGATGCCGGAGAGGCCATCCTTCGTCGGCCGCGCGCCGGTGCCGCCGGAGTTGAAGGTGATGATCTCGAAATCCTCGGTCTCCGCCGCTTGGCCCGAGACCTGGGAACCACCGCGCAGCGGCGGGTTCCACAGCGCGGACGACCCCTCCGCATTGACGCGCGTCGGCACCGCCTGGTGCAGGCAGCCCATCATCAGGTCGGGCAGGAGCTGGCCGACCACGTGGCGCACGCTGACGGCATAGGGCCGCGGCGCGTTCAGGATGCAGCCCTCCGGGATGATCATGTGGAAGGGCGAGAG
>CAZMCV010000102.1:0-14782 GCA_964564645.1 uncultured Acetobacteraceae bacterium
CTGAACCCAGGCGGCTAACGAGGCGTAGATGATTCCGATGATGGAAAAGATTGCGCCAGCGCGGCGCGGGCGGCGCCATCGCCGGCGCCGGGCCGGGTCGCGCGGCGAGGAGCGTCGGGAATCCCGTGCCGTCCGGCATCGCCGTCAACGGGCCCGGACGGCCGGTGCCCCGGCATCGCCCTCCGCGATCAGCGAGATGCGCGCGACACCCGCGGCGCTGACGCGGCCCATCACCCGCATCACATCGCCATAGGCGACGCTGCGGTCGCCGCGCACATAGACCGGCGCGTCCGTCGTCTCCGCCTCGCGCAGCGCGAGGAGCCGGGCGCCGAGCTCGGTCTCGGCGACCTCCTCCTGCCGCAGGAACACCGTGCCGTCGCGCGCGACGGTCACGACGACGGGGGCGGCGGTGTTGGCGATTCGCGGGGCGGAGGTGCGGGGCAGCTGCACCGGCACGCCGACCATCATCATCGGCGCGGCGACCATGAAGACGATCAGCAGCACGAGCATCACGTCGACCAGCGGCGTGACGTTGATATCGGACATCGGGGCGTCGCCCCCGGCATCCTCGCCCGCCGCGCCCAGCTGGAAGGCCATGGCCGCTACTCCGCGACGCGCAGATTGGGGCGCAGCTCGGGGCGCCCGGCCGCGGCGGCGTCCTGGGTCGGCAGGCCGCCGATCGGCAGGCCGGTGCGCGCCAGGCGGTGCGCCAGCGCGGTCGCCGCCGCCAGCGCGTCCCGCCGCAGGCCGGCCAGCGCGACCGAGAGGCGGTTGTAGGCGATCACCGCCGGGATGGCGGCGACGAGGCCGATCGCCGTGGCGAAGAGCGCCTCGGCGATGCCGGGTGCGACGACGGCCAGGCTGGTGTCGTTGCTGGCGGCGATGCCGGAGAAGCTGTTCATGATGCCCCAGACGGTGCCGAACAGGCCGACGAAGGGCGCGACCGAGCCGGTGGTCGCCAGCAGCGGCAGGCCGGCGGCCGCCGGCGCCAGCGCATCCGCCACCGCCTTGCGCATCACCCCCTCGAGGCGCCCGCGATACTCGCCGTCCGTCTCCCTGCCGCCCTGGCCGAGGCGCCATTCGGGAACACCGGCGCCGAGCGCCGCCGCGGTGAGGCCCGCCCGCGCCGCGACGGCCTCGATCGGCAGGCGGTCGCCGGTCGCCGCCGCGGCCAGCGCCCGCGCCTCGCGGCGCAGGCGGCGCAGCGCGCCGACCTTCTCGAAGATGACCGTCCAACAGGCGATGGAAGCGAGGGCGAGCGCCAGCATCACCCCCTTCACCACCGGATCCGCCATCAGGAACAGGGCGAGGGGCGAGAGGTCATGCGTGGCGAGGGAGGGGAGGGCGGCGGGCGCTTCCGGAGTCATCGGGACGGGCTCACTTCAGGAAATCGACGCCGGCGACGCGGGAGGCGAGGGCGAGGCGGCCCGCGCAGGCGGCGCGCTCCGCCGGCTCCGTCCCGCCGCAGGCCAGCACGTCGTTGAGCAGCATCTGGCCGATCCCCTCGCAGGCCTGGCCCGGGAGGTCGAAGAGCCGCACGGCGGTGCGCGAGGCCGGCAGCGGGCCGATATCGACGGCGACGCGGCGCAGGATGACGCCGTCGCGGCCGAACAGAACGAGGTCGAGGCGCAGCGGATCGATTGCCGCGGCGGGGTTGGTGGCGACGAACCAGACGCGGCAGGTGCCGCTCTCGCGGGCCTCGAGCCGGTTCAGCTCAAGCTTCATGGGCGGCGGCTCGGCGCGCGCCGGCAGGGGCGAGGCGGCGAGGGCGGCGGCCAGGAGCCAGGCCGGCGCGGCGAGCGGGCGCGCCCGTGGGAGGGTCGGATCGGGCATGGCCGGCATCTAGACGCAATTGCGAGTCACTTGCAACCCTTGCCGCCTCGCGGCGGCGCGCCTCAGGGCTCCGCCCAGCGCCGCAGCAGGTTGGCGTGGCTCTTCGACAACAGCCGGAAGGCCTCCGTATCGCCCGCATCGGCGAAGACGGCGCGGCGCGCGGTGTCGAGGTCGAACAGGATCTCGCGCGCCGCGGGATCGCGGACCAGGCTCTGCGCCCAGGTGACGGCGACCAGCCTTTCGCCCGATGCCACCGGGGCGACCCGGTGCAGCGTCGTCGCCGGATAGGCGATGGCGCAGCCGGCCTCGAGCTTGTACGCTGCCTCCCCCCCCGTGCCCTCGATCACCAGCTCGCCGCCCCCATAGCCGGCAGGATCGGCGAGGAAGACGGTCACGGCGACATCCGCGCGGGTCGGGCCGGCGGGATCGCCGAGCCCCATCAGCGCGTCATCCGTGTGGGCGCCATAGGCGCGGCCGCCACCCCGGTAGCGCGCGAAGAGCACGGGGCGGAGGCGCCGTGGCAGGGCGGCCGCGCGGAAGACCGGATGGCGCAGCAGCGCGGCGGCGACCAGCGCCGCCGCCTCGCGGGTCGCCGGATCCTCGGGCGCGGCCTGCTCATTGTCCTTGACCGCGCGGGCGTGCCAGCCCGCGGTACGCCGCCCATCCTCGAAGCGGGCGCGCGCGAGCAGGGCGAGGATCTCCGCCAGCTCCGCCGCCCCGAGCAGCCCGCCGATCGGCACGATCATCCCCGGGAAGGCCCCCATGGCGCCGGTGTCCGGCCCCTGGCCCCGGCGGGCGACGTCAGGGGGCCGGCGGCTGGCGATGGCATCGTGGCGTCCGCGCGACGCGCCGGCGGGATCGGCAGCATCCGGTCAGCGCAGATCCTCGAGCACGATCTTCAGCCGCGCCGATTGCGCGGTCAGCGGTCCGGGATCGAGCGGCGGGGCGGGGGGCGCCAGGCCCGGATAGGCCCGGGCCAGGGCGCCGAGCGCGCCGCGGATCGCCTCCGCCTCCTTCCGCCGCCCGGCCGCGTCCAGGGCGGGCAGCACCCGCTCCGCCCCCGCCCGCGCGGCAAGGAAGAAGCCGACCCCGTCGAGATAGGGCTCCCGCTCGGGCGAGCGGAGGGCGATCGCGTATTGCAGCGCGGCGCGGTCGACCAGCTCGCCCAGGATGCGGGCCCGCACCCCGAGCGTCGCGCCCGCCCCCGGCGCCTTCCTGGCGGCGCCATCGAGCGCGGCGAGCACGGCATCGACCGCCGCCATGACCTCGGCCTGCGGCTTGCGGTCGAGGGCCAGGGTGGTCGCGGCCTCCATCGCCTCGCGGAAGGGCGGGACGCCACGGGCCTCGAAGACCGGCTCCAGGGCGACATAGACCTCGGCGACCGGGTGGGCGAAGAGCTCGGCGGCGGCCTGCGCCTCGCCCGCCGCGTAGACGCCGCGGCCGACCAGGTAATGCGCGGCGACGATCTCGAGCGCGAGCAGATAGGCCACCGGATCGGTCGCGGCGCGCTCGGGGTCGACGCCGCCTTCCCCGCCCTCCCCGCCTTCGCCGCCCTGCGTCGCGGCCGGGGCCGGGGCCGGTTGCGCCAGCGCGCCGTCGGCGCCGCCGAGCGTGACGAAGGCCCCGAGGCCGAGCCACAGCTTGGTGCGCCGGGTCACGGCGACCGCCGGGCGGCGTTCCGGATCCTCGGCCCTGGGGTGTTCCTCCGTCATGCGTCGCTCCGATCCTGGGGGCGGGTTCGGGCAGGGCCGCGCGCAGGCGGCGGCGGCGCGCCCGGGCCACCGTCAGGCGGGCAGGATACTGCGAGCCATTCTCATCTTCCAGCCCCGCCCCTGCCGCGCCGCCACCCGCGCCGCGCTCCGGGCCCCCCAAGGCCCGGACTTGCGAGGCCCGGACTTGCGACGCCTATCGGTCCGGCGCCCGCGGCCGGGGTCAGCCGCCGAGCACGCGCAGCTCGGCCTCCACCACGGCGACCGCGGCGTCGAAATTCGCATCGATGAGGCGCATCTGCCGCTCATCCGGCGAGCCATCCGGCAGGCGCGCGAGCAGCAGCAGCGCCTCCCGCACGGCGCCCTGCGCCCCCTCGAGGAATTCGAGCGGGCGGGGAGCCTGGCAGGCGACGTCGCGGATCGCATCGACCAGGGCGAGGAACATGTCCGGGCTCGCGCCGCGGACCGGGCCCGGCACGATCCGCTGCGCCCGCATACGGCTCGTGGGCTTGCGCGGCACGGGCATGCGCCCGACCACGGTCAGGCCGATCCCCCGACCCGCTTCCCGGGTGGGGCGCGGGCGCCCCGTGGTCTCGCGCTTGTCCCTCACACCCCTCGCCCTTCGAGCTTGTGACATTCCGATCCGGCGTCGCGCCGTGAACGGACCGAGCCGCGGGAGCGGCCCCGGTGAGGGCCGCCCGCGGGTCAAGCCTAGCCCCATTCGTTCCGGCAGTTCAACACGCAGGCTTCGAAACACTTCCCTGAAGGCCCCGTCTCGTGCAAGCCTGCGCGATCGGCAGGGCCGCCGGGACGGAGGCAGCATGGCGTGGGCGAGGGCGCGGGCGGAGACCCTGGATACCAGCCGGGAGAGCCGCGAGCGTGAAGCTCTGGCGAGGCTGCTGGCACCGCTGCTCGCGGAGCCCTCCGAGGCCAGCGACGTGGCCCTTGGGCTGCTGGATGGTTGCGGCGGCTTCGCCACCGTCATCCGCACGCCCGGCCCGCAGCTGATGGCGGCCGCACCCGGCCTTCCCGCCGCCGCGGTCGCCGTGCTGGGGCGGCTCGGCGAGGCCTCGGACGCGCTGTCGCACGCGACGGCGATGGCGGGCATGGCGCCGGGCGGGCGCCTGGTGCCGCGCGGCGCGGCGGCGTCCCGAAGCGCCCCCGCCAGGAGCCCGCAGGCCGCGCGCAGCGCGGCCGGACGCTGGCTCCGCCGCCTGAGGGAGGCCGCCGCGCTGTCGCAGGCGGAGCTGGCCGCCCGGATCGGTTGCCCCTCCCCGACCCTCATCGACCAGATCGAGGCGGGCCATGGCCGGATCGCCTGGTCCCGCGCCGGTGCCTGGTCGGATGCCCTTGGCGTCGCGCGGCCGGATTTCGCGGCGCGCCTGCTCCGGTTCTACGAGCCGGAGCTGGCGGCGCTGCTGGGCTGGCCGCACGACCCGGCCGAGGCCGCGGCGCCAGGGGAGGGCACCCGGGACACGGCCGCCTAGATGGGAGAGGTCATCCCGCTATTCCGGACGGCGCGTGCGCTCGTCTCGGGTCCCTGGAATCCGTTCGAGCAGTCGGCGCTCGACGCCTTCGCCGCGCGGTTCGCGGATCGGGCGCCCTGGGGCGTCGAGACCGTCATGGGCATGGCGGAGGCGGGCGAGCCCTGGATGGCGCTCTGCTGCAAGCGCACCGGGGAGACGCTCGTGCATGTCGCCCGGGCCGGTGGACGCTACATCGCGCTTGGCTCGGACGGGCTGCCCCAGGCGGAGGGCGGCGACCTGAACGCGCTGCTGCGCCGGGTCTCGGCCACGCCGTCCCTGCGATCGGCCTGGGATGCCTGGCCCCTCTCCCTGGCGGGGCTGGGCGTGATGCCGGCGGAGATCGGCACCGCCGAGGCCGCCGAGCCCGGCCCGCCCGAGGAGACGCAAGGTGCGCCCGAGGCGACCCCGATGCAGGTCGCGGGCTTCGGCGCCGACCCGACCGACGCGCAGCCGGATCCCGTCACTGTCATCGGATCGCCCATCGCCGCCGAGCGGCCCTCCGTTTCGGCGCGGGAGCCGGTGCCACGGCTGGCGATGACACCCGCGCTGGTGCTGGGCGAGGCCGCCCCGGAAAGCGTGCCCGCGCCCCCCTTGCTCCCGACCCTCCCGCCGCACCGGGGCGCGGAGACCCCGGGCGGAGAGCACGCGCCCGGGCCTTTGGCCGAGGGTGGCGCGCGGCTGGTTGGCACCGATCGCGCGGACCGGAACGTCGGCGGCGACGGGGCCGATACCATCCTTGGCGGCGCGGGCGATGACGGAATCCGCGGCGGGGCGGGGAATGATCGGCTCGCCGGTGGCGACGGGGACGACACCGTCGCCGGCGAGGGGGGCCAGGATTCCCTCGAGGGCGGCGCCGGCCAGGACCTGCTCGAGGGGGGCGAGGGCGAGGATGCCATGACCGGCGGCGAAGGCGATGACCGCCTCGTGGGCGGGACGGGCGCCGACACCCTGGATGGCGAGGCCGGAGATGACAGCCTGGACGGCGCCGAGGGGGCGGATTGGGTCGCGGGCGGGGATGGTTCGGACACCATCACCCTCGGCGCCGGGGATGTCGCGATCGGCGGCGCCGGTTCGGACTCCTTCCTGGCGATGCTGCCGCCCCCCTCCGACACGGATCCGCCGCTCGCGGCGATCCTCGATTTCTCGCTCACCGAGGATCAGCTGATCCTGCACACGGATGCGGGCCCGCAGAACCGGATCGCGCTGGAGGAGCGGATGGCGGACACCGCCGGCCGCATCCGGCTCGACCTGAACGAGGACGGGCGGTGCGACCTGGTCGTCATCCTGCGGCTCGACCCGAGCGCCGAGACGGCGCCCGGCGAGATCGCCCTGTCGCTGGACTTCAGGCCGCTTCCGCATGTGGCCGCGCAGATTCCTCCCGGCGGCCCTACGGCCGAGATGATGGAGGTGGTGCTCGAGGCGCTGGCCGAGGCGGTCGTGGAGGATGTCACCTCCTGGCAATCCGCGCCCGGCACGGAGCCCGAGCCCGAGCCCGACCCGGATCCCCCGGCACGGCCGGGGCCGCCGCAGATCGCAATCGCGCCCCCGGATCCCTGGGATCTTCTCGGGTGATCCCGGCGGGCCTTCCGCCGCGGGGCCGATGCCGGCGCCTGGGCTGACCGCCGGACGCCGCGCCGGGGACTGACCGGCCGGTCGGGGCTCGCATCGCGACCGCGCCCGTTGTCCGCCGCCGGCGGCCGCCGCATGATCGGCCGCATCGCGGAGGAAGCGCAAACGGTGAGCGCCAGCACGGCCGAGGCCGCACCGGGCCCGGCGCAGGGTGGGCTGTTCAGCATCAGCGGCCGGCAATGGCTGATCCTGCTGATGGTGCAGCTCGCCAACATGCTGTTCGGCATGACGATCACGCTGGCCAATCTCGTGCTGCCCGAGATGCGCGGAGCGCTCTCCGCCACGCAGGACGAGGTGTCCTGGGTCATCACGCTGAACCTCGCGGCCACGGCGGTCGCGACGCCGATGACGGGCTGGCTGGCAAGCCGGCTCGGCTGGCGCAACCTGATGTTCGGCACGGTCGCGGGGTTCACGCTCTCCTCGCTGGCCTGCGGGCTGGCGACGAGCCTCGATACCCTGATCCTGGCGCGCGTGGCGCAGGGGGCGTTCGGCGCGCCGATCATGCCGCTCGGCCAGGCCATCCTGCTCGGCACCTTCCCCAAGCACCTGCACGCCACGGCGCTGGTGATGTGGGGCGTGGGCGCGGTGTTCGGTCCGGTGGTGGGCCCCATCCTCGGCAGCATGGCGACCGAGGCCTGGGACTGGCGCGCCGCCTTCTTCATGATCGTCCCGCCCGGGATCTGCACCCTGGTCTGCACCTGGTTCGCGCTGGCGGGACACCGGCAGGGAAGTCCGGTCCGCTTCGACTGGATCGGCTTCATCGCCCTGTCGGTCGCGATGATCGCGGCGCAGCTCGTGCTCGACCGCGGGCACCGCATGGACTGGTTCGAATCGCAGGTCATCGTCCTCTGCGTCGTGCTGGGCGCGGTGGCCTTCTGGGTCTTCGCCGCGCATTGCCTGACCGCCGAGCACCCCTTCCTCAACCCGCGCCTGCTGCTCGACCGCAATTTCAGCATCGGGATCGTGCTGTCCTTCGTGATGGGCATGCTGAGCTTCACCACGCTGACGCTGTTCCCGACCCTGCTGCACGATCTGCGCGGCTACCCGTCGGACGCGATCGGGATCCTGATCGCGGCGCGCGGGATGGGGAACTGGCTCGCCTTCCTGGTCATCGTGCCCTTCACGCGCGTGGCACCACGGCTGGCGATCGCGACCGGCATGGGGCTGCAGGCCATCTCCGGCTTCTGGATGGCGGGCTTCGACATCAACGTGCAGGAAGACGCGGTGTTCTGGAGCCACATGCTGCAGGGCTTCGGCCAGTCCATCGCCTTCACGCCGATGGCCGTGATGGCCTTCTCCACCCTGCCGCAGCACCAGGTGACGGAGGGCTCGGCCGTGTTCACGCTGATGCGGAACTTCGGATCGAGCCTGTTCATCTCGCTCTGCGTGCTGGTGACGATCCGCTCGGGGACCGAGAATTACGCGCGCATGACGGAGATGATCACCCCGTTCAGCCGCGTGCTGAGCTTTCCCGGCCTGCCGGAACGCTGGGACCTGGAGACCATCACGGGGCTGATGCGCATCTCACGCGAGATCCAGCGCCAGGCCTCGATGATCGGCTACATCAATGCCTTCACGATGCTGGGGCTGGCGGGCGCGGTGGCGGTGCCGCTGTCCTTCATGATGCGGCGGCCGCAGCGATAGGGGGAGAAACGCGATGCCGAATTTCGACCGCCCGACGGCCTATGGCCGCATCTTCGCGCCGAACCCGGCCTGGCTGGCGCGCGCGGCGGAGGAGCCGGTGCTCGAGCCCGCGCTGCCGATCGTCGATGCGCACCACCACCTGTGGCACCGCGCGCCGGACCAGCGCTACCTGCTGCCGGAGCTGCTCGAGGACCTGAACACCGGGCACACCATCGCGGCAACCGTCTTCGTGCAGTGCCACGCCATGTACCGCGCGACGGGGCCGGAGGCGATGAAGCCGGTCGGCGAGACGGAGTTCGTCGCCGGCATCGCGGCGATGAGCGGCAGCGGCGGCTACGGCGCGACGCGCATCGCGGCGGGCATCGTGGGTTATGCGGACCTGACGCTCGGCGCGGGCGTGCGGCCGGTGCTGGAGGCGCATCTGCGCGCGGCGGGCGGGCGCTTCCGCGGCATCCGCCATTCCGCCGCCTGGGATGCGGACCCCGTCATCGGCAACGGCGCGCCGGAGCCGCACCTGCTGGCGCGGCCCGATTTCCGCGCCGGGCTCGCGGTGCTGACGGAGCTCGGCCTCGCCTTCGACCTCTGGGTCTTCCACACGCAGCTCGCCGAGGCGCTCGACCTCGTGCGCGCCTTCCCGGGCACGACATTCATCCTCGGCCATTGCGGCGGGCCGCTCGGCTACGGGCCCTATGCCGGAAGGCGCGACGAGGTCTTCGCGCAATGGAAGGCGGGGATGACGGCGCTGGCGGGGTGCCCGAACGTCGTGGTGAAGCTCGGCGGCATGATGATGCGGCTGGCGGCCTACGATTACGGCGCGCGCGAGGTGCCGCCCACCTCCGCCCAGCTGGCGGCGATGTGGGAGCCCTGGATCGTCACCTGCATCGAGCTCTTCGGCGCGGAGCGCTGCCTGTTCGAGAGCAACTTCCCCGTCGAGAAGATGGGCATCGGCTACCGCGCGATCTGGAACGCCTTCAAGCGGATCGCCGCCGGCGCATCGCCCGACGAGAAGCGCGCGCTCTTCGCCGGCACGTCGGAGCGCGTCTACCGGCTATAGCGTCAGGACGACGTAGTCCTCCTCGACGGAGACGGGCACCGTCTCCGCCTGGAAGGGGCCGCGGGCGAGCGCCTCGCCGGGCTCGACGGTGACGTTGTAGGTGCGGGCCTTCACGTCGTCCGGCTCGCACCAGGACTGGCCGGTGCGGATGTCGAACTCCCAGCAATGCCAGGGGCAGCGGATCATCGTGCCGGGCTGGGTGAGGCGGTACTCGCCAGGCATCGGCGCCTCGAGCCGGCTGAGGATCGCACCCTCGCACAGCACGGCGCCCTGGTGCGGGCAACGATTGATCAGCGCGTAGAAGGCGCCATCGACGTTGAAGACGCCGATCTCGCGGCCGCGCACGCTGACGATCTTGCGGCCGCCGGGGGGAATCTCGCTGGCGGCGGCGACGATGTGCTTGGGCATGCAGGATCCCTCACTTCCTCGACCGTGTGGCGGGGGGAAGAAGACACTTCTTCCCCCCAAACCCCCCATCATCGTCTTCTGGCACTTTGGTTCGTGACGCCCAATTCATGATGACGAACTAACGTCCGGCAGGGGTGGGAAGCGGTCGTGCAACGCCGTCCTCGGCCTCAGCTCGGGCGTTTCGCATGATCTTCTCGAATTGGAAGGCATCGCCGTCCCCGCCTGGCAGGTCGCTTCCACCAGGGCGGTTCGGATCGCAATGGTACTTGTTGTAGAATTCGACGATCTTGAATCCACATTTATTGACATAGAAATGAATGTTTCGCTTCTCGAAGTATGGCGTATGCGTCTGCCAACTGATCGTTTCTGGATATCTCTGCTCGATGGCGAACCAGGCTTTCCGGCCAAGACCGCGCCCCTGCTCTCCCACCCTCAGGAAAAACAGATCGAGTGAGTTGTGATGATTCGTCTTGTCAATGGTGAGCACCGCGCCACCAACCTTCTGGCCGTTGCAAAGGATGCGCAGCACCACTGAGCCTGGAGCGCTCATCGATCCGGCGAGATCCTCGTCGGATAGTATCGGCCCTTCAGGCAGCGATCCGAACTCATTGACGACAGCGACCGCAAAGGCGTCCTGAAGCTCCTTCTTGAAGTCGGCGATGTCGCTTCGCTCCGCGACCGCGAGAGTGATCAGATCCTGGGTCATGCAACAGTGCACATCACAAGGAGGCCGAAAGTTTTAGGCACCACGATGTCGGCATTTGGTCAAGAGCGGTCGTCCCGGCTTCATCCTGCAGCGGGCGCATATCCTCCGCGACCGGCACCAGACCTGCGAGGCGCCGCACGCTTCATTGTCCCGCCGGCCGGTTTCGCGTGGAGGACCTCCTCAGGCGGTGGGGCGCCGGCAAGCATCTCGGGATGCCGCGCGATGAGGTGGAACTCCATGTCCCGGTCCATGGGCCCACCGGTCAAGACACGCAGCAGCCCATCCGTCGACAGACGCCAGGCGCCGCACGCTCGCGTCAGCACGTGATTGCTGGGCTGCCGATCGCCCGTCTCCCCCGCCGGCCTTCAGTCCAGCCGGTACAACGCCAGCGCATTGTCCCGATAGATCATCCGCGCCCAATCCGCCGGCAGCTTCACCTTGAACGCGTAGCGCGGATCGTCCTGGTCCCAGTGCGGGTAGTCCGTCGAGAACATCACCCGCTCCGGCCCGATCCACTCGATCGTCGCCAGCATGTCCTCCGGCCGCTCCGGCTCCTCCATCGGCTGGGTCGTCACCCAGAAATGCTCGCGCACGTACTCGGACGGCGCGCGAGTCAGCGACGGCACCTCGGCCTTCAGCCGCGTCCAGTGCTTGTCGAGCCGCCAGGACAGCGCCGGCAGCCAGGCGAAGCCGCCCTCGACCAGCACCACCTTCAGGTCCGGCACCTCTTCGAACACGCCCTCGCAGACCAGGCTCGTCACCAGGGTCTGCATGGACTGCACGTAGGACGGATGCTCCTCGTGGTAGAAGCTCGGCCAGCCGCCGCCGGTGCTGGCATGGCCGCTGGTGCCGCCCAGATGCAGCGAGATCGGGAAGCCGTTCGCCGCGCACGCCGCGAGGATCTTCCGGTAGCGGTGCCGCCCGAGCGGCTCGATCCCGCGCGGCGGGATGTTCACCTGGGCGAAGCGCGGATCGCCGGCGCGCTTCTCGATCTCGGCGATCGCGCTCTCCTCGTGCTCCAGCGTGATCTGCACGCTGGCCTTGAGGCGCGGGTCGGGATCGCAGAAGCGCGCGCATTGCCACTCGTTCACGGCCGTCGCCATGGCCGCGCCGAACTCGACGTTGCGCTCCGCCGCCGCGCCGCCGACCAGCGGGGCCAGCAGCCCGTAGCGCACGTCGAACAGGTCGAGCAGCTGCTCCTGCATCAGCCCGAGGTCGGAGCCGGGCGGCCCGCCATCCTTCGGCCAGCCATCGCCCCGCATCCCGTTCCCCGGCGACATGCGCGGATAGAGCGAGGTGCGCGCCAGACCCTGGCGGGACCGGTTGCCGATCAGGCGCCGGTGCTCGCGCCAGCGCTCCGACAGGAAGGGATCGAAATCGGCCCCGCCATTGCGGGTGAAGGGATGCACGTCGCAATCGACGAAGCCGAGATAGTCGGGCGCCGGCCTATCGATCTGCGTCTCGCGGAGCGTCACGTTCATCGCGCGATGGTCTCCTGCAGGCGGGGGTAGGTGGACAGCGGGTTGTCGTGGGTGATGCGGCGGACGAGGTCGGGCGGCAGCCCCTCGGGCAGCGCGTCCGTCCCGTCGAAATGCCAGTGCGGGTAGTCGGTCGAGAACAGCAGCATGTCCTCCGACCCGAACTGCTCCATCAGCGTCGTCAGCGCCCGGGCCGAAGGCGGCGCATCGAAGGGCTGCACCGTCAGCCGCACCCGCTCGCGCACGATGTCGGCCGGCAGGCGGTTCAGCCAGGGCACCTCGGCGCGCACGCCGCGCCAGGTCTTGTTGACGCGCCAGAGGCTGGCCGGCAGCCAGGTCACGCCGCTCTCGATCAGCACCACGCGCAGGTCGGGGAATTTCTGGAACACGCCCTCGACCAGCAGCGAGTTCAGCGCGCCCGAGAAGCCCTGCGCATAGGACACGTAGTCCTCGAGATAGGTCGAGCCCCAGCCGCCCGCGGAGGGCGGGTGCCGGAAGCTCGACCCCGCATGGATGCCGATGGGCAGCCCGTGCTTCTCGGCCGCGCGATAGACCGGCCACATCATCCGCCGCCCGATCGGGATCTCCGTCATCGCCAGCAGCAGCACCTGCACGAAGCGCCGATCGGCGGCGCAGCGCTCGATCTCCTCGGCCGCCAGGTCCGGGCTGTGCGGCGGCACGACGATCGAGGCGCGCAGCCGGTCGTCCTTGTCCAGCCATTCGGCGACCAGCCAGTTGTTGATCGCGCGGCAGAAGGCGAGGGAGAGGTCCTCGCTCAGGATCATCTGCCCGCCATGGATCACGTTCGCGATGGCGGCGGCGGGCCGGAACGGGTCCAGCAGGTGCGCCTGCATCGCGGGCAGGCTCGACCCGGCCAGCGCCCCCTCGATCGCCCAGTCCGGCCGCAGGTTGATCGGCGCGAGCGGCGGATAGGCGCTGGTCTCCCAGTTCTCCCGCTCCAGCCCTCGCCGCAGCACGTGCTCGCGCCAATAGGGCTCGAAATGCGGCAGCAGGGCGCGGCCGTTCGGCACGGCGGGATGGATGTCGCAGTCGATGGCCCCGCTGGGGATCACCCTTTTCCTCCCTCGGACCGGCGCCTGTTGGTCGGTCGACCGCCAGCATCGCCCGCCGGCCCCGCCGGATGCAAGGCGAACGCGGCCGTCACCCCGATTGCGGCCGGACCACGCAGCGGAAGCCGATGTGGCAGGTGGAGGTGTCCACCGCCTCCGCATGCCGTGCCGAGGGCCGGTAGCGCCGGCAATGGTTCGGGGCGCAGAGGAAGCTGCCCCCCTTCAGCACCCGCCGCGGGATGCGGATCTGCGGCATCGCCGGGTCGTAGCTGGCCTCGGCCGCCTCCACCCGCGGGTTGCGCGGGGTGCAGCACGGCTTGGCCGCGTCGCCGGCATGGCGCGGGGTCCAGAAATCCCGCGTCCACTCCCACACATTGCCGATCATGTCGGACAGGCCGTAGCCGTTCGGCGGGAAGGACCCGACGGGGCTCGTCGCCTCCCACCCGTCCTCTCGCGTGTTCCGCCAGGGGAACTCGCCTTGCCAGGTGTTCGCCATGATGCGCCCGCCCGGGCGCATCGCCTCCCCCCAGGCGAAGGGGGCACCTTCCAGACCGCCGCGCGCGGCGAACTCCCATTCCGCCTCGGTCGCCAGGTCCTTGCCGGCCCAGCGCGCATAGGCGGCGGCATCGGCGAACGACACCTGCACCACCGGGTGGTCGTCCAGCCCCTCGATCGTGCTGCCGGGCCCGTAGGGCTCCCGCCACCAGGCGCCGCGGCGGAAATCCCACCACAGGCCCCAGGCGCGCAGGTCCACCGGCCCCGGCGTCGGGCGGAACACCAGGCTGCCGGCATAGAGCATCTCCGGCTTCGCCCCGGGGTAGTCCTTCGGGTCGGGCGGGATCTCGGCCGTGGTGACATGCCTGGTGGCGGCGACGAAGGCGGCGAAGTCGCGGTTGGTGACGGGCGCGCGGTCGATCCAGAACCCGTCCACGGACACGCGATGGACCGGCGCCTCCTCCGGGTAGTGGCGGTCCGATCCCATGGTGAACTCCCCGCCCGGGATCCAGGCCATGCCGGGCGGGGCTGTGCCTTCCGCGGCGATCCGTGGCGGCGCGGGATCGGTTCGCATGCCGTCATGTCCTGTCGGGCCGGGGCTTGGCGCGACGCCATCCTAGTGTCCTGCCCGTCCGGCCCGCAAGCGAGGCCGCGGGACCGGCAGGCCGCCAATCCATTGATTCTCGCGTGGTCATCACGGATCTCGCCATCCTCGCAGGGCGCCTGATCCGTCGCGGCGCCATCGCCGGGCGGGGCGGTTCAGTCCCTCGGACCAAGGCAGCGCCGTGATCCGCCGTGCTGGATCACGGTCCAGACAGGGCCGTGGCTTGGCGCGAGGCGCGTGCGGCGGCTTTACTGGCGCCGGCCCGCCCCCGAGGCGGGCCCCATCCGCGAGGAACGCCATGAACCCCTCCGCCGCCGCCTGGAGCCGCCAGCGCCCCGCGCGCCCCGCCGCACGCGGCGCCCGCGCCGCCATCGCCGCCTCCCGCCGCGCCAGCGTCGCCGCGGGGCTGGCGATGTTCGAGCGGGGCGGCAACGCCGCCGACGCCGCCATCGCCGCCGCCTTCGTCGCCGGCGTGATCGAGCCGATGGAGACGACCCTGGCCGGCTCCGGCTTCCTGCTGGCCTTCGACCCGGCAGCCGGGCAGCCGCTGGCGGTCGAATTCGGCCCGCGCGCCCCGCGGGCCGCGCGGCCGGGGATGTACCGGATCGACACGACGCGGAACGTCG
>CAZMCV010000103.1:0-14656 GCA_964564645.1 uncultured Acetobacteraceae bacterium
CGGCCGGCCAGCCGCCGCTCGGCGAAGCCCCGCCCGACCAAGCGCGCCCAGCCATAGGCCAGCAGGCAGCCGAGCAGCTGCCCGAGCATCGCCAGCGCCACGCCGAGCACCGTGCCGAAGCCATAGCCCCCGAGGAAGGCCGCCGCCTGCCGCGGCACGCCCACGGCCGTCGCCGCCGCGGCGACCAGGACGAACAGCGCCTCGCCCCACAGCCCCTCGCCGCGCACGTAGCGATCGACCCATTCGGTGCCGGGCGCCGCCCCGAGCGTCCGCAACAGCCATCCGCCGGCCGCCAGCCCCAGCACCAGCAGGGCGAGCTTCGCCAGCGCTGCCCGGCGGCGCGCCTCGGCGCCAGGGGCGGGGGCCGGGGATGTCCCCGGGGATGCGCCCGTCACAGCGCCTCGGCGCTGTCCGCCAGCACCTCCGGCCGCCGCCACCGGCGCTGCAGCCAGGCGACGCCGGCAAGGTCGAACAGGCTGACCGCCAGCCGGTCGAGCGTGCCGTAGTTGGACCGCCCATGCTGCCTCGGACGGTGCCCCACCGGCTCGCTCACCACCACGCCGCCCTGGCGCAGCACCAGCGCCGGCAGGAAGCGGTGCATGTGGTCGAAATGCGGCAGCTCGAGGAACAGGCCGCGCGGGAACACCTTCAGCCCGCAACCGGTATCGGGCGTCGCATCGCCCAGCAGCCAGGCCCGGATCCGATTCGCCAGCCGGCTGGTCACCCGCTTCATCCGGCTGTCGCGGCGCCGGACCCGGTGCCCCGCGACCATCACCGGCCGCCCGGCCGCGGCGCGCTCGGCCTCGGCCCGGGCGAGCAGGCGCGGGATGTCGGCCGGGTCGTTCTGCCCGTCGCCGTCGAGCGTGGCGATCCAGGTGCCGCGCGCCGCCTTCACCCCCGTCACGATCGCCGCCGACTGCCCGCAGGAGACGCGATGACCGAGGCAGCGCAGCCTTCCCGCCGGCAGGCGCGCCCCCGCGAGGCGCAGGGCCGCCGCGGTGTCGTCGACCGAACCGTCGTCCACATAGATGATCTCGTGCTCGATCGCGGAGAGAGCGGCCTCGATCTCGGCGAGGAGGGGGGCGATGTTCGGCGCCTCGTTGCGCACCGGCACGACGACCGACAGGAGCGGCGGAGGTGGGGGCGCCTGAACCGCCGGCATCGCCGCGATCGGTCCGGCTGCGATGGCGCCGCCGGAGGGCGCCGCGTCGAGGGCGACTGCCATGGCGGCCGCGGGTAGCAGGCCGCTCGCGATCGGGCAAGGCGCCGACCCTGGCCCGGGCCCGGCTGCGCCCCGCACCCGATCCGTCGCCCGCAGCGGCGCCGGGCCGGGATCGCCGCAGGCGGATCGCGGTCCGGCGCATCCTGGCGGCGATCCCCCGCTGGGCAGGGCCGGCGGAGACCGTATATCGCGCGCATGCCGCTCGATTCCCGCACCCTGCCGATCGCCCCCGGGGGCACGCCGCCCCTGGCCCGCTCCCCGAAGGGGGCATCCCCGCCCGATCGCGCGGTCGCCGCCTGGCTGCTCGGGATCGCCGGCATGATCTGGGCGATGGTGGCGATCGGCGGCGCGACCCGGCTGACCGGCTCGGGCCTGTCGATCATGGAGTGGGCGCCGGTCTCGGGCACCCTGCCGCCGCTGTCGGACGCCGAATGGCAGCGGCTCTACGACCTCTACCGCACCATCCCGCAATACGCGCTGGTCAACCAGGGATTCGGCCTGGAGGGCTTCAAGAGCATCTTCTGGCTGGAATGGCTGCACCGCTTCTGGGGCAGGCTGATCGGCCTCGCCTACGTCGCCGGCCTGGCCTGGTTCTGGTTGCGCGGGCGCATCCCCGCGGGGTACCGCGGCCGGCTCCTCGGCCTGCTGCTGCTCGGCGGGCTGCAGGGCGCCATCGGCTGGTTCATGGTCGCCTCCGGCTTCGAGGCGGAGCGCACGGCGGTCTCCCCCTACCGGCTGGTCGTCCATCTCGGCCTCGCCCTGGCGCTCTATGCCGCGATCCTCTGGACGGCGCTCTCCCTGCTGCGACCGCGCGCGGAGGTGCCCGCCGAGCTCGAGGCCGATTTCGCCGCCCTCCGCGCGCCTGTGGCGCTGGCGGCCTGGCTGCTGGCGCTGGCGATGCTCGCCGGCGGGCTTGTCGCGGGGATCCGCGCGGGTTACGACTTTAATTCGTTTCCGCTCATGGATGGACGGCTGATCCCAGAGGCCTATGCGATGCTCGTGCCCTGGTGGCGCAACCTGATCGAGAATATTGCGGCGGTCCAGTTCAACCACCGACTGCTGGCGACCCTGGCCGCGCTCGCGGCCCTCGCCGCCGCGGCGCTGGCCCTCCGGCGTCTCCCCGCCGGGCGCCACGGCGCGATGGCGGCGCGGCGCGCCTGCCTGCTCCTCGCGGCCGCGGTGCTGCTGCAATACGGCCTGGGCATCGCCACCCTGCTCCTCGTCGTCCCGGTCTGGCTCGGGACCCTGCATCAGGCGACCGCGGTGCTGGTGCTGACCACGATGTTGCTGGCCCTGCACGCGCTGCGCGCGCCGGCCGGCGATCCGGCCAGGCCGACGGCCGCGTGAGGACGGGGCGCAAACCGGCGGCCGCGTTGCACGGCACGCCGTCTTTCGCCCTCTGTGTGTTCGACGCCGCCGAGAAACTGGTCTTCGCCAACGCCGTGGCGGCGGAGGCGCTCGGCCTGCCGCCCGATGCGTCCGGCCTGCCCATCGCCGAGATCGCCGCCCTTGCCGAGCGGTGCGGCGTGCTTGGCGCAGCGGACGCGGCGTCGCGCGCGTGGCATCGCCCCGCCGCCGACCGGACGGGCCCGCAGCGCTGTCTCCTGCGCCGCGCCGATGGCAGCCGCCACGAGCTGTACGGGATGCCGCTGCCGGGGGGAGGATTCTGCGTCGTCGATGTCGAGGTCACGACCCGCGGCGGCTCGGCTGGCGTGTCGCCGGCGCGCGCCCGGCCGCGGGCGACGCCGGCGCGGCCCCCGCGGGACGGCACGCCGCCCGGGATCGGGGGCACCACCCTGGCGATATCCGCCGGGGAGGAGGCGCGGCGCGAAGGCGGCGTCCTCGACGGCCTGCTCGCGCTGGTGGATGCGGTCCGCGACGCGATCCAGGCCGGCGCCGCCGATCCCGCCGCGCCGCGGACACTCCGGGAGGGGCGCCTGCGCCGCCACCGGCCGGGCGGTGCGGAGGCCGGATGCCGCGGCGCGATCCCCGCCGCGGCCAGCACCGGCGAGGGCGTGGCCGGCTGCCCCGCCGCGCGCCAGGCGGCGGTCGATGCCGCGCAAGGGGCGGCGGTCCTGCAGACCATGCTCGACACCATGCGGCATGGCATCGCGCTCTATGGTGCCGACCGGCGCCTCGTCGCCGCGAACCGGCTGGCCCATGACCTGACCGGCCTGACGCCGGAGGAGATGGAGCCGGGCCGTCGCATGGAGGAGCTGCTCGACCTGCAGGTGGCGCGTGGCTGGCTCGAGGCCGAGGACGCCGCGCGGCTTGCGGCCGCCGACCGCCGGCGCGCAACGCGGGGCACGCGCAGCCTGCCGGATGGCCGCGTCGTCGAGGCCGCCTCGAGCCCGACGCACGAGGGCGGCTACGTCGTGACCTGGACGGATGTCACCGCGCGGGCCAGGGCCGAGCAGGAGGCGGGCGACCAGGCGGCGCTGCTGCGCTCGACCCTCGACAATGTGCGGCACGGCATCGCCATGTACGGGCCAGGGCCGGATTCGCGCCTGCTCGCGGCGAACCGCCTGGCCGGCCCCGCCTATGGCCTGCCACCGCTGTCGGAGCGCGTCGGCGCCCGGTTCCGCGACCTGGTCGAGGAGCAGGCGCGCCACGCGATCCTGGCCAGCGGCGACGCGGCGTGGCGCATCGCCGACGAGACCCTCGCGCTCGATCGCAGCCGCTCGCTCCGCTACGTCAGGCAGCTCCGCGACGGCAAGATCATCGAGATCGAGTCCCACCCGATCCCGGGCGGCGGCTTCATCGTCATCCACACCGACGTGACGCGGCTGGTGCGCGCCGAGGCGGCGGCGGCCGATCGGGCGGCGACGCTGCAGGCGACGCTCGACAATGTGCGGCACGGGATCACCTGCTACGGGCCCGATCGCCGCGTGGTCGCGGTCAACCGCCTGGCGACCGAGATCAACGGCGCGCCGCCCGGCTATGTGCTGGTGGGCCGGACCCTCGAGGAGGTTCTCGCCGACCAGGTCGCGTATGGCTCCTTCGGCGACGACGCGAAGGCGCCGCTGGAGATGGCGCTGTCGCTCGATCGCACCCTCCCGCACCGCTACGTGCGGCCCGCCCCGGACGGGCGGCTCATCGAGATCACCTCCGACCCGACCCCGGATGGCGGCTTCGTCATCACGCATGCCGACGTCACCGCGCTTGCCGCGGCGGAGGCGGAGGCCGCCGCGCGCGCGGAGACGCTGCGGGTGATGCTCGAGAACATGCGGCACGGCATCACCTATTTCGGACCCGACCGGCGGCTGATCGCGACCAATCGCCTGGACGAGCAGTTCAGCGGATTGCCGCTCGACTTCCTGCGCCCGGGCCGCAGCCTGGAGGAGCTGATCGCCAAGCAGCTCGAGCTGCGTGTCTGCGGCGTGGAGTCCGACCAGATCGCCGCGATGGCGCTCGCCCTCGACCGCAGCCAGCGGCATCGCTACGTCCGCCCGACGGCCGACGGCCGGGTCATCGAGGTGACCTCCGACCCCACCCCGGATGGTGGCTTCATCGTCACCCGCGCCGACATCACCGCCCTCGCCGCGGCGGAGGCGGAAGCCGCCGCCCGTGCCGCGACCCTGCAGGTCATGCTCGACCACACGCGGCACGGGATCACGTATTTCGGGCCGGACCGTCGGGTGATCGCCGCGAACCGGATCAACCAGGATCTCGGTGGGGTGCCGGCCTCCTTCATGCACCCGGGACGCAGCATCGACGAGCTGGTCGCGGAGCAGCTGGCGATGGGTGTCGCCGGCACGGAGACCAGGAAGGTCGCCGACAAGGCGCTCGCCCTCGACCGCAGCCAGCGGCATCGCTACATCCGCCCGACCGCCGATGGCCGCATCATCGAGGTGACCTCCGACCCCACCCCGGATGGTGGCTTCATCGTCACCCGCGCCGATGTGACGGCGCTGGCACAGGCCGAGGCGGACGCCAAGCGGCGTGCCGACATCCAGCAGGTGATGCTCGACAACATCCGGCACGGCATCTGCCTGGTGGACGCGGATGGCCGGGTCGTCGCCGCGAATGCGGTGTTCCGGCAATTGCTGGACCTGCCCGAGGAGGTCGGCCGGCCGGGCGACCGCTATCTCGACTTCGTCGAGTGGCTGGCCGAGCGGGGCGAGTATGGCGAGGGGGACGCCCGCGACGCGGCGGTGGCCGCCATCCGCGACACCGACCGGCGTCGCTCCAGCCAGAAGGTGCGCCCGCGCCGCGACGGCACGGTCCTCGAGATCGCCTCCGACCCGACGCCGGGCGGCGGCTTCGTGCTGACCTTCACCGACGTCACCGAGGACCGCCGGGTCCGCGCCGAGCTCAAGCGCGCCAAGGAGGCGGCCGAGGCGGCGAACCGCGCCAAATCCCGCTTCCTCGCCGCGGTCAGCCACGAGCTGCGCACGCCGCTCAACGCCGTCATCGGTTTCTCCGAGGCGCTGACGGCCAGCCCGGCGACGCCGCCAGCGGGTCAATACGCGAAGGCCATCCTCGAGGCCGGCCGCCACCTGCTGACGCTCATCGACGACATCCTCGAGGCGACGCGCGCCGAGAGCACGGGCATCGCCGTGGCCGAGGGCGAGGCGGATCCCTGCGTCCTGGCGGAGCGCGCCATCCGGGACGTCGCGCCGGAGGCCGAGGCGGGGCAGCTGCGCCTCGCCACCTGCCTGCCGGAGGGCCTGCCCCTGGTCCGGGCGGATGAGCGGCGGCTGCGGCAGGTGCTGCGCAGCCTGCTGTCCAACGCCGTCAAGTTCACCGCGCCGGGCGGCCGCGTCACGGTCTCCGCCGGGCTCGAGCCCGACACCGCGGGCGATGCCCTCGTGCTGCGCGTCGCCGACACCGGGATCGGCATGCGCGCCGAGGACATCCCGCGTGCCTTCGAGCCCTTCACGCAGGTCGATGGCGGCGTCGCGCGGCGCTTCCCGGGCACCGGCCTCGGCCTCTACCTCGCCCGCGCCATGGCCGAGGCGCAGGGCGCGACGATCGTGCTCGAGAGCCGGCCGGGGCAGGGCACGACGGCCGTGCTGCGCTTTCCGCCCGAACGCCTGCTGCCGCGGCGAACCGCCGGGTCGACGGACCGGGACCGGCCGGTGAACGCGGCGCCGTCCCGGCCCTGATCGTCGACCGGCGGCGGATCCCGCCCCCCCGGAACGGGAGGCTGAAGCGCGGAAGCCGCCATCGGGGACGATGCCGCTCGCCGCCATGCGCGCCGGGCCCGAAGCCAAGCGGGAGGCGCTTCGAGCCGACCGGGAAGCGGCGTAGAATCGGCCCCGGCGAGGCCCTGGTGGCCCCCCGGCAGGGCTCGCCGGCGATGCGGGCGCGGAACCGCCCCGCTCCCGGGCGTTCGTGCGGGATCGCCGGGCGCGAGCGCCTCGGCGCAGCTCGGGCGCCGGCCGAAGGGAAGGATGAGCCATGTCCGGTTTCGACGATGAGGAGGGGGTGGATCTGGGGGTGAGCCTGGAGACGGTCGCGACGGTCGTGGACCTCGCGCGCGCGATCCAGGGCAAGGAGGAGACCGACCCCGCCCAGCTCTCCGAGGACGCCGACAGCGAGGCCGCGCTGCTGCAGGAGGATCCGGAGGACGGGACGGAGGACGCGCTGCGGGCCTTCATCGCCGCCCTGAACGAGGACGAGCAGGGCGCGCTGATCGCGCTCGCCTGGGTCGGCCGCGGCGATTACGGGCCGGAGGAGTGGGAGGAGGCGCTGCGCCTCGCCGAGGAACGCAACGAGGGGCGCGACACGGCGGAATACCTGCTGGGCATGGATCTGCTGGGCGACCTGCTGGCCGAGGGGGTGGCCGCCTTCGGCCTGTCCATCGAGGATCTGGAGCGCTGATCCCCCGGCCTTGAGGGTCGCGCCCGGCATTGACCTCCTCCCCACGGCCCATAAGCTGGTCCGACAAGAACCAGAAATGCGACGCGGAGGAGGAAGTCCATGCCGATCACTCGCCGGCAGGTCCTGCACGGATCTGCGGCCGCCACGGCGGCATCCCTGGCCCCGGGGCTCGCCACCCCGGCCATCGCCCAGACCGATCCGATCAAGATTGGCTACCTGCCGGCGCTCACCGGTCCGAGCTCCTCGACCGGCGTCGGCATCACCCGCGGCACCGAACTCGCGGTCAAGGAGATCAACGCCGCGGGCGGCATCGGCGGGCGCCCGATCGAGCTGGTCGTGCGCGACACGCAGAGCGACCCGACCAAGGCGGTGAACGCGGTGGCCGAGCTGGCGCAGCGCCAGCGCGTCGGCATCGTCTGGGGCCCGCTGAACTCCGGCGAGGCGCTGGCCGCGACGCCGCTGGTCGCGCGCAACCGCCTGCCCATGCTGCATCCCTGCTGGGTCGACGAGCTGATCGACGTCAAGAAATACCCGATGTCGTTCCGCAACGCCCCGACGAACAGCCAGGTCGGCCTGGGCGCCAACCACTACGTCGTCGACGTGCTGAAGCTGAAGAAGGTCGCGGTCATCAGCGACACCACCGGCTACGGCACCGCCTCGGTCAACACCTACGTGCCGATGCTGAAGGCCAAGGGCGCGGAGGTGGTCTACACCAACCATATCGACGCGGCGAACCCGGACCTGAAGCCCGAGATGCTGCGCATGCAGAATGCCGGCGCCCAGGCGATCATGCCCTGGAGCGTGAATGCCGGCTTCCTCTCGCGCATCCTCAACACGCGTGGCGCGATGGGCTGGGACGTGCCGGTGGTCGGGCAGACCACGCTCGGCTCGGGCCAGACCAAGGCGCTGCTGGAGAAGCCCGAGTACTGGAACAAGGTCTATTCCAACAATTTCCGCAATTGCTGCTACGTGGGCGGCAAGCTGCCCGACCGCGCGGCCGCCTATGTCGAGCGGCTGAAGCGCGCCGACATCCAGTTCGCCGACACGCTGCTGTGGTGGGTGGCGCTCGGCTGGGACGGCATGCAGCTGATGGCCGAGACGCTGAAGACCGCCGGCACGAAGCCCGAGGACATCGTCGCCTACTGGAACAAGGTCCGCGCCTGGCCGGGCGTCTACGGCACGATCACCTGGACGCCGGAGGAGCACAACGGCTTCCCCGACACCGAGGTCGTGATGGCGGAGGTGAACTCGCTGCGCGACGGCGCCTTCAACCTCGCACCCGGCTACAGCAGCTAGCCGGCGATGCTGCTCTCGATCGTCTCCTACGGCCTGGCGGTCGGGGCGGTCTACGCCCTGATCGGGATCACCTACAACGTGATGTACTCGGCCTCCCGGGTGTTCAGCTTCACCGCCGGGATGCTCGGCATGCTCGGCGGCGTGCTCGGGGCGCTGTTCATCAACGGCCTCGGCCTGCCCGCGGCGCTGGCCTTCGTGCTGGTGCTGGCCGCGGGCGCGGTGCTCGGCGTGGTGACCGAGGTGGTGGCGGTGCGCCCGGTGCTGAAGAGCATCGAGCAGCACCTCTACGTGCTCTCGACGCTCGCCTTCGCCCTGATGGTCCAGCAGGTCACGGCGATCGAGTTCGGCACCGACGCGCAGCCCTTCCCGACCCTGCTGCCGGAGATCCCCGGCCTGCCGGACCAGAAATTCTGGCTGCCGGTCCTGGCCTGCGCGGCGACGATCATCGGGCTCGAGCTGCTGTACCGGCGCACGCTGATCGGCCGCGCCTTCCTGGCGATCGCCGAGGACAGCTACGCCGCCCGCGCGCTCGGCCTGCCGGAGACGCGGCTGCGCATGGCGTCCTACGCCATCGCGGGCGTGATCGGCGCGCTGGCCGGCTTCACCGGCGCGCAGATGCTGCTCGCCTATTTCGGCAACCAGGCGATCCTGAACTTCTACGGCTTCGTCCCCGTGGCGCTCGGCGGCATGGGATCGAACCGCGGCGCGGTGATCGGCGGGCTCGCGCTCGGCCTGTTCCAGCAGGCGGCGAATTTCCTGGTGGGCGGGATCTACGCCGGCGTCGCGGTCTTCGCGGTGTTCATCCTGGTCCTGCTGCTCCGGCCGGAGGGGATCGCCGGCGCCGCGGCGGCGCGACGCGTATGAAGGACGCCGCCGCCCTGCCGCTTCCCGCCGCGCGCCCCGCCACGCCCGGGCTGCTGCGCCGGCTCGAGGACGGCCTGCCCTGGGTCCTGCTCGGCCTAGCCGGGCTCTGCCTGCCGCTGCTCGACGATGCCTATGTCGGGGTGATCGCGCAGCGCGCCTGCATCTACTGGATCCTCGCCGCCGGGCTGAACCTGCTGGTCGGCTTCGCCGGGCAGCTGGCGATCGGCTGGGTGCCCATGCTCACCCTCGGCGCCTACACCACCGCGGTGCTGACCGCG
Organism: uncultured Acetobacteraceae bacterium; assembly: GCA_964564645.1. GTDB lineage: Bacteria > Pseudomonadota > Alphaproteobacteria > Acetobacterales > Acetobacteraceae > CAZMCV01. The sequence goes on from CAZMCV010000103.1 coordinate 9,487, forward strand.
GGGAATGTGACGGCGCCCTGGCATCCCTACCTGGCGCTGGCCGCGGGCGGCGCGATGGGGGCGGTGTTCGGGGTCATCGTCGGCCTGCCGGCGCTCCGGCTGCGCACCTTCTACTTCGCGATGACGACGCTCGGCTTCACCACCATCGTCACGCAGGTGGCGCTGGCGTGGAAGGACGTGACGGGGGGCGGCGTCGGCACGCCCGGTCCGGTCTTCCCCTGGCCCTTCGAGTATGGCTGGGGCTTCTACTATTTCTGCTTCCTGCTCGCCGCCCTGGCGACCTGGATGACCGCCAATATCGGCTTCAGCCGACACGGCCGCGCCCTGATCGCCATCCGCGACGCGGAGGTCGCCGCCGAGGCCTCGGGCATCGCCAAGGCGCGGCTGCTGGTGCCGGTCTTCGTGCTGGCGGGCGCGCTCGGCGGGGTGGCGGGCGGGCTGTTCGCCTCGCTGCAATCCTACATCACGCCGGACGCCTTCACCTTCGAGATGTCGGTGCTGTTCTTCATCGGCATCCTGATCGGCGGCCGCGGCTCGATCCTCGGCCCGGTGCTCGGCACCATCCTGCTGACCGTGCTGCCGGAATTCGCGGCGCCGCTCGTGCAGTGGTCCACCTTCCTCTACGCCGCGCTGCTGCTGGCGATCGTGCTGCTGATCCCGGGCGGCATCGCGGAGCTGCTGGACTGGCGGAACCGCCGCCCGCTGGCGCAGCACCGTGCCATCCTGCCGCGGCCCGAGCTGCTCGGGCGCCTCCTCGGCCGCGGCGGCGCGGCGCCGCCGGTGCTCCGCCTGAAGGACATCGCGCTGCATTTCGGCGGCGTGCGCGCGATCGACGGCCTCGACCTCGAGATCCGCGGCGGCGAGGTGCACGGGCTGATCGGGCCGAACGGCAGCGGCAAGACCACCACGCTGAACGTGATCTCCGGCTATTACCGGCCGACGGCCGGCGAGGCCTGGCTGAACGGCGCCCCGCTCGGCTTCGCGGCACCGCACACCCGCGCGGCGCAGCGCATCGCGCGCACCTTCCAGACGCCGCGCCTGATCGGCGGCGCCTCGGTGCTCGAGAACGTGATGATCGGCGGCACCATCGACGGCAGCGCGAGCTTCGCCGAATCGCTGCTCGCCCTGCCGCGCCACCACCGCGACGAGCGGGCGCTGCGCGAGGCCGCGCTGCGCGCGCTCGCCATCGTCGGGCTCGACGGCCTCGCCGCGGTGCGGGCCGACCGGCTGCAGCACAGCGAGCTGCGCTTCATGGAGATCGCCCGCGCCCTGATGCTGCGCCCGGCCTTCCTGCTGCTCGACGAGCCGGCGGCCGGGCTCTCGGCGGAGGAGATCCGGCGGCTCGGCGCGCTGATCCGGGCGATCGCGCGGGAGGGTGTCGCGGTGCTGCTGGTCGAGCACCATGCCGATCTGATCTTCGACATCTGCGACCGGGTGACCGTGCTCAACCTGGGCAGGGAGCTGGCGGCGGGGACGCCGGCCGAGATCCGCGCGCATCGGGAGGTGGTCAGTGCCTATCTCGGCGCCTGAGACCCCGCCGCTGCTCGAGGTCGCCGGGCTCGCGGCCGGCTATGGCAAGATCGGCGTGCTGGCCGGCATCGATCTCCGCATCGGCGAGGCGGAGATCGTCGCGCTGCTCGGGCCGAACGGCGCGGGCAAGAGCACCCTGCTGAAGGCGGTCTCCGGCCTGCTGCCGCGCACCGGCCGGATCCGCTTCGGCGGCGCCGACATCTCCACCGCCGGGCCGCGCGAGACGGTGCGCCTCGGCCTCGTGCATGTCGTCGAGGGGCATCGCGTCTTCACCCAGCAGACCGTGCACGACAACCTGCTGCTGGCCGGCTACGGCATGCCGTCGCGGGAGCGCGCGCAGCGGGTGGAGGAGGCGCTGGCCTTCTTCCCCGAGATCGCGGCGAAGCGGGCGGACCGCGCGGTCACCCTCTCGGGCGGGCAGCAGCAGATGCTGGCCGTGGCGCAGGGCCTGGTGCGCCGGCCGCGGCTGCTGATGCTGGACGAGCCCTCGGCCGGGCTGTCGCCGGTGCTGGTGGACCGGGTGCTGGCCGCGGCGGCGCGGCTGCGCGAGGCGGGGACGGCGGTGCTGCTGGTCGAGCAGCTGATCGAGAAGGCGCTGGCGCTCGCCGACCGGGTCTACGCGCTGGCGCAGGGCACGATCGTGCTGGAGGCGCGGACGGACGAGGCGGAGCTGCCGCGGCGGCTGGAGGAGGCGTATTTCGGGCAGGGGGCGCACGCGCCGCTGGGGCCTTGAGGGTGGGGGAGGGAAGAAGACGCTTCTTCCCCCCACCTACGCGCCCACAGGCAGCGCCGCGCCAGGCCCCGCCGCGATCTCCCGGATCAGCTTGCGCTTCACCGCGTTGCCGAAGCTTTCGAAATCCTCGGCGACGATCAGGAAGGCGCCGGGCCCGCCGATCACGCTCTCGCGGTAGTATTCGTCGAGCGGGACGGGCGGCAGCCGGCCGAAGGTCGGGCGGTCGTTCACGATCGGCAGGCCGTTGATGACGATGCCCTCGGCCACCGCGCGGTCGCGCGAGAGCTCCGCCGGGCCGCCGCTGTTGTTCACCCCGTCGCCCGAGACGTCGATCACCCGCCGCGTGCCCTCGAAGGGCGCCTCCGCCAGCATGCGCCGGGAGAAGTCGATGCCGCCCGAGATCGACGTCCAGGACAGCGAGGAGCGCGGCGCCTCGGCCAGCCTCTCGGCCCAGGCCTCGGCCTCCGGCTGGGTCGCGATGCGCGTCCAGGGAAGGATCAGGCGCTGGAACTCGGCGCCGGCCCATTCGACGTAGCAGACCGCGACGGCACCGATCATGCCGCCGCGGATCGCCTCGACCACCGCCGGGTCGGAGACGGCCGCGCGGTAGCCCTCGCGCTGCAGCTTCGCCTCATCCTCGTCGATCGAGCGCGAGACATCGACCGCGAGCACCAGCAGCACGTCGACCGGCTCCCTCGCGCCGCCGCCCCCTTGGGCCAGGGCATGGCGCGGGGCCAGGTTCAGGCCGGGCACCCCGATGGCGACCGCTCCCGCGGTGCCCAACAGCCTTCGCCGGCGCATCCCGGGCCCTCCGCTGCTCGCTCTCACCCGATATGGAAGCGCGGCCGCGGTTGGGAATTCAACGATCCTTTGGCGCCGACCCCAGGCCGCCGAGCAGCGCCTCGGCGATGTGCGCCACCTGGTCGTCCTCCAGGTAGGGGTGCATGGGCAGGGACAGCACGCGGTCGCAGAGCGATTCGCTGACCGGCAGCGGCGGCGGGCCGCCGGCGATCGCGCCGGCGTGATGCGCGGCATAGGCCGGCTGGTGGTGCAGCGGCTTCGGGTAGTAGATCGCGCTCGGCACCCCCGCGGCCTGCATCGCCTGCTGGACATGCGCGCGGGTGGCGGCATCCGGCAGCTTCACCGTGTAGAGGCCCCAGGCGCTGGTCGCGCCCGGCTCCTCCCTCGGCACCTCCAGATGCGCCGCGAGATGCCGGGCATAGAGCGCGGCGATGCGGCGCCGCGCCGCCATCTCGCCCGCCACCAGCGGCAGCTTGGCGAGCAGCACCGCGGCCTGGATCGTGTCGAGCCTGCCGTTCATGCCGGTGCGCAGCACCTCGTAGCGGGTCTTCCCCTCGCCATGGGTGCGCAGCGAGCGGTAGAGCTCGGCGCGGTCGGCATCCTCGGTCAGCAGCGCGCCGCCATCGCCGTAGCAGCCGAGCGTCTTGGTCGGGTAGAAGCTCAGCGCCGTCGCATGGCCCCAGGCGCCGAGGGTCCGGCCATGCAGCGCCCCGCCGAAGGCCTGCGCCGCGTCGTCGAGCGCGAACATCCCGTGGCGCGCGCAGATCGCCTCGATCGCCGGCCAGTCGGCGGGCAGGCCGTAGAGGTCGACGCCGACCACAGCCCGCGGCCTGAGCCGGCCTTCCTTCTGGACCAGTGCGATCCGGCGCTCGAGGTCGCCGAGGTCGAGGTTGAAGCTCGCGGGATCGACATCGACGAAGACGGGCGTCGCGCCGAGCACGAGCGGCACCTCGGCGGTCGCGGTGTAGGTGAAGGCGGGCAGGAAGACCGCGTCGCCGCGGCCGATCCCTTCCGCCATCATCGCGATCTGCAGCGCGTCCGTGCCGGAGGAGACGGCGACGGCATGCGCGACGCCGGCATAGGCGGCAAGCGCGGTCTCGAGCTCCGCGACCTCCGGTCCCATGACGAAGCGGCCGCTGTCGAGCACGGCGGCGATGCGCCGGTCGAGCTCGGCCCGGATCAGGCGCTGCTGCGCCCGCATGTCGAAGAGGGCGATGGGCGCCGGCATCGTGCGGCGCGGCTCGGGGATGGCATCCATGCGGGGGGGATACCGCGGCGGCGCGGCAGCCGCCAAATCACGGGCTTTGTCGTCGCGCAACATTCGCGGGAGCGCCGCCTACACTTGTTTGCGTGCGTTGCTGCCGGCCATTCCTTGACAGTCCAGATCGGTCCGCCTAAGAGACAAAATATCGAAACGAACTCGCCCGCGAGGATTACGCGGCCATGTGGACAAGATCGCTTCCCGTTTTGCTAATTCTGCTAGCTGCTTGCCAGGACCCCGAAGGGGCGAACAAGGCTGCGCTTCAGATCGGTGCGCCCCGTCCGGATTCGGCTGCGATCCGGGAGCGGCAGTCGACCCGCATCGCCGGCGCATCCGAGGCGCGCGTTCTCATCGAGGCGACGCAAGTTCTGCAGGATCTCGGCTTCACGATCGAGGAAAGTTCGGCGCGCTACGGCGTCCTTGCCAGCAGCAAGGATCGTGATGCGACGGAAGCCGGACAGGTGGTCGGCCAAGTGGCGCTCGCTGTCGGCCTGGCTCTGCTCGGCGTTCGATATACCCCGATCTGGGACACCGATCAGGTGATCCGCGCCACGATCACAACGCGCCCGACGGCTGCGAATGAGGTTGATTTGCGCGTGTCATTCGAGCGGATTGTCACCACCAACCAGGGCACGTCACGCGCGGAAGAGCTCACTGGGCAGGAATACGCATCCGGCTTCTTCGAGCAGGTGCGGAGTGGACTGGCGCGGGGGTCGACGTGACGGCCTCGCGCTTCGTAACGATCGCCCTGGCGCTTTCGATCGGCGCCTGTGCGCAGCAATCCACCGACAACTTCATTCCTAGCCGAAAGCCTGCAACCGAACTGCGTGCGATGCAGGTCCGGG
>CAZMCV010000104.1:0-14514 GCA_964564645.1 uncultured Acetobacteraceae bacterium
ATACAAGGTGGGTTGGGGTTTCGGGGAAGGGAGTTCCCTCCCTTCCCCGATCTGCGTTGCCCCAGCCGAGAACGAATGAGGGGGTGCCTGAGGGCTTCACCCGATTGCCTCGCCTCCCCAGGGCGCGGATTGATTCCCGCCGCGCCGCTGGCCACCATCCGGCGCCGCGTGCCCAGGCCGGGTGCCGCCGCCGGAGATCCAGGATGACCTGCCGCCGCCTTGCCCCGCTCGCCGCCCTTCTCGGGCTGCTGCTTCCGGCGCTGACCCCGACCGCCTCCGCCCAGCCGCAATCGGCCGGACCCACCATGTCGGCGGTGAAGCAGCGTGACCTGCTGGTCTGCGGCACCTCGACCGGCGCGGCCGGCTTCTCGATGCCCGACAGCCGCGGCGAGTATCGCGGCCTCGACAACGATCTCTGCCGCGCGGTGGCCGCGGCCGCGCTCGGCGATCCGGCCAAGATCCGCTGGGTGCCGCTGACCACCCAGGCGCGGCTGCCGGCGCTTCAATCCGGCCAGGTCGACGTGCTGATCCGCACCGTCACCTGGACTCAGGGGCGCGACACCGCGAACGGGCTGAACTTCACCGCGATCAGCTTCTATGACGGCCAGGGCTTCCTGGTGCGCAAGTCGCTCGGCGTGAAGAAGGCGACCGAGCTGGAGGGGGCCACGATCTGCGTCGTCGCCGGCTCGACCAACGAGCTCAACCTGTCCGACTGGGCGCGGGTGAACAACCTCCGCTACCAGCCGGTGGTGTTCGAGCAGAACGACGAGGCCCGGCGCAGCTACCAGTCGGGCCGGTGCGACGCCTATTCGACCGATGCCAGCCAGCTCGCCGGCCTGCGCTCCACCTTCCAGAACCCGGCGGAGCACGAGATCCTGCCCGACATCATCTCGAAGGAGCCGCATAGCCCGGTGGTGCGGCATGGCGACGACCAGTGGTTCGACATCGTGCGCTGGACGCTCTTCGCGCTGCTGATCGCCGAGGAGCACGGGATCACCCAGGCGAACCTCGACACCCACCTGACCAGCCAGAACCCCGAGATCCGGCGGCTGCTCGGCCTGTCGGGGGATCACGGGCCGCTGATGGGGCTCGACCGGAAATGGGCCTACAACGCGATCAGGGCGGTGGGCAATTACGGCGAGATCTTCGAGCGGCACCTGGGCAAGGCGAGCCAGGTGGGGCTGGAGCGCGGGCTGAACGCGCAGTGGAGCAAGGGCGGGCTGATGTACGCGCCGCCGATGCGGTGACGGACGCGACCCCGCCGCCCACCCCCCCCGGCGACGGGCCGGCGGCCGAGGCGCCGCCGGCGAGGCGCCGGCGCATGCAATCCGGCACGGCGACGGCCGATGTGGTGCATTCCGCCATGGTCGGCGGCAATGCGGAGCTGTTCGCGCGGATCGTCGGCCTGCACCTGCCCGAGGGCGCGCTGGTGGCCGATGTCACCTATGGCCAGGGCGTGTTCTGGCGGGACGTGCCGCCCGGGCGCTACCGGCTGCTGGCGACGGATCTGGCGACCGGGACGGATTGCCGCGCCCTGCCCTATCCGGACGGGCACCTGGATGCGCTGGTGCTCGACCCGCCCTACCTCGAGGGCCTGCTGCGGGAGAAGGTCGAGACGCGGGGCGGCCAGGGCAGCCATGGCGCGATGCGCCGCTTCTACGCCGCCGGCGGCACGGCCGCGGCGCCCGGCGGGGGCACCGGCGGGCGCTGGCACCAGGCGGTGCTCGACCTCTACCTCGCCGCCGCGGCCGAGGCGCGGCGGGTGCTGCGCGACCATGGCATCCTGATCGTGAAGTGCCAGGACGAGGTGAGCGCGAACCGGCAGGAGCTGACGCATGTGCAGCTCATCGCCGGCCTCGCCGCGCTCGGCTTCTACGCCCGCGACCTGTTCGTGATGGTCCGCCCCAACCGGCCGGGGGTGGCGCGGCTGCTGCGCCAGGTGCATGCGCGCAAGAACCACAGCTACTTCCTGGTCTTCCAGAAGGTGCCGGAGGGCCAGAGCGTGGCGCGCTACCGCACGCGCGACCTGCCGCGCGCCGCCGCCTGCCCGACCGGAGCCACGGCCCCTCAAGCAGCGCCGCCGCCCGGTCCCGCCCATCCCGATCCCCGACGGACAAGTGCCAGACGACGATGATGGGGAGTTGGCGGGGGAAAGAAGCGTCTTCTTCCCCCCGCCGCACCGACCTTCCCCCCTTCCCCTTGGCGCGGCGCGCCGTTCCCGCCATGAACCCGCCCCGCCGCCCAGGGAGCCCCCCCGCCCGTGTCCGATCGCCTGTCGCTGCCCAAGGACCGCATCCGCATCCTGCTGCTCGAGGGCATCGCCGAGAGCGCCGTCGCGCTGCTCGCCGCGGCGGGCTACCGGAACGTCACCCGGATCGCCAAGGCGCTGGACGGGGAGGCGCTGGCCGAGGCGCTGCAGGGCGTCCATGTCCTCGGCATCCGCTCCCGCACCGAGGTGTCGGAGGCGGCGCTGGCGCGGGCCGATCGTCTCTTCACCATCGGCTGCTTCTGCATCGGCACGAACCAGGTGGCGCTGGACGCGGCGCGCCAGGCCGGCATCCCGGTGTTCAACGCGCCCTTCAGCAACACGCGCTCGGTGGCCGAGCTGGTGATCGGCGAGATCGTGATGCTGCTGCGCGGCGTGCCGGCGAAATCCGCCGCCGCCCACCAGGGCGGGTGGGACAAGTCGGCGATCGGCAGCTACGAGGTGCGCGGCCGCACCCTCGGCATCGTCGGCTACGGCAATATCGGCAGCCAGCTCTCGGTGCTCGCCGAGGCCTTCGGCATGCGCGTGATCTATTTCGACCACACCGGCAAGCTGCCGCACGGCAATGCGCGCCCCTGCGCGACGCTGCGCGAGCTGCTGGCGGAGGCCGACATCGTCACGCTGCACGTGCCCGAGACGCCGGAGACGATCGGCATGATCGGCGAGGCGGAGATCGCGGCGATGAAGCCCGGCGCGATCCTGATCAACAACGCGCGCGGCACCATCGTCGATCTCGCCGCGCTGGCCGATGCGCTGCGGCGCGGGCGGCTGCTCGGCGCCGCGGTCGATGTCTTCCCGGTGGAGCCGAGCCGCAATGGCGAGCGCTTCGAGAGCCCGCTCCAGGGCCTGCCGAACGTGATCCTGACGCCGCATATCGGCGGCTCGACCGCCGAGGCGCAGACGCGCATCGGCGAGGAGGTCGCGCGGAAGCTGATCGACTACAGCGACACGGGCGCCACGGTCGGCGCGGTGAACTTTCCCCAGGTGGCGCTGCCCGCCCGCCCGTCCCGCGCGCGCTGGACGCACATGCACCGCGACACGCCGGGGATGCTGTCGCGCATCAACGAGAGCTTCGGCCGGCGCGGGCTCAACATCTCCGCCCAGTATTACCAGACCGCCGGCGATCTCGGCTATGTCGTGGTCGACAGCGTCGAAGCCGCCGCCGAGGCCGAGGCGATCCTGGCCGAGCTGCGCGCGCTGCCCGGCACCGTCCGCGCGCGGCTGATCTACGAGCACGGCTGACCCGCGCGGCCGCGGCCGCAGCACTTGATCCACGTCAAGGCGGGGTCGCGCCGCCGGCCTTGTGATGCAAGGATGACGGTGGCCCGCCCCCCTCCGGGCCGCGAACGGGAGACGCCACGATGCAAGCCAGGGACCTGATGTCGCGCAACCTCGTCGTGGTGCCGCCGGAGACCCCGGTCGCCGCGATCGCCGAGCTGCTGGCGCAGCGCCACATCTCCGCCGTGCCGGTCGTGGACGGCCAGGGGCGTCCGTGCGGCATCGTCACCGAGGGCGATCTGATCCGTCGCCTCGCCGAGCAGCCGCACGGCACGATCGACTGGTTCCTCAACCTGTTCCGCGATCCGGGGCCGCTCGCCTCGCGCTTCGCCAAGGCGCATGGCGCGATCGCGCGCGACGTGATGTCGAAGGACCTGGTCAGCGTCGGCGAGGAGGCGACGGCCGAGGAGATCGCGGCGCTGATGGAGAAGCATGGCATCCGCCGCGTCCCGGTGATCAGGGACGGCAAGTTCGTGGGCCTGGTGAGCCGCGCCGACCTGCTGCGCGCCGTCCTCCGCCAGCCGGCGGCGACGGGCAAGTCCGCGTCGCCGGGCGGGTCGGGCGGGGATGATGCCGAGATCCTGCGCCAGGTCACCGCCGCGATGCGCGAGCAGCCCTGGGCGGACACCTTCTGGGTCTATCCGGACGTCTCCGGCGGGGTGGTGAGCTTCCACGGCTTCGCCCGCTCGGACGCCGTGCGCGAGGCGCTGCGGGTCCTGGCGCAGGCGGTCCCGGGTGTCGCCGGGGTGCAGGACCGGATGGAGCCGATGCCGCTGGTCGTGCGCGCCATGGCCTGAGCGGCGGCCCGCCGCCCGCATCACATTCGCGTCGCACCGGCCCGGTCGTCCCGACCCGCTGCTAGCCTTGGCGGCGGGACGGGGCAGGGTGCGCATGGTTCGCCTGGGCGAAGGCACGGCGGTTTCCCTGCGCGGCTGGGAGAGCCTGCCCGCGGCGGCGATCGGCGGACCGCCCGGGGCGCCGGTCCGGGTGGACCTGGCCGCGATCCATCCCCGGCGCGGCATCGCCCTGATCGACATCGCGCCCAAGGCGACGGGCCAGGCGGCGGAGACGCTGCGCCGGCGCCTCGCGGCCGAGGTGTCCGGAAAGGCCTCCCTGCCGCTGGTGGTCTATCTCTGCCTCGCGCCGGAGGAGGTCGCCGAGCTGCCGATGCTGCTGGAGCGTGCCTTCGCCGGGGCCCGCGCGCTGCCGGGGGGCGGCTGGGTCGCGGCAGCCCGGCGCGCGATGGCGGAGCCTGCCGCGGCGCCGGAGGCCGATGCCGCCACCCCGCGCGGCATGGTGGCGACGCGTCCCGGCCAGCGCCCGGCCGTCCGGCGCCCGGGATGGCCGGGCCTGCTCGCCGCTGCCATCGGGCTGGCGGGGCTGCTGGCCGCGCCGCTGATGCTGCGCGCGCCGGGCAACCCGCCGGTCGCCGCCCTTCACGCGCCATCGGCGGCCATCCCGGGCGATGGCGCGTCGGATCCGCCATCCGCGCCGCCGGGGCCCGGGGCCGGCGCGGCCGAGGCACCCGAGATCCCCCCGGCGCCGGAGCTCGCCGGTGCGGCGCCGGCCGCCCCCGATGCGCTGGCGACTGCGCCATCGGGCGCCGCCACGGATCCGGCCGCGACCGACGCGCATCCCGGGGACCGGGCGGAAGCCTTGCCGGCGGTCCCGGAGGCAAACGGGAACCCGGTCTCGCCTCCGGCGTCCCTCCCCGCGCGGGCGGCGGAGCGTCCCCCGGCGGCGGCACCGCCCTCCCGCGCCCTGTCCATGACCACGGCGCCGGCCGGCCCGGCGCCCGGCGGCGCCCGGTTCGGCGCAGCCTGCGCGCCGCTGCTGGCGCGGCTGCAACTGGGGGAGACTCCGACGCATGAGGATCGCCAGCGCCTGCGCACCGGCTGCGCCCCACGGCCCTGACGCGACGCGGAGCGGCGTCGTGGCCGGGCGGGCCGCCGGATGGATGGTCGCCCTCCTCTTCCTCCTCCTGGCGGCCGCCGGCTGCGCCGCCCGGGACGCGCCGAGCGCCCTCGCCCCGCGCCCCGCCCCGCCCCGCGAGGCGCTGCCGCTCGAGGATGCGGTGCTCGCCCTGGCCGAGGCGACGCTCGCCGGCGCGCGGAACCTGCCGCCGCGCGCCGAGGGTGGGCCCTGGCCGCTGGTCATCGACCCGCTGATCGACCGCGCGACCGGCGCCGAGACCGCCGCCACCCGCTCCATGGTCGCGCAGATCGAGCGCCTGGTGCGCGAGCGGCACCCGGAGTTCGAGCTCCGCCCCTTCACCACGGCCTCGCTCGACGCGAAGCCGCTGATCCTGCTCGGCTCCATCACCACCGTCGCCGGGGCGGGCAGCATCCCCGCGGTGGCGCGGCCGACCGACACCTACCGGATCTGGGCGGTGCTCGGCGACCTCAGGACGGGCACCATCCTCTCCCACCCGACCGCCTGGGTGCGGGCCGGGACGGTGGACGCGACGCCAGTCGGCTTCTACCGCGACAGCCCGACCTGGACGCCGGACGAGATGATGGCGGCCTATCTGCGCACCTGCGCGGGCGACCCCGGCGCGCCGATGGACCCGCTCTATTTGCGCGGCCTGCGCGCCCAGGCCGCGGTCGCCGAGGCCATCGCCGCCTACGAGGCCGGCCAGCCCGCGCGCGCCCTCGCCCTCTACGCCTCGGCGGAGGGCGAGCCGGGCGGGCAGCAGGTCCGGGCGCTGAACGGGATCTACCTGGCGAACTGGGCGCTCGGGCGGCGCGACGCGGCGGCGACGGCGTTCGGGCGGCTGGTGGACCACGGCCTCTCGCGCGACCGCCTGGCGGTGAAGCTGCTGTTCCGCACCGGCACGGCGGAGTTCGTCCGCGACCCGGGCGTGAGCGGCCCCTACCCGATGTGGCTGGAGCAGATCGCCATGCGGGCCGGGGCGAGCGAGCGCTGCCTGCAGGTGGTCGGCCATACCAGCCCGACGGGGTCGGAGGAGGCCAATCTCCGCCTCTCCCTGGCGCGGGCGCGGCGGGTCGAGGCGCGGCTGGTGCGCGAGGAGCCGGCGCTGCGCGCGCGGACGCAGGCGCGCGGCGAGGGATCCCGCGCGCCGATCATCGGCATCGGGACGGACGACATGCGGGATGCGCTCGACCGGCGGGTGGAGTTCCTGCCGCGGCGCTGCGGGGCGACCTCGGCCGCGCTCGGCACGGCCCCGCTGGGGGGGTGAGCGCCCGGGTCCGCCAAGGCTTCGGACCCGGGTAAGGAAGCCCCCCGGGATCATGGGGGATCGGCGCCGGCGGGCCTTCCCGCCGGCGCCCACGCTCAGGCCGCGCGGCGCCGCCGGGCGCCCAGCGCCTGCCAGGCGGCGAGCCCGCCGATCAGCCCCGCCGCCACGCCGAGCCGCGCCGGGTCCGGCAGCCCGTGGTGGAAGGCCGCGAGGAGGCCGGCGGCACCGAGCGCGAGCCTTGCCGCCGGCCCCATCGGCCGCAGCAGGAAGCCCGCCCAGGCGGCGGCGATGGCGGTCAGCGCGGCGACCTGGATCGCCGTGGCCAGCAGGATCCCGGCCAGCGATCCGCGGAGCATGATCCCGGGGTCGTAGAGGAAGGCGAAGCCCACGGTGAAGCCGGCGATGCCGAGGCGCGTCGCGTGCAGGCTGGTGACCAGGGGACTCCCCTTGGCGATCGCGGCGGCGGCGAAGGCCGCGGCGGCGACGGGCGGCGAGGCATCGGCCAGCACCGCGAAGTAGAAGATGAACAGATGCGCCGGCAGCAGCAGGTCCTGCTGCGCGACGCCGAGCACCGCCGTCCCGAGCTCGAGGATCTGCGGCACGCCGATCGCCGCGGCGATGATGTAGGACGGCGTGGTCGGCAGCCCCATCCCCAGGACGAGGACCGTCAGCGCCAGCAGCAGCAGCAGCAGCGGCAGGCTGCCCCCCGCCAGGTCCTTGATGATGCCGCCCAGCGCCACAACCATCCCCGTCGCGGTCAGCGCCGAGACGACGATGCCCGCGCCGGCGATGGCGACCGCCAGCGGCGCCATGGTCAGCCCCGCCTGCGCCAGCGCGTCCAGGATGGCGCGCGGGCCCATGCGCGTGCGGCCCCGCAGCAGCGCCACCGCGACCATCGCCACGGTCGCGCAGAAGGCGGCGTAATTGCCGCTCCAGCGCGCCATCATCAGCCAGACCAGGACGGCGATCGGCAGCACCAGGTGGGCGTCGGCCAGCACCTCGCGCCAGGGCGGGATCGCCTGCGCCTCCATCGGCGCCATCCCCGCCCGCCGCGCCTCGAAATGCACCGCGGCGAGGATGGCGAAGTAGTAGAGGACGGCGCCGATCGCGGCCGCCAGCACGATCTCGCCATAGGGGATGTTGGTGATCTCGGCCATGACGAAGGCGGCCGCGCCCATGACGGGGGGCATCAGGGCGCCGCCGACGCTGGCCGCGCTCTCGATGCCGCCGGCGACCGCGGGGCGGTAGCCGATGCGCGTCATCAGCGGGATGGTCATCGCGCCCGTGGTGATGACGTTCGAGACCGACGATCCGCTCATCGTCCCGAACAGGCCCGAGGTGATCACCGCGACCTTGGCCGGACCGCCGGTGAAGCGCCCGGCGACCGCCGCGCCGAGATTCGAGAAGAGCCGCCCCGTCCCGCTGGCCTGCATGAAGGCGCCGAAGACGATGAAGACCGCGATGGTGGTGGCGACGATCCCGGTGAGTGGCCCGTAGACCCCGCCCGCGGTCGGCACCAGCCAGGCGGCCTCGAGGATCTCCTCGGGCGTGAAGACGCGGCTGTTCAGCACGCCCGGCAGCCGCCAGCCCCATTGCATGTAGGCCAGGGAGAGCACCACCATCACGGCGAGGCCCATCTCCACCGCCCGCCGCGTCGCCTCCAGCAGGGTCACGATGCAGAGGATGGCGAGGACCGCCATCTCCCAGCCGAAGGGATCGACGTATTCCATGCGGTCGGCGACCGCGCCCGCGTTCGCCAGCACCCAGCCATGCGGCAGCGCGGAGGCCACCACCCAGAGCCAGTCGCAGGCGCTCGGCCGGTGCCTCGGCGAGCGGCCGGGGAAGGCGGGGTAGAGCAGGAACAGCGGCGGCACGAAGACCAGCAGGTGGAAGGCCCGCATGCCGATCGGCTCGGGGAAGCCGAAGCCGCCGAAATAGAGATGCACCGCGGAGGCGGCGGCGAGCCAGAGCGTGCTCGCCCCCTTCAGCCAGCCCGGCAGGTCCCGCACCGGCCGGGGCCGGTCAGGTCAGCGCGCCGGCCTCCCGGAACGCCTTCTCCGCGCCCGGGTGCAGCGGCAGGCCCTTGTACTGCGCGCTCCGCGCCGGATCCCAGGCGCCCATGCTGGCATGGATGGCGACCAGCCGGGGCCCCTTGTTGCGGATCAGCGTCCGCGTCATGCGGTAGGCGACGTCCTCGGGCAGCGCCTCGTTCACCATGATGACGCTGTCCATCATGGTCACCGGCACGTCGCCCGATTGCAACGCCGGATAGGTGGCGGCGGGGATGATGCCCTGCGTGTAGGCGTATTCGTCGATCAGGTGCTTGCGGACATCGTCGGGGAACGCCACCAGCCGCCCGCCCCGGCGGCCCTGCGCGATCTCGACGAACAGCGCGGCGGGACGCGCCAGCGCGGTGTAGAGGTAGTCCACCTGCCCGTCCGAATAGGCCGCGCCGATATCGGCGTAGGAGCCGTTGCGGTAGACGCCGCCCTCGGCGCGGATCCGCTCCGGCGAGGTGCCGTAGAATTTCAGGATCCGCTGCAGGGTCATCTCGTCGGTCGAGGAGCGCTGCGGCGCGGCCAGCCGCAGCCCCTTCATGGTCAGGATCGCCTTCATGTCCTCCGGCCCGCCATCGGCGCGGCGGAGGAAATGATGCTCGGTCGGCGAGTAGCCGGTGCCGAGGCAGAGCAGCGCCGCGTGCTTCTCCGAATAGGGCTCCTCGCCCTTGCGGGCGGAGGCGGCGAAGGTGTCGATGCCCCAGCCGATCGGGGACTGGTTGCGGTTGACGCGGGTGGAATTGGCCAGGCCGCCGCCGGGGACGACGCGGATCTGCAGGTCCGCGTTCTCGTCGCGGATCAGCGCCGAGACGCCGGCGGCCATGGTGTACCAGCCGCCGCCGATCGAGCCCGCGACCCATTCCAGGGTCTGCTGCGCGCGGGCGTTCCGCGGCGCGGCCGGCAGGGCGAGCCCGGTGCCGGCGACGAGGATCGCGCGGCGGGAAAGGGTCGGGGACATCGGCGCGCGCCTCCTGGGTTCGGGACGCGGCGGATGATGCCGCCGCGCCCCTGGCCGGGCAACCGATCATCCCGCCGGCGCGCGACCGCCCTGCCCGCGCGGCGGGCGGCGCGCGGGCGGGCCTGCCCGCCGGCATGGCAGTTCCGCCCCCCGCCGGGCTTTCGCCGGATGGCGCGCACGGGACCCGCCGGTATGGTGCCGGCGTGCTGCATGTGATCCTGCTCTGCCTGCCGATCTTCGCGGTGATCGGCCTCGGCTTCGCCGCGGTGCGCCGCCGCATCGTCCCGCCGGTGATGATCGAGGCCGTGGGCGCCTTCGCCTTCACCTTCGCCCTGCCGGCGATGCTGTTCCGGCTGATGGCGTCGCAGAAGCTGGCCGAGATCGTCGATGCCCGCTTCCTCGCCGCCTATCTCGCCTGCTGCCTGGCGACCTTCGGCGGCGTCGTCGCGGCTTCGGCGGCCGCCGGGGTGCGGCCGCGCCGGCGGGCGGCCGCCTTCGGCACCGCGGCGGCCTTCGGCAATGTCGGCTATCTCGGCCCGCCGCTGCTGCTGCCGCTGCTCGGCGATCGGGTCTCCGGCCCCATCGCCATGGCGATCATGGCCGAGGTCGCGGTGATCCTGATGCTGGGGGACGCGCTGATGGGGCGCCCCGGCACGCGGGATGGCGGGCCGGTCGGGCGGGCGCTGCGGGCGCTGGCGCGCAACCCGGTGATCCTGTCGATCCTGGCGGGATCGGCGGTCGGCGCGCTCGGGCTGAGCCTGCCCGATCCGGTCGAGCGATTCCTGGCCTTCCTCGGCGCGGCGGCCGGGCCGACGGCGCTGTTCGCGCTGGGCGGGACCCTCGGGGGGCTGATGTTCCGCCGGCGGCTGCTGGCGACGGCCTTCGCCATCTCGGTGGGCAAGCTGGTGCTCTACCCGGCGCTGACCTGGGGGGCGCTGCATGGGGTGCTGCGCCTCGACCCGGTCTGGGTGGCGGCGGGGGTGCTGATGGCCTCGATGCCGATCGCCAGCAACGCCTTCATCCTGGCCCAGCGGCACGCGGTGGCGCAGGACGAGGTCTCGGCGGCGGTGATGCTGTCGACGGTGCTGGCGGTGGCGGCCTTCCCGGCGACCGCCTGGCTGCTGGGGGTGGGGTAGGGGGCGGCGCCGCTCAGTCGCCGGGCGCGCGCAGGGCCCGGATCTCCTCCTCCAGCGCCTCCGGCTCCGGCGCCGCCAGCCAGCGCGCCTCCGCCGAGACCGCATTCGCCAGGCGCCGCTTGTAGTCGGCGCGCGGGATCTCCCGCGCCCCGAACTGGGCCAGGTGCTCGGTCAGGAATTGCGCGTCCAGCAAGGTGAAGCCGCCGAGGCGGAGCCGCGCCACCAGATGCACCAGCGCGACCTTGGAGGCATCGCGGGCGCGGCTGAACATGCTCTCGCCGAAGAAGGCCGCGCCGAGCACGACGCCGTAGAGCCCGCCCACCAGCGCCCGGTCCTGCCAGACCTCGACGGAATGCGCATGGCCCTGGCGCTGTAGCGAGAGGAAGAGGAACTCGATCTCCGGATTGATCCAGGTGTCCTCCCGCCCCGGCGCGGGGGCGGCGCAGCCGGTGATGACGGCGGCGAAATCGGCGTCCGCCGTCACGCGGTAGGGGCCGGAGAGGATCGTGCGCAGCAGCCGCCGCGGCAGGTGGAAGCCGCCATCGAGGGGGATGATCCCGCGCCGCTCCGGATCGAGCCAGTACAGCCGGTCCCCGCGCCGGCTTTCCGCCATGGGAAAGAGGCCGGCCCTGTAGGCGCGGAGCATGAGGTCCGGCGTGATGTCGATCTGGCGGCGGCTCACCGCGGCATTATGCCGAAGCCACCCCGCGGGTGCGAGCAATGCGTCGCCGGTTTCGTGTCAGACCGGCGGCACGAAGCCCGGCGCGACGGCGCGGATGCGGGCGAGGATCCGTCCCAGCTCCTCCGTCGCCGGCACTTCCGGCCGCTGGTGGAACCAGCCGATGATGGCGAGGCCGCGGATCAGCAGGAACATGTCGAGCAGCGCGAGATCCGCCCCGGCGATCGGGCGCACCGCGCGGTAGCCGGCGATGCAGGCATCGCGGAACGTCGCGAAGTCGCGATGATCCTGATGGGACATCAGCGCGACGGCGAGGTCGTACTGGTGCCAGCCGAAGCCGGAATCGTCGAAATCGATCACCGCGGCGCGAGGGCCGTCGACCAGCACGTTGTAGGGGTGCAGGTCGGCATGGATCAGGCTGAAGCAGCGCGCGGGCTCGCCGTAGCGGGTCAGCGCGGCGTGCAGGCGGTCGCGCGTCGCGCGCAGCAGGGCCTGCTCGGCCGGCGAGAGCATCGCATGCTCCCAGAACGGGCCCCACCAGGGCTTCGGCCCCATCAGCCCGTCGGCGTCGAGGCGGTGGCGGCGGAAGCCGGGCGGCGGGCTCCAGCCGGTCGCCTGGTCGTGCATGGCGGCGATGATGGCGCCGAGGCGGGCGAAATGGCCGGCGATGGCGGCGGTGTCGGTCTCGCGCGCCACGACATCGGCCAGCAGCTCCCCTTCCACCCAGCGGAGCAGGCCGGCCCAGCGGCGCTCGCCGGTGGCGGGGATGTCGACCTGCACGAAGCTCTCGCCGCCCGGCGTGCGCAGCGGCTCGGGCGTCGCGATGCCGGCCGCGACCAGGGCGCGGGTCCAGAGGTGTTCCGAGCGCAGCGCGGTGATGTCGTGGTACCAGGGGCGGTGCAGGCGGAGCGTCAGCCTGGCCCCGTCGCGCGCGTCGACGGCGCGGAAGGTGACGTTCTCGGCCAGGTGGATGAACCGGAGCTCCGCCACCGGCACGCCGAAGGCCGCCAGCGCGGCCCGCGCGGCCGGCGCATAGGCGCGCTCAGCCGCTTCCGGCGTCGTCATGCGGCGAGTTCGGCGATGGTCTCGTCCCAGGCCACCAGGAACCCAGCGGCATCGGCGTGGGAGAAGACCAGCGGCGGGCGGATCTTCACGACATTGCTGTGCGCGCCGGCGTTGCTGGTGAGGAAGCCGCGGTCCTTGAGGCGGTTGATGATGCGCTTCGCCAGCGCGACATCCGGCGCGCCGTCAGCGGGGCGCACCATCTCGACGCCGAGGAAGAGGCCGTGGCCGCGCACGTCGCCGATCGCGTCGGAGGCGCCCTTGCGCTGCGCCAGCGCCGCCTTCAGCGCCCCGCCGACGGCGGCGACGTTGCCGCGCAGGTCGCGCTGCTCGATCTCGTCCAGCACCGCCATGCCGACCGCGGCCTGAAGCGGGGAGGAGGCGAAGGTGTTGAAGTGGCGCGTCCGCTCGCGGAAGGTCTCGACGATGGCGCGGCTGGCGGCGGTGGCGGCGAGCGGCAGGCCGGCGCCCATGGGCTTGCCGGTGACGACGATGTCGGGGGCGAAGCCCGTCACCTCGTAGCCCCACCACTGGCCGGTCCGGGCGTAGCCGGCCTGCACCTCGTCGGCGATGACGAGGCCGCCGGCGGCGCGGACCATCTCGGCCGCGCGCGCCATGTAGCCGGCGGGGATGTCGGGCAGGCCCTCATTCGCCAGGATCGAGCAGAGGATCAGCGCGGCGACCCCTTCGCCCGAGGCCTTCAGGCGGTCGATCGCCTGCCCAAGGCTCGCCAGGTAGGCGTCGCAGAGCGCCTCCTCCGTCAGGCCGGGAGCGATGGGGCGGTAGCGGTCGGGGAAGGGGATGCCGGCGATGGCCGGGTCGGGGTGCGGCTGGGCGCCGATCCGGGTCAGCGAGCCGACCAGCTCGCTGTTGCCGTGGTAGGTGGCGTCGGTGGCGATGAGGCCGCGGTGGCCGGTCGCGAAGCGCGCCATGCGCAGCGCGACCTCGTTCGCCTCGGTGCCGGAGCAGCTGAGCAGCACGCTTTCGATCTGCGGGCCGTGCAGGGCGGCCAGGCGCTCGCAGAACTCGACGACGCCCTCGTGCAGGTAGCGGCTGTGGACGTTGAGCGTCGCCTGCTGGCGCGCCATGGCGTCCACCACGCGCGGGTTGGCGTGCCCGACGCAGGGGACGTTGTTGTACATGTCGACGTAGCGGCGGCCGTCGGCGTCCCAGAGGTGGACGCCCTCGCCGCGGACGATGTGGATCGGGTGTTCGTAGAAGAGGGGCGCGCCGGCGCCGAGGGCGGCGTCGCGGCGCGCGCGCAGGTCAGCGATGTGGGTCATGGGGGCCCTCCGCCGCGCAGTGTGCCGGGGCCCGGCGGGCACGTCGACGGCTTCCCGAAGGACAGGGGCCAGAAAACGATGATGGGGGGTGCGGGGGGAAGAAGCGTCTTCTTCCCCCCGCGGCTCACGCCCCGAGCTGCCCCGCCACGAACCGCTCCAGCCAATGGATGGTGTAGTCCCCGCGCCGGAACTCGCCATCCTGCGCGATGGCGCGGTGCAGTGGCAGGGTGGTCTCGATCCCGTCC
This sequence comes from uncultured Acetobacteraceae bacterium, assembly GCA_964564645.1. Lineage (GTDB taxonomy): Bacteria > Pseudomonadota > Alphaproteobacteria > Acetobacterales > Acetobacteraceae > CAZMCV01. The sequence continues at coordinate 14,164 of CAZMCV010000104.1, forward strand.
ACCACCATCTCGTCGAGCGCGCGTTGCAGCCTGGCGATCGCCTCTGCCCGCGTCGCGCCGTGGACGATCAGCTTGGCGATCAGGCTGTCATAGTGCGGCGGCACGGTGTAGCCGCTGTAGAGCGCGCTATCGACGCGCACGCCGAGGCCCCCCGGCGCGTGGTAGGTCGTCACCTTGCCGGGCGAGGGGGCGAAGGTCTCCGGATCCTCGGCGGTGATGCGGCACTCGATCGCGTGGCCGTGGAAGCGGATCTCGGACTGCGTGTAACCGAGGCGCTCGCCGGCGGCGATGCGGATCTGCTCCTTCACCAGGTCGATGCCGCAGACCATCTCGGTCACCGGATGCTCGACC
>CAZMCV010000105.1:0-14356 GCA_964564645.1 uncultured Acetobacteraceae bacterium
AGACTTCAGGCGGGACGGGAATCCCGACGACCTTCAAGCGATTGCCCTGGGCGCGTGGTCGATGCGGGGCGGAGCAGGCGGGCAGCGGAGCGGCCATGATCATCACACCGGCGGAGTCGGGGATCGAGGAACTGGTCGTCACCCTCGTGCTCTGGCTGCGGCTCGCGATCGAGGCGATGGGGGCGCTGGTGGTCGCGCTGGGCGTGGTGCGCGCGGTCGGGCGCATGCTCGGCCACGGCGTCGGGGCGGAGGATGGCTTCACCGGCATCCGCCTGACGCTCGCGCGGCACCTGGCGCTGGCGCTCGAATTCCAGCTCGGCGCCGACATCCTCTCGACCGCGGTCGCGCCGAGCTGGGAGGCGATCGGCAAGCTCGGCGCCATCGCGGTGATCCGCACCGCGCTGAACTTCTTCCTCAGCCGCGAGATGCGGGAGGAGGCGGCGCCGCGGCCCTAGCGAGTCGAAGCCGCGAAGGCAGGCCGTCCGCAGGGAAGGGGGAATCCCCCCAGGGCCGGGGCTTGCGGGCTTCCTGCCGCAAACTCAGAGTTCGTGAAGCAATCGAATTCGCGAAAGAATCTGCTCTGAAATCATCGGAGAATTCCCTCCGAAATCGGGGCTGGCGGGCATTCCTTCACGAACTCTCAGGCGGCGCCCTCGGGCGGAGGCGCGAAGGGCGGCGCCAGCCACATCGGCTCCTTGATCTTCTTCGCCAGGAACTCGGCGTGGCGGGCCAGCTCGGCCTCGGTCGGCAGGATCGGGCGCGGCGTGCGCGGCACCGCCTCCGCCGCGCCGCCCGCGACCAGCAGGGGCGCGGCGCGCGAGGCGGCCAGCGACAGGCCGGGCTGCCGCCCGCCCATCAGCTCCAGATAGACCTGCGCCAGCAGCTGCACGTCGAGCAGCGCGTTGTGGCTGGTGCGCATCGAATTGTCGATGCCGAAGCGCCGGCACAGCGCGTCGAGGTTGTTCGGCAGGCCGGGGAAACGCTGCTTGGCGATGGCCAGGCTGTCGACCATCCGCGCGCGGTCGAGCGCCTCGCGGCCGCAGCGCCGGAGCTCCGCGTCGAGGAAGCCGAAATCGAACGGCGCGTTGTGCGCGATGATCGGGCTCGGCCCGAGGAATTCGAGCAGGCCGTCCAGCACCTCGGCGAATTTCGGCTTGCCGCGCAGCATCTCGGCGGTGAAGCCGTGGATGCGCGTGCTCTCGGGCGGCACGTCGCGCTCGGGGTCGAGCAGCGCGTGGAAGGTCCGCCCCGTCGGCATGAGGTTCACGATCTCGATCGCCGCGACCTCGAGCACCCGGTCGCCGAGCAGCGGGTCGAGCCCCGTCGTCTCCGTATCCAGCACGACCTGCCGCGTCATGGCGCGCGCATCTCCCGCACGAGGGCCCGGATCCGCCGCTGCGCATGGTGGCGCGACAGGCCGGTATGGACCAGGTGGTCGGCGCGGCGGCGCTTCTCGGCATCCGGGGTCTGGCGGGCGAGGATCGCGCGCAGCCGTTCCTCCGTCATGCCGGGGCGGCGCAGCACGCGCCAGCGCTGCACGGCGGCCGGCGCGGTGACGACGATGACGGCATCGCACCGCCCGGCGCCGCCGGTCTCGAACAGCAGCGGCACGTCGAGCACGACCAGCCGCTCGCCACGGCGGCGCGCGGCGCTGCGGAAGCGCCGCTCCTCGTCGCGCACCAGCGGGTGGACGATGCGCTCGAGGCGCCGCAGCGCCGCCGGGTCGCCGAGCACGGCGCGGCGCAGCGCCTCGCGGTCCACCGCGCCCTCGCGCACCGTCCCCGGGAAGGCGGCGCCGATCGGGCGCACCGCGCGCCCGCCCCTGGCCTGGAGGCCATGCACCGCGGCATCCGCATCGAAGACCGGCACGCGCAGGCGGCGCAGCGTGCTGGTGGCGGTCGACTTGCCCATGCCGATCCCGCCCGTCAGGCCGAGCACCTTCATGGCGGGGGCCGCCCGGGCACCCGGTTCACGCGCCGCCCTCCGGGGGTGCGCGATCGGAGGTCTTGGGAATGTCCCCGGCGACGAAATCGTGCAGCGCATTGTCCACCAGGGGCGCCACGCCGAACCAGGCCTCGAAGCCGGGCCGCGCCTGGTGCAGCAGCATCCCCAGCCCCTGGACGGTGCGCAGCCCCCGCGCCCGGGCGCGCGCCAGGAAGGCGGTCTCGAGCGGCACGTAGACGATGTCGGCGACGACCGCGCCGGGGCGCATCGGCGCCAGGTCGATGTCCAGCGGCGGCTGGCCGGGCATGCCGAGGCTGGTGGTGTTCACCAGCAGGGCGGCGTCGGCCAGCGGCGCCCGCTCCGCCACCTCGATCGCGCCGCCGAGCGCCCTGGCCAGCGCCTCCGCCCGCGCCGGCGAGCGGTTCACCAGCACGATCCGCGGCGCGCCGGCTTCCAGCAGCGCCGCGGTGATGGCGCGCGCCGAGCCGCCGGCGCCGAGCACCACCGCCGGGCCATCGGCCGCCGACCATGCGGGCAAGGTCGCGCGGATGTTCTCGACGAAGCCGAAGCCGTCGGTGTTGGAGCCGTGGATGCTGCCATCCTCGCGGAACACCAGCGTGTTCACCGCGCCCGCGCGATGCGCCGTCGGATCGACCGAATCGCAGACGGCGAAGGCGGCTTCCTTGTGCGGCTGCGTGACGTTCGACCCGCGGAAGCCGAGGTCGCGCATCGACCGCACGGCGTCGGCGAAGCGCTCCGGCCGCACCGGCAGCGGCAGGTAGGCGCCGTCGATCCCGTGCCGCTCCAGCCAGAAGCCGTGCAGGCGGGGGGAGCGGGAATGGGCGATCGGCCAGCCGAGGACCCCGGCGATTCGCGCACTTCCGGAGAGGATGGTCATGGCGGGAGCGAAGCCGCCCGGGCGCCCGGGGTCAACCGTGGCTCAGAGCCGGTGAGGAAATCGAACCTGCGAAGGAATGCCCCCTGGAATCATGGGGGAATTTCCTCCCAGATCGGGGCTGGCGGGCATTCCTTCGCAAACCCTCAGGCTGCCGCCTCCTCCAGGAAGACCTGCACCGCCTGGAACAGCGCGCCGCGGTTGCGCTCCATGATGATGGTGTGCGTGCCCTCGCCGAGCACGACCAGCCGCTTGCCCGGGCTGTTCGTCAGCAGCGGGAAGATCGCGCTGGCCATGGCGGGCGGCGTGTCGCGGTCCCATTCGGCGACGACCAGCAGCGTCGGCGCGGTGACCTTCGCCGGGTCCCACCAGGGCCGGCCGGCCTGCCAGTATTCGCGGCTGTCCAGCAGCACGCCGTTCGGCGCGCGCAGCGCCGGCGGGTTGCGCCGCATCCCCTCCGGATCGGTCGCCCAGGTGACGCCGGCCCAATGCTCGAACCAGCCCGGCGGGATCAGCCCGGCGCGCTTCGCATCCGGCACGCCGGACAGCCAGCGCTCCCGCGCCTGGGCCTGGGTGACGGTGCGGTAGGCGCCGATCGAGGACCCCGCCGCGCCCGCGGCCAGGCTCGGGCCCTCCCGCAGCCAGCCGGGCGCGTAGAGCACCAGGCGCTCGACCTGGGACGGGTTGTCGGCGGCGAAGCGGCCCTGCAGCGCCGAGCCCCAGGACCAGCCCATGTGCACCATCTTCGCCAGCCCGCGCTTCTCGCGGATGAAGGCGGCGGCGGAGGCGATGTCGGCGACCGCGGTCTCGCCGCGCACCAGGGGCGGGTTGGCCTCGGGCGGCTGGGCCATCTCGGCCGGGCGGGTGCTGCGGCCATAGCCGCGGATGTCGAGGCACCACACGTCGAAGCCGCGCGCGGCGATGTAGTCCATCCAGGACAGGCCGACGAGCGGCAGGTCGAAGGCGGTGTGCGCCGGGTAGGTCGCGCCATGCACGAACAGCAGGGTCCGCCCCGGGGCGAAGGCGGTCAGCGTCTCCGGCCGCTTGTTGCGCAGGAACAGCTCGATGCCCGGCGCATCCCGCGCGGGCACCAGGAATTCCTCGGTGAGGAGGCTCGGCGCCTGCGCCGCGGCGGGGTTCAGCGCGGCGGGCAGCAGGGCGGCCGCCGCGGGCGGGGCGGCGAGGAGCGCGCGGCGTCGCATGGTCTCTGCTCTCCGATTTGGGATCGGCGGAAGCGCCCTTCCAGCACGGGCGCGCCGAAGAGTCACGCGCCCGGCCGCGCCATCGGCCTCCGGCGCGCGTCCCCGGCGGTGCCGGGACCGGGGGCGGGCAGGGGGGCGGGCAGGTGGCGGGCGGCACGCCTCGACCCGGGGGAGGGGCCGGCTCATCCCCTCGGCAATTCCGCCCGCCCGGATCAGGCGCTATGGCCCCTGCCATGCCGGACATGGTCGGAGAGGGAAAGGCGGCGGCCGGGCGGCCCTGGGCGGCGGAGGTCCGGGCGACCCTGGCGCTGGCGGCGCCGCTCGCGCTGACCAATCTCAGCCAATTCGCCCTGACGCTGACCGATTCGATGATCCTCGGCCATCTGTCGACCGAGGCGCTGGCGGCCGGCACGCTCGGGGCCAACCTCTATTGGGCGTTGCTGGCGCCGGCCTTCGGCCTGGCCCTGGCCGCGGCGCCGATGCTGGCGCAGGCGCGCGGCGCCGGGCGGCGCCCCGGCGGGCGCGGCTGGGTACGGGAGATGCGGCGCGGCGCGCGCCAGGCGGTCTGGGCGGCGACCCTGCTCACCCTGCCCGCCTGGGTCGTGATGTGGGAGACCAGGTCCATCCTTGCCGCCCTGGGCATCGACCCGGGCCTCGCGGCAGACGCCGGCACCTACAATCGCTGGCTGATGTGGGGGTTGCTGCCCTTCTGCGGCTTCGTCGTTCTGCGCGGCTTCCTCGCCGCGATGGAACGGCCCGGGGCGGCGCTGGCGGTCTCGGCCGCGGCGATCGGGGCAAATGCGGTGCTCGACTGGGTGCTGGTCTTCGGCGCCTTCGGCTGGGCCGGGATGGGGGTGGCGGGGGCCGGGTTGGCCAGCACGCTCGCCAATCTCGGCATGCTGGGCGGGCTGCTGCTGCTGATCGCGCGCGACCGGCGGCTGCGCCGCTTCCGGCTGCTCGGTCGGCTGTGGCGGGCGGATGCGGCGAAGCTGGCCGAGGTGTTCCGCCTCGGCCTGCCGATCTCCGGCAGCATGCTGCTCGAGATCGGGGTGTTCAGCGCCGCGGCGCTGGCCGTCGGCGGGTTCGGGGCGGTGGCGGTCGCGGCGCATGCGGTGGCGATCCAGGTCTCGGGGCTGACCTTCATGGTGCCGATGGGGATCGGCCAGGCGGCGACGGCACGGGTCGGGCTGGCCGCCGGGGAGGGCGACCGGGAGGCGGCGGTGCGGGCGGGCTGGACGGCGATCGCGCTCGGCGCCGGGTTCATGGCGGCGATGGCGCTGGTCCTGGTGCTGGGCTCGGGGGTGATCCCCTGGGCCTTCCTGGATGCCGCCGATCCGGATTCGGCCGCCGCCGCCGCCCTCGGCGCGACGCTGCTGGTGATCGCGGGGGTGTTCCAGCTGGCCGATGGGGTGCAGGCGGTGGCCTCGGGCGCGCTGCGCGGCCTCAAGGACACGCAGGTGCCGATGGGGCTCGCCGCTCTCGGCTATTGGGGGATCGGCCTGCCGCTCGGCCTGGCGCTGGCCTGGCAGGCGGGGCTCGGCGCCGCCGGGCTCTGGGCCGGGCTGGCGACCGGGCTCGGCGTGGTGGCGGCGCTGATGCTGTGGCGCTGGCGCGGCCTATCGCTCAGGGACCATGGCGCCATCGAAGCCGCGCGGGCATGCCCTTAGGATCCGTTGGGGAAACTCCGGCAGGATGCGGGCTGCCGGAGCGTCCCCGGCCGCTTCCGAGGGGTTGACCCGTGCCGGCCAGCCCCGCGCAATGCATGAGCCGGCCACCCGATTCCCCCAGGAGATTCCCCGATGCGCCGCTTCCTCCCTCTCGCGCTGCTGCTCGGCACGCTGCTCGGCGCCGCCGCCTGCCAGTACGAGCGGCCGAGCCCCGTCGGCACCGATTGCGTGCAGGACCCGAACACGCGGATGGCGAACTGCACCAACCCGCCGCCGGCGCGCTGACGGCGCCAGGCGCGCCACGGGAGGTCTCCGCCCTGGGGCGTCCCCGGGCGGGTCCTAGATGGCGGGGCCGGGCCCCGGGAAGCCCGCCCCCGGGACGCCAGCGAAACCGTGCAGGCATGCCCGTCGACGCCATCGGGACCCGTCCCGCGGGATCGGGGCCGGCGGGCTTCCTTCCGCGAATGCTCAGTCGGATTCGGGCGGGATGACGTTGGTGCGCTTCCCCTCGACCAGCACGTCGCGCATCGTCTCGGCGCCCTTCAGCCGGATGTCGTCCCAGGCCTCCGGCGTGTGGAAGGCGATGTGCGGCGTGACCACGAGGCGGCCGCGCAGCCAGTCCTCGCCGGCGCGGTAGGCCTGCAGCAGTCGGGGGATCGGGTCCCTCGGCGGCTCCTCCGGGATCACGTCAAGCCCGGCGCCGGCCAGGTGCCCGTCGCGCAGGCACCGCTCCAGCGCGTCGAGGTCGAGGATGGGGCCGCGCGCGGTGTTCACCACCACGGCGTTCCGGGGCAGCAGGCGCAGCTCCCGCTCCCCGACCAGGCCGCGCGTGGTCCGCGTCAGCGGCGCGTGGATCGACAGCACGTCGGACTGGCCGAGCAGCTCCTCGAGCGTCCGCGCCCGCTCGATGCCGAGGGCGCGGTCCCAGCCATTCGGGATGTGCGGGTCGAAGAACACCACGCGGTAGCCGAAGGCCTTGGCGCGCAGCGCGGCGGCGGAGCCGATGCGCCCGAGGCCGAGGATCCCGAAGGTCTGCGCCGTCTGCCGCCGGTGCAGGGGCGAGGCCATGACGCCCCAGCGCGCCGGGTCCGGCCCGCGCTGGGTGTCGTGGTAGAGCAGCAGCCCGCGCCGCAGCGACAGCGCCAGCAGGACGGCGAACTCCGCCACCTCGGCCGTGCCGTAATCGGGCACGTTGCACACCAGGATGCCGCGCGCGGCGCAGGCGGCGCGGTCGACCCGGTCATAGCCCACCCCCATGCGGATCACGACGCGGAGCTTCGGGAAGCGGGCGAGCTGGTCGCCGGGGACGGCCATCCGCAGGGTCATCAGCCCGTCGGCCTGGGCGCACAGATCGTCCGGCAACTCGGCGAGGCTGGTCGTCGCCTTGCCCTGCAGGATCCGGACGCCGGGGCCCATGATCCGCTGCTCGAGCGCGGTGTCGGGATAGAGCCCCTCGGGCTCGAGCACGGTGAGCGTCACGCCGGTCATCCCCCAAAGGCGGCGGCAGGATGCGGCGCTGCCGTCAGGCCGGCAAGGCAGCGACCTCGGCCGGCACCATGGCGAAGCCCCAGGGGGGCAGCGTGCCGCCCGGTCCCGCGACCGGCTCCGCCGACAGGTTGCACAGCACCGTCAGGTCCCGCCCCCCGCCCGTCGGGTCCAGCCGGGTGAAGCCGAAGAGCGGCGCCGCCAGGCCGAGGCTGCGCGCCGCGCCGCCCTGGCGCAGCGCCGGCTCCGCCCGGCGCCGGTGCAGCAGGTCGCGGCAGAAGCGCAGCGTGCTGTCGGCATCGCCTTCCTGCGCATCGACCGCCAGCGCGCGATGCGCCTCCGGCACCGGCAGCCAGGGCGTGCCGGCGGTGAAGCCGCCATGGCGGCGATCGCGCTGCCAGGGGATCGGCGTGCGGCTGCCGTCGCGGCCCTTGAACTCGGGCCAGTAGGTCATGCCGAAGGGGTCGCGGATCTCGTGCTCGGCCAGCACCGCATCCGGCAGGCCGAGCTCCTCCCCCTGGTAGAGGCAGGCGCTGCCCGGCAGGGTCAGCAGCAGGCAGAGCAGCAGGCGCGTCAGGCGCGGATCGGGGGTGCCGGCGCCGTCCGGGCCCTTCGGCGCCCAGCGGCTGGCGGCGCGCTCGACGTCGTGGTTCGAGAAGGAGAAGCAGGGCCAGCCCTCGGCGCAGGCGCGGATGGCGTCGGCCAGCAGCGCCTCCAGGGTCGGGTGGTCGAAGCCCTGGCGCAGCGGGCGCAGCGTGTAGGCCATGTGCAGCAGGCCCGCGCCGCGCGCCGTGTAGCCGGCGATGCGCTCATAGGCGCCGTCCTGCGACGACACCTCGCCGAGCGTCGTCGTGCCCGGATAGCGGTCGAGCAGCGCGCGCAGCCGCGCCAGCACCGGCCGCGTGTCCGGCTGGATCATGTCGTGCAGGTGCCGCTGCAGCGCGAACAGCTTGGCCGGCACCACGCCGCCCGGGGCCGGGGCCGGCGGGTTGGAGCGCAGCGCCTTGTCATGGGTCAGGAAGTCGAGCGCATCCAGACGGAACCCGTCCACGCCGCGGTCGAGCCAGAAGCGCGCCGTGTCCAGCAGCGCCGCCACCGTCGCCTCGTTGTGCAGGTTCAAGGTCGGCTGGCTGGGGAGGAAGTGGTGCAGGTAGTACTGGCGCCGCCGCGGCTCCCAGGTCCAGGCGCTGCCGCCGAAGACGCTGAGCCAGTTGTTGGGCGGCGTGCCATCCGGCGCCGGGTCGGCCCAGACATACCAGTCCGCGGTCGGTGCCTCGCGGCTGCGGCGGGAGGCGTCGAACCAGGCATGGCGGTCCGAGGTGTGGCCGCCGACCAGGTCGAGCAGCACCCGGAGCCCGCGCGCATGCGCCGCCGCGACCAGCCGGTCGGCATCCTCGAGCGTGCCGAAATTGCGGTCGACCGCGCAATGGTCGGCGACGTCGTAGCCGAAGTCGCGCTGCGGGGAGGGGTAGAAGGGACAGACCCAGATCGCGTCCACCCCGAGCGCCGCGATGTGGTCCAGCCGCGCGATCAGCCCGGGCAGGTCGCCGACGCCATCGCCGTCCGAATCCGCGAAGCTCCGCGGGTAGACCTGGTAGATGACGGCGCCGCGCCACCACCCCGTGCCGGCGCCGCCGCCCGGCGCCGCCGCGTCACGCCTGTCGCCACCGGCGTCAGCGTCCATCATGCACGATGTTCCCCCTGGCCGGGCGAGCCTGCCCGGCGGCTGTCTCAGGCGCCCAGCACCATCCCGGTGTAGCCATCGGCGGCGACCTTGTCGCAGTGCGCGCGATAGGCGGGCGCGCCGCCCTGGTACTGCAGGATGCGGCGCGTCTCCCGCCCCTCGACGTTGCGGTTGATGCCGGTCATCCAGGAATCGACCAGGGTGTAGAGCAGGCCGGAGGCCAGCTCCTCGACATGGCGCGACCACTCCGCCTCGGCCTCCGCCGTCGCCTCGAAGCGGGTGATGCCGTGTTCGGTCACGTGCCGCATCAGCCCGGTCACCCATTCCACGTTCTGCTCGATGCAGCGCGGGATGTTGCAGCGGGTGGAGGCGTTGTGCGGGCCGACGATGGTCAGCATGTTCGGGAAACCCTGCGACATCAGGCCGAGATAGGTCTTCGGCCCGTCGCCCCATTTCTCCTTCAGCGTCAGCCCCTCCGCGCCGCGGAATTCGATGCGGTCGAAGGCGCCCGTCACCGCGTCGAAGCCGGTGGCGTAGATGGTGATGTCGAATTCGTACTCGGCATCGCTGGTGCGGATGCCGGTCCCGGTCACGCGCTCGATCGGCGTCGCCTTGACGTCGACGAGGCGGACATGCGGCAGGTTGTAGGCCTCGTAGTAGCCGGTCTCCTGCGGCACGCGGCGCATGCCGAAGCCGTGGCATTTCGGGATCAGCATCTCCGCCGTCCTCGGATCCTTCACCCGCGCGCGGATCTTGCGGGCGACGAAGTCGCTGAACAGGGCGTTGGCCTTCAGGTCGGTCAGCACGTCGCGGAAATTCGCCATCCAGATGCTGAAGCCGGGCTCGGCGTAGCGCATCTCCCAGAACGCCTCGCGCTCTTCCGGCGTGACCTCGAAGGTGCCGCGGGGGTCGGTGTTGTGGATGTAGCAGCCGGGGGTCTGGCGCAGCAGCTCGAACATCGCCGGGTAGCCGGCCTTGATCTTCGCCTGCTCCGTCTCGGTGATCGTCCGGTTGTGCAGCGGCGTGCACCAATTGGGCGTGCGCTGGAACACGGTGAGCTGCCCGACCAGCGGCGCGATGGTCTGGATCACCTGCACGCCGGTCGCACCCGTGCCGATGACCGCCACACGCTTGCCGGCGAAATCGACCGGCTCGTGCGGCCAGCGATAGGTGTGGAAGGACTGGCCGCGGAACTCCTCCGTCCCCTTCAGGCGCGGCAGCGTGTCGGCGGAAAGCGGCCCGACGGCGGTGACCAGGAAGCGGGCATCGAAGTGCTCCCCGCCGGCGAGCGTCACCTCCCAGCGCCGCCGCGCCTCGTCCCAGGTCGCGGCGGCGACGCGGCTCTCGAAGCGGATGTCGCGGCGCAGGTCGAAGCGGTCCGCGACATGGTTCAGGTAGCGCAGCGTCTCCGGCTGGGCGGCGAAATGCTCCGACCAGTCCCATTCCTGCAGCAGCGCCTCGTCGAAGGCGTAGCCATAGGTGTAGCTTTCGGAATCGAAGCGCGCGCCGGGATAGCGGTTCCAGTACCAGGTGCCGCCCACCCCCGAGCCGGTCTCGAAGACGCGGACCGACAGCCCGAGCTGGCGCAGGCGGTAGAGCTGGTAGAGGCCGGCGATGCCCGCGCCGATGACGATCGCGTCGAAGCTGCGGGCCTCGTCGCGGGCCGGGGCGCCGGGGCTGGCGACGGCATGGGTGTCGGGCATGGGGCGGCGTTTCCTGCATGGCCGGGGAGAGGCGCCGGCGGTCGCGCGCGTCCGGACGGCGCCCGCGGCCCGAGTATGATCGGGCGATGGGATCGCGGCCAGACCGATCCGAGGTTGCTCCGACGGCCGGCCGATCCGGCCATTGGAATGGCATCGTATCGACAATGCGGCGGCGCCTTCAAGGGGCCGGCGCCCGCCAGGCCCGGGCGGTCGGTGCGCGGCGCTATCGCCGCAGCTCCATCTGGATCGGTCCCTCGCGCTCGCCGCGCGCGAACTGGTCCACCAGGGGGTTGCCCGTCTCGCCGAGCCGCCCGGCCTCGCCGGTCCAGACGATGCGCCCGTGATGGATCATCGCCGCGAGGTCGCCGATCCGCCGCGCGCTCGCCATGTCATGGGTGATGGAGACGGCGGTGGCGCCGAGGCGCTTCACGCAATCGACGATCAGCCCGTCGATCACCGCGCCCATGATGGGGTCGAGCCCGGTGGTCGGCTCGTCGAAGAAGATGATGTCCGGCCGCGCGGCGATGGCGCGCGCCAGCGCCACGCGCTTCTGCATCCCCCCCGAGAGCTCGCCCGGCGAGAGGTCGCCGACGCTGGCCGCCAGCCCGACCTGGGCCAGCACCTCGGCCGCGTGGTCGCGCGCCGCGCGGCGGGCGATGCGGCGCTGCGCCAGCAGCTTGAAGCAGACATTCTCCCAGACCGGCAGGCTGTCGAACAGGGCGCCGTTCTGGAACAGCATGCCGATGCGGTCGTTCAGCGCCTCCCGCTCCCGCCGCTTCATGCCGAGGACGTCGCGCCCGTCGATCTCGATGCTGCCCGCATCCGGCTCGATCAGGCCGAGGATGCACTTCACGGTGACCGACTTGCCCGAGCCCGAGCCGCCGAGGATCACCAGGGAATGGCCCGCCGGCACCTCGAGATCGACGCCGTCCAGCACCGGCTTCGCGCCGAAGGCCTTGCGCAGCCCGCGCAGCCGCAGCTTCGGGACCGGCCCTGCCACATCCCTCATCGGGCGAAGAACAGCTCGGTCATCACGTAGTCGAGGGCGAGGATGAGGATCGAGGAGGCGACGACGGCCGAGGTCGTCGCCGCGCCCACCCCCTGCGCCCCGCCGCGGCTGTGGTAGCCGCACCAGGTGCCCATCAGCGCCACGACGAAGCCGAACACCGCGGCCTTGGCGAGGCCGGAGACGACGTCCATCGTCTCGAGGAAGTCGAGGCTCGCCTTGAGATAGGCCTCCGAGACGAAGTCGAGCCGGAAGGTGGCGATCAGCCAGCCGCCCATCACGCCGAGGATGTCGGCGATGACGACGAGCAGCGGCATCGCCAGGGTCGCCGCCAGCAGCCTCGGCGCCACCAGGTACTTCATCGGGTTGGTCGACAGCGTCGTCAGCGCATCGATCTGGTCGGTCACGCGCATGGTGCCGAGCTCGGCGGCGAAGCTCGCCCCGATCCGCCCCGCGACCATCAGCCCCGCCAGCACCGGGCCGAGCTCGCGCGTCAGGCTCAGCACCACGACGCTGGCGACGGCCGATTGCGCGTTGAAGCGGGCGAAGCCGGTGTAGGATTGCAGCGCCAGCACCATGCCCGTGAACACCGCCGTCAGCGCGACCACGGGCAGCGAGAACCAGGCGACCTCGAGGAAGGCGCGCCAGAATAGCCGCCCGTAGAAGGGCGGGCGCACCAGGTGGCTGATCCCCTCGAGCGCGAAGAGCGCGACCGAGCCGGCGACGCGGCAGGCCCCGAGCGTGCCGCGCCCGAGCGCGGCCAGCGGATCGAGCAGGAGGGCGCCCATGGTGGTCCCCGATCCCGGCCCCGGCACGCCCATCAGGCCGCGTAGTCCCGCCGGTAGCGCGCGCCGAGCGAGGTCAGGATCTCATAGCCGATGGTGCCCGCGGCCAGCGCGAGGTCGTCCGGCGTGAGGCCCGCCTCGGGGCCGATCAGCTCCACCATGTCGCCTGGCCTCACTTCCGGCGCCTCCGTGACGTCGAAGGTGATCAGGTCCATCGACACCCGTCCGACAAGGGGTACGCTCCGCCCCGCAACCAGGCCGGCAGCCTCTCGGCCCGAGAGCGCGCGAGGGTATCCGTCGGCGTAGCCTGCCGCAACCGTGGCGATCCGGGACGGGCGCGGCGCCGTCCAGGTGGCACCGTAGCCGACCGTGGCCCCCGGCGGGATCGCCCGCACCTGCAGCACCGGCGCGCGCAGCCGCAGCGCGACCCGCATCGGGTTCGGCGCGCCCGGGATCGGGTTGATGCCATAGAGCGCGGAGCCCGGCCGGGCGAGGTCGGAGGCGAAGCCGGGCCCGAGGAAGAGGCCAGAGGAGTTGGCCAGGCTGCGCGGCACCCCGGGCGCGATGCGCGCCGCGGCCTCGGCGAAGCGGGCCGCCTGCGCCGCGTTCAGCGGATGCGCCGGCGCATCGGCGGAGGCCAGGTGCGTCATCACGTAGCGCAGCTCCATCCCGCCGAGCCGCCCCGGCGCCGCGGCGAGCGCCGCCTGCTCCGCCGCATCCAATCCGAGGCGGCCCATGCCGGTATCGAGGTGGAGGATCGCCGGCCCGCTCCGGCCCGAGGTGGCATGGGCGGCGATGTCGGGCAGCCCGTTCAGCACCGGCACGATCCCCGCCCCCGCATCCTCCCCAGGCGCGAAGCCGTTCAGGATGGCGATCATCGGCCCGGGGCCGATGGCCGCGCGCAGGGCGATCCCCTCGGCCGGATGGGCGACGAAGAAGTGCCGGCATCCCGCGCCGGCGAGCGCCCGCCCGACCGGCCCGGCGCCGAGCCCGTACCCGTCCGCCTTCACCACGCCGGCGACCGCCCCGCCCCCCGCGGCGGCATGGCGGGCGGCAAGGTCGCGCCAATTCGCCACGATGGCGCCGAGGTCCACGGTGAGCACGGCTCGCATCGCGGCGGCATGGCGCGGCACGCCGCCGGAGGCAAGGCCGGACGGGCGCTCAAGGGTGGAGCGAAAGCCCCCTGGTGGCCCGGTCGACCGCCTTGCGCGGGCCGCGCAGGGCCAGTCCGACGAGGTCCGGCGCATCGGACGGCTCGGCCAGGAAGGCGGCGCGGTTCGCCGCATCGTGACCCGTGGCGAACATGGCGCGCACATAGGCCGCCTGGGTCAGGCCGAGCTCGAGCGCCATCCGCCAGGCACGCAGCAAAGCCTCCGGCCCCGCGGCGAAGACCAGCACGGGCTGGCCGAGCAGCCGCGCATAGCGCCGGCCCGCCGCGTCCTCATAGGGCTCGCCCATCGCCTCCGGCGCCGCGCCGGCGATCCCGGTGGCGAGGAAGGCCGTCACATTCAGCTTCTGCCAGGCCGCGAGGTCCTCGAGCACGAGGATCGCGACCTTGGTATCGAACACGGGCTTCGCGTCGGATGGCATGCGCCCTCCCTCCTCCTCCGGCCGGGCGGGCATCTCAGCAGGGACCGGGCGGCCCGTCTGGAACGCCCGTGCAGAGCAGGCGGTAGGCGGCCGGGGTCACGCCATAGGCGCGACGGAACCAGCGCCCCAGATGGCTCTGGTCGGAGAAGCCACAGGCCGCGGCGACGGCGGCCGGGGGCTCGCCGGCGGCCAGCAACCGGCGCGCGCGCAGCAGCCGCAATTGCACCAGGTAGGCGTGCGGCGCGACGCCATAGGCCGCCCGGAAGGCGCGGGCGAGGTGGAAGCGGTCGCCGGCGCCCGCCGCCCGGGCCAGCGCGTCCGCCCCGATCGCCTCGGCCGGGGCGTCGTGCAGGCGCTCTCGCGCCCGCCGCGCCACCGACGCATCGCCGCCCAGG
>CAZMCV010000106.1:0-14185 GCA_964564645.1 uncultured Acetobacteraceae bacterium
CGAAGCCGGCCGCGCGGGCGCGGGCGAAGCGGTCGAGGAAGGGGACCTCGGTGAACATCATCGAGAGGTTCGCGGCGAAGCGCGGCATGCGGGCGGTCCTCCTTCGTTCTTCCAGGCAGACCGGCACGCTACCCGGCCGGGACCATGCTGGCTACCGGCGCGGACCCGCCCCGGCTGGTATAGGGGAAGGCCCCGGAGACCGCCCCATGGCCGTGCCGCCCGACACCCATTCCAACGCCCGCATCATCGGCCTGGTCGCGCTCGCCGCCCTGGCCATCGGCTGCTTCCTGGTGCTGCGTCCCTTCCTCTCGGCGCTGCTCTGGGCGGCGATTCTCGTCTGGTCCACCTGGCCGGTCTACCGGATGCTGCGCGAGAAGCTCGGCCTCTCGGCCGGCCTCGCCGCGCTGCTGATGGTCCTGGCCGAGTTCCTGCTGCTCGGCCTGCCGCTGGTCTACGCCACGCCGACCAGCCGCGAGGACATTGAGGGGCTGCGGACGGCGGTGGAGCGGCTGCTGACCCAGGGGCTCCCCGGGATGGGCGACTGGATCGGCCGCATCCCCTTCATCGGCGCCTCCCTCGCCTCCTGGTTCGACGGGCTGGATTTCGGCCTGTCGAGCCTGTTCGAGATGGCGCGGCCTTATGCGGGCACGGTGGCGCAATCGGTGCTGGCGGTGCTGCTCGCCGTGCTCTCGGGCCTCGCCGAGGTGCTGCTGGCGATCTTCCTCGCCTTCTTCCTCTACCGCGACGGCCCGGCGATCGCGGCGCGGGCCGAGGCGGGGCTGGCCAAGCTGACGGGGGGCGGCGAGCAGACCCGCCACCTGGTGGAGCTCACCGGCGACGTCACGCGCGGGGTGGTGTTCGGGCTGCTCGGCACGGCGGTGGTGCAGGGGATCATGACCGCCTTCGGCCTCTGGATCGCCGGCGTGCCGCAGCCGGTGCTGCTCGGGGTCGTCGCCGGAGTGATCTCGATCATGCCGGTCGGCGCGCCGCTGGTCTGGATCCCGGCCACGCTCTGGCTCTTCGCCGAAGGGCAGACGGGCTGGGCGATCTTCCTCGGCCTCTACGGCGCCTTCGGCATCTCCTCGGCCGACAACGTGATCCGGCCCTGGCTGATCAGCCGCGGGGCGGCGCTGCCGCTGCTGCTGACGCTGCTCGGCGCGCTGGGCGGGGTCTTCGCCTTCGGCTTCCTGGGCCTCTTCCTCGGGCCCGTGCTGCTGGCCCTCGGCTACAGCCTGTTCCGCGACTGGGCCGGGGAGGGCACCACAGCCGTGCCGCCGCCGCCCGCGAAGGACGGCCCCGCCGGCACGGCGTGACGGCGGGGCGCGTCGGACGCGTCAGCTGATCTTGATGCCGGCGTCCTTGATGATCCGGTCCCACTTGGCGATCTCGTCCATCAGCCACTGCCGGGCCGTCTCCGGCGTGGTGTCGCTGCGGACCGTCATGGTCATGTCGGTCAGGCGGCGCTGGATCGCCTCCTGCTTCGCGGCCTGGTTGAAGGCCTGGTTGATCGCCCGCACCGTCTCGGGCGGCGTGCCGGAGGGCGTCAGCACCATGTGCCAGGTGTAGGATTCGGCGTTGGCGATGCCCTGCTCGGCGAAGGTCGGGAGGTTCGGCGCCTGCGGGATCCGCTTGTCGGCGGCGATGCCGAGCGGCCGGACCTCGTCGCGCGAGACATACGGCAGGCCGCCCGCCGCGACGTCCATGAACATGTTGATCCGCCCCGCGATGAGGTCCGGCATCGCCGCGGAGGAGCCGCGATAGGGGATATGGTTCATCTTCAGGCCGCCGGCGCGGGCGAAGAACAGCTCGCTGGCCAGGTGGACCGCGCCGCCATTGCCGCTGGAGCCGTAGTCGAACTTCCCGGGATTGGCGCGGACCAGGGCGACGAACTCCGGCAGCGTCTTCGCCGGGACGTCCTTGTTCACCAGCAGCATCATCGGGATCACGCCCATCAGCGCCACCGGCGTGAAGTCCGCGACCGGGTCGAAGGGCAGGCGCGGGAACAGCGCGCCGAGCACCGAATGGGCGATGGTCGTGTAGAGGATGGTGTTGCCGTCCTTCGGCGCCTTGGCCACGACCTCGGTGCCGACGACCACGCCCGCGCCGGTGCGGTTCTCCACCACCACCCGCTGCGGCAGGGTCTTCGACAGCTCATCGGCGAAGAGGCGGGCGGGGATGTCGGTCGGGCCGCCGGCCGCGAAGGGCACGATCAGCCGGACGGGCTGGCTCGGCCAGACGCCCGACTGCGCCAGTGCGGGCCGCGCGAGCCCCTGGCCCGCGAGCGCCGCCGCGGCCGCGCCGCCCAGGAAGGTCCGACGTTCCATGGTGTTCATTCCTCGCCTGTTGCGCCGGGGCACCGCCCCGGTCGTGGTCGGCGGTGTGGCGTCGGCGCCGCGGGCGGTCAACGCGGCGGCAATCCCCCTGGCGGCGCGGCGGTCACCCGGCGTCGAGCCGGCGCCCGCTCTCGGCGTCGAAGACGTGCCACCCCTCCTGCGGCAGGGCGAGGGGCAGGGTCGTCCCGGCCTCGGCCGGGGCGGGGCCCGAGAGCTTGGCGGTCAGCGCCTCGCCCCCCGGCAGGCGGCCATGCAGCACCGTCTCCGACCCCAGCGGCTCGACCAGGTCGAGGGCGAGGGGCAGGGCGGCGCCGGCGCCGTTCGCCCGGTGCAGATGCTCGGGGCGGAGGCCGACCAGCAGGGCGCGCCCCTCGGGGCCGGGGCGGGCGCCGTCGGGGAAGCGCAGCACCGGCCCGGCCTTGAGCGCGGCCGCGGCGCCGCCCTCGGCCAGCCGCGCCTCGAGCAGGTTCATGGCCGGGCTGCCGATGAAGCCGCCGACATAGGTGTCGGCCGGCCGCGCCCAGATCTCCATCGGCGTCGCCACCTGCGCGGCATGGCCCTGGTGCATCACCACCAGCCGGTCGCCGAGCGTCATCGCCTCGGTCTGGTCATGGGTGACGTAGAGCGAGGTCACGCCGAGGCGCTTCTGGAGGCGCCTGATCTCGGCCCGCATCTGCACGCGGAGCTTGGCGTCGAGGTTCGACAGCGGCTCGTCGAACAGGAAGAGCTTCGGCTTGCGCACGATGGCGCGGCCCATCGCGACGCGCTGCCGCTGCCCGCCCGAGAGCTGGCGGGGCTTCCGCTGCAGCAGCGCGGAGATGCCGAGGAGGTCGGCCGTCTCCTCGACCTGGGCGGCGATCTCGGCCCTGGGCAGGCCGCGGATCTTCAGCCCGTAGGCCATGTTGTCGAAGACGCTCATATGCGGGTAGAGCGCGTAGTTCTGGAACACCATGGCGATGTCGCGGTCGGCGGGCTCGAGCGCGGTGACATCGCGCCCGTCGATGATGACGCGGCCCGCGGTCGGGGTCTCGAGCCCGGCCACGATCCGCAGCAGCGTCGACTTGCCGCAGCCCGAGGCGCCGACGATGACGATCATCTCGCCCTCGGCGACCGAGAGGTCGATGCCGTGCAGCACATGGGTGGCGCCGAAGGATTTGCGGACGCCCCGGATCTCGAGGGTGGCCATGGCGGTCGCTAGATCTCCGTCTCCATCGGGTGCCCAACGCCTACTTCCCAACGCCTACTTCTCGGTCTCGGTGAGGCCCTTCACGAACCACCGCTGCATCAGGATCACCACCGCGACGGGGGGGATGAGCGCCATCACCGCGGTCGCCATGACCAGGTTCCAGTCCGTGTTCGCCTCCGACCCGATCATCTTCACGAGCCCGACCACCACCGTCTCCACGTCGCCCGTCGTGGTGACCAGCAGCGGCCAGAGATACTGGTTCCAGCCATAGACGAAGAGGATGACGAAGAGCGCGGCCATGTTGGTGCGCGACAGCGGCAGCGCGACGTCGCGGAAGAAGCGCAGCGGCCCCGCGCCGTCCATCTTCGCCGCCTCGACGAACTCGTCGGGGATGGTCATGAAGAACTGGCGGAACAGCAGGGTCGCGGTGGCGGAGGCGATCAGCGGCACGATCAGCCCCGAATAGCTGTCGATCATCCCGAGGTCGGAGACGACCTTGAAGGTCGGGAAGATCCGCACCTCCACCGGCAGCATCAGCGTGATGAAGATCGACCAGAAGGCGAGCATGCGCCCGGGGAAGCGGAAGAAGACGACGGCGTAGGCCGAGACGATGGAGATCGCGATCTTCCCCGCCGCGATCGCCAGCGCCATGACCAGGCTGTTCGTCAGCATGAACCAGACGGGCACCGTGCGGGTCGTGCCCGCGCCCGCCCAGGCGGCGGCGTAGTTCTCGGCCGCGCGGTCGCCCGGCAGCAGCGGCACCTCGCCGCGGCCGATGATCGCCGCGTCGTGCGTCGAGCCCATCAGCACGATCCAGATCGGCAGCGCGAAGAGCAGCACGCCGAGGATCAGGATCGCATGCGCGACCCAGTCCGGGCGGCCCCGCGCGGGCGGCCCCTCCTCCGCGGCGGGCAGCGGGGCCAGCGTCGCGCCGGCGCTGTCGAGCTCAGTAGTGGACACGGCGTTCGATGAACCGGAACTGGATGGCGGTCAGCGCGATCACGGCGAGCATCAGGATCACCGACTGGGCCGAGGAGGTGCCGAGGTCGAGGTTGATCCGCCCGTCCACATAGGCGCGGTAGATCAGCGTCTCGGTGGACTTGGCCGGGCCGCCCTTGGTCAGCGCGTCGATGATGCCGAAGGTGTCGAAGAAGGCGTAGGTCAGGTTCACCACCAGCAGGAAGAAGGTGGTCGGCGAGAGCAGCGGGAAGATGATGGTCCAGAAGCGGCGGACCGGCCGCGCCCCGTCGATCGCCGCGGCCTCGAGCACGCTCTTCGGGATCGACTGCAGCCCGGCCAGGAAGAAGAGGAAGTTGTAGCTCACCTGCTTCCAGGCGGAGGCCAGGATCACCACCAGCATCGCCTGCGCGCCGTTCAGCTTGTAGTCCCACGCGATGCCCGCCCCGTTCAGCATCCGCCCGAACAGCCCGATCGAAGGGTGGAACAGGAAGATCCAGAGCACGGCGGCGAGCGCCGGCGCGACCGCGTAGGGCCAGATCAGCAGCGTCCGGTAGGCGCCCGCGCCGCGGATGTGCCGGTCCGCCAGCACGGCCAGCAGCAGCGCGGTCGCCATGGCCAGCGCGGTGACCGAGACGGAGAACACCACCGTGTTCCAGACGACCTGGCGGTAGAGCGGGTCGGCGAGCAGGTCGGTGAAGTTCTCGAGCCCCACGAATTGCGTGCGGATGCCGAAGGCGTCCTGGCGGAGGAAGGAGAACCAGATCGCCTGCCCCGCCGGCAGGAAGAAGAAGACGATCGTAATCGCCAGCTGCGGCGCCAGCAGCAGCCAGGGCAGCGCCGTGCCCCGGAAGAAGACCTTGCGGTTCATGCTTGTCCGGCGCGGCGCGTAGCCGCCACGCCAACCCTGCGCGCCGCGCCGATGGGAGGGCGCATGCCCCCCCATGCCCCCCCGCCAGGCGTCACGCCCGGTTCGCGCGCTCGAAGTTGCGCAGCACCACGTTGCCGCGGCGGTTGGCGTTCTCCAGCGCCTGGGCCGCGTTCTGCTGGCCCTGGAAGCCCTTCTCCAGCTCCTCCTGGATGATGTTGCGGATCTCGACGAAGCCGCCCAGGCGGAAGCCCATGGAGTTCGGCGTCGGCTCGGCCCGCGAGAGCTGGGTGATGGCCGCGTCCGCGCCGGGGTTCTCCTTGTAGTAGCCCTCCGCCTTCGCCTTCTCGTAGGCGGCGGTCGTGATGGGGACGTAGCCGGTCGACTTGTGCCACCAGAGGTCCTGCTCCGGCTGGCTGATGAAGCGGAAGAACTCGGCGATGCCCTTGTACTCGGCCGGCGTGCGGTTGCGCGCGGTCAGGGTCCAGAGGCTGGCGCCGCCGATCACGCCGTTCTTCGGCTGCGCGATCACGTCCGCATGGTAGGGCAGCGGCACCGAGGCCCACTTGAACTTCGCCTCCCGCTCCACGCGCGAGCGCAGCGCCGAGGACATGCAGCTGATCGCCGCCTCGCCGTTCACGAACAGCGCGTCGGCGGTGTTGTCGCGCCCGCCGTAGCGGAACAGCCCGTCCTTCTGCATCGCCAGAAGGAACTCGACATGCTTCTGGAAGAAGGGGCCGGTCAGGCGCAGCTCCGCATCCATCCCCTCGAAGCCGTTCGCCTTGGTGGCGAAGGGCACGTCGTGGATGGCCGACATCTGCTCGAACATCACCCAGGTCGGCCAGGAGGTCGTCATGGGCGCGGGTGTCGCGTTCGCCGCCTTCAGCTTCTCCGTCGCCGCGCGCACCTCCGCCCAGGTCTTCGGCAGGTCGGTGGTGGACAGCCCCGCCTTCTGGAAGGCGTCGAGGTTGATCCACATGACGGCCGAGGAGGAGTTGTGCGGCATGGAGACCAGCCGCCCCTGGGTGTCGCTGTAGTAGCCGCGCACGCCGGCCAGGTACTGCTTCGGGTCGAGCTGCACGCCCGCCTCGGCCAGCAGCTGGTGCGTCGGGCGGATCGCCGGGCCGGCCGCCATCATCGTCGCCGTGCCGACCTCGAAGATCTGCACGATGTGCGGCGGGTTGCCGGCACGCCAGGCGGCGATTGCGCCGGTCATGACGTCGGTGTAGCTGCCCTTGAAGGTGGCGGCGATGTTGACCGCCGACTGGCTCTCGTTGAAGCGCTTGCACTGCTCGGCCACGCGCTCGCCGAGGACGCCGGCGAGGCCGTACCAGAAATGGATCTCCGTCCGTCCGGCCTGGGCGCGGCCGACCGCCGGGGCGGCCAGGGCCAGCGCGCCGGCGGAGGCGAGCAGGGTGCGACGCTCGATCATGACGTGGTGTCTCCCGGTGTCCTTGGGTCGGCCGCGAGGTAGCCGCCGGCCATTGCGTTCATGTGACAGTGGCGAGACAGATTGATGAACGGGCCGGGCCGGGGCAAGGCCGGACCGCCCCGGTCACCCCTCGGCCACCAGCCGGTCGTAGAGCGCGGGGTCGGTCGCCCCCTCCGTCCCGAACAGCAGCACCCGGCTCCCCTCCTCGAGGCCGAGCGCCGCCCGGGCATAGGGCTCGCGCGCCGCCAGCAGCAGCCCGGCCAGGCCCGCGACCGCGCTCTCGCCCGCCACCACCTTCGGATCGCGCCGCGCCAGCGCCCGCATGCAGGCGACGGCCGCCGTGTCGGGCACCGCCATGAAGGCGAAGGCGGCCCGCTCCAGCTCCTGCCACGCCAGCAGGCTGGGCTCGCCGCAGGCCAGCCCGGCCATCAGCGTGTCGAGCTCGCCCGGGATGGCGGTGGGCTCGCCCGCCTCGCCGCTCGCCAGCAGGCAGGCGGCGGCCTCGGGCTCCACCACCACCAGCCGCGGCGCGGCCGGGCCCGTTCCGTAGCGGGCGCGGAGCTGGACAGAGACCGCGGCCGCGACCCCGCCGACCCCGCCCTGGACGAAGACATGCGTCGGCGGGGCGGGGAGGGCGTCCTCCGCCTCCTCCGCCATCAGCCGGTAGCCCTGCATCACGTCGCGCGGGACCTCGGTGTAGCCGGGATAGGAGGTGTCGGAGACGACGAACCAGCCCGGCTGCGATTCCGCCGCCTTCTGCGCGGCGCGCACCGCGTCGTCGTAGGTGCCGGGGACGACCCGGATCTCCGCCCCGTAGGCCGCGATCGCGTCGCGGCGGCCCTGCGACACCCCCTCATGCACCCAGATCACGCAGCGCGCGCCGAAGCGCCTTGCCCCCCAGGCGACGCTGCGGCCGTGGTTGCCGTCGGTCGCGCAGGTCACGGTGATGGCCAGCGTCGCCTCCCGGTGCTCGCCCGCCTCCAGCGCCTCCGCCGTCGCCGCCGGCGCGACGCCGCGGCGGGCGAGCTCGGCCTGCAGCAGCGCCATCACCGCGTAGGCCCCGCCGAGCGCCTTGAAGCTGCCGAGGCCGAACCGCCCGCCCTCGTCCTTCCAGTGCACCGCGGCGACCCGGGCGGCGCGCGCGGCGTCCGGCAGCGGGACCAGGGGCGTCGGCGCGTAGCCGGGCCAGGCGGCGATGGCGGCCCTGGCGCGCCGGTAGCCGCCCTCCGGCAGCACGGTGACGCCGGGCGTGCCCTGGCGGCGGTTGAGCAGCAGCCGGAAGGGCAGGGCCGGGATCATCGTGCGGGCGGCCGGGCAGGCGGGGCGAGGGCGGTCATGGCGGACGCTATGCGCCCCGGCCGGCGGCCGGCCAAGCGCCGTTCCGCCCCCGCGCCATCCCGATGCTTGCACCGCCCCCCGCGCGGCGGCACATCGAAGGTCCCGCAAGGACAGGGCAGGACGGCGCCATGCAGATCACCATTCTCGGCGGCGGCGGCTTCCTCGGCCGCAAGCTGGCGCAGCGCCTGGCCGAGGACGGCGTGCTCGACGGGACGGCGATCACCGGGCTGACGCTGTTCGACCTGGTCCCGCCCCCGGCGCCGGAAGGCGCTCCCTTCCCGGTGCGCAGCATGGCGGGCTCCATCACCGACCCGGCGCAGGTCGCCGGCGCGATCCCGCCCGGGACGCGGGTCGTCGTGCACCTCGCCGCCGTGGTCTCGGCCCAGGCGGAGGCGGATTTCGACCTGGGCCTCAGCGTGAACGTGCATGGCACACTGGCCGTGCTGCAGGCCTGCCGCGCGCTGACGCAGGACCCGCGCGCCGCCGACGCGCCGCCGCCGCGGGTCGTCTTCACCTCCTCCGTCGCCAGCTTCGGCGGCGGGCAGGAGGCGCGGCTGCCGGACGATGCGCGCCAGCTTCCGTCCAACAGCTATGGGGCGGAGAAGGCGATCGGCGAGCTCCTGCTGCAGGATGCCTCCCGCCGGGGGTTCCTGGACGCGGTCTCGATCCGCCTGCCGACCGTGATCATCCGCCCCGGCCGGCCCAACAAGGCGGCATCGAGCTTCGTCTCCGCCATCCTGCGGGAGCCGCTGCTGGGCCTGCCGGCCGAGCTGCCGGTGCCGGAGGATTTCGCGCTCTGGATCTGCTCGCCGCGCCGCGCGGTCGCGTGGTTCCTGCATGCGATGACGATGGACACCGCCCCGCTCGGCCTCGACCGCGGCATCAATCCGCCGGGGCGCAGCATCACCGTCGGCAAGATGCTCGCCGCGCTCGAGGCGGTGGCCGGGCCCGCGGCGCGCGCCCTGGTGCGGCACGCGCCCGATCCGGCGGTGGCGGCGATCGTCGGCGGATGGCCGGGATCCTTCACGGCCGAGCGCGCGCGGCGCCTCCTCGGCTTCTCCGAGCAGGAGGCGATGGAGGAGCTCATCCGCGCCTTCATCGAGGACGATCTGGCCGCGACCCGGGCCGATCGGGGCCTCTGAGGCATGCTGGAGATCGTGCGGCACCTGGTGGCCGCCGCACCCGACCGCGTCGCCCCCTTCAGCCATGCGGTGCGCGCCGGGGATCTGCTGTTCGTCACCGGCCAGATGCCGACCCTGCCCGGCGGCGGCACGCTTCTGGTCGAGGGCGGGATCGAGGCCCAGACCTTGCAGGTGCTGGCCAACCTCGAGGCCGTGCTGGGCGGCGTCCCCGGCGCGGACATTGCCCGCACCGTCTTCGCGCGCGTCTACCTGACCGCCTTCGAGCGGGACTACGCGCCGATGAATGCCGTGTGGGCGGGCTGGTGGGCGTCGAGGGGCCTGCCGGCGCGCACCTGCATCGGCGTCACGGCGCTGGCGGTCGGCGCGCTGGTCGAGGTGGACCTGGTCGTGGCCATGTAGCGCCCGGGGCGGGGCCGGGGGGCATTCCCTCGCGCGCCCTCAGCCCGCCGCCTCGTCCCGCGCGCCCTCCGCCAGCATCGCCGCCCGGATGTCGGGGGGGACCGGAATGCGGGCCCCGTCCGCCTGGCGGACCACCACCATCACCGCGCGGCTGCTGAACACCAGCCCCTGCTTCCAGATCGCGTAGTCCTGGGTGTAGCTGGTCCGCCGCACCGCGACGGTGCGCAGCGTCATCAGCACCTCGTCCTCGAAGGCCAGGGAGCGGAGGAAGCGGCCCTCGAGCTGGGCCACCACCGGTCCCGGCGCGTCCGCGGCGAAGCGGCCACCGAGCGCCGACCAATGGCCCACGCGGAGATCCTCGCAGAGGGTCAGGTAGGCCGTGTTGTTCACATGCCCGTAGCCGTCGAGCTCGACCCAGCGGACGGTATGGCGCCGCGACATGGCCCATTCGCCTTCCACCCCGAAGGCCGTGAACAACTCCTGCCCCATGCGGCCGATCTCCCGGTTCTGCGCGGCGGCATACTCCACCGCCCGGGGGTCCATCGGAAGCCGGGAGGCGGCGGCAGCCCGCAAAGAAACCATTCCAGGATCGACGGCGGCGGCCGGGACACCATACAATGTTCCACACTGTTGCAATTTGGCAACCGCCTCCGCCACGGTCCGGCGGCAGGCGTCGAGACGCGGGTCCAATGATCCCAGACCCTAAGGATCGCGAGCGCCCTGGCGGCGTGAGCATCGGCCCTGCCGGCGCAGCCTGGGCGCGGAAGAAGCTGCCTCTTCCTTCCCTCGCCGGTTGAATCTAATTTTCGCCCATTCGGACTCGGAAGGGATCGCTGGCGTGGCTGTTCGGGAGCAGCGGACGGCGCGGGGCGGCGCGTCGGCTGGCACGGCCCCCGCCGCGGAGCCAAGGCGCCTGCTGCCCGTGCAGCCCCGCACCATGGTCGAGCAGGCGGCGGAGGCGATCGTCGCCGCCGCCGCGCGCGGCGTCTTCCTCCCCGGCGACCGGCTGGTGGAGGCGGAGATCGCCCGCGACCTCGGCATCAGCCGGGTGCCGGTGCGCGAGGCGCTGCGCCTGCTCGAATCCCAGGGCATCGTGGTCAGCACGCCCTACAAGGGCATGCGGCTGATGCAGGTGACGAACCGGGGCGTGGCCGAGATCATGCGGGTCCGCCTCGCCCTCGAGACGCTCGCGGTGCAGGAGGCGCTGGGGCAGCCCGGGGGGAAGGAGCGCTTCGCCGCGCTGCGCCAGGCCGCCGATGCGCATGCCCTGGCGGCGCGCGGCGGCGATCCGGCTGCCACCGTCGCGGCGAATGAGCGCTTCCATGCCGAACTCTGCCGCGCCGCCGGCAATGCCCCGCTGCTCGCCCTCTGGCAGAGCCTGGCGCGGCAGCTCGCGGTGATCTGGGGCCTGGCGCAGCAGAACCGGGCGGCGTCCGAGGAGGCGGAGGAGCACGCCGTCCTGGTCGGCGCGCTGGAGCGCGGCGAGGCGGCGGGCGCGACGGACGCCCTGGCCGCGCACATCAACTGGCACCACACCTTCGACTTCGAGGATGTGCTGCGCGGCCGGCGCGACCGGCCGCAGGCCTGAGAGTTTGTGAAGGAATGCCCGCCAGGCGTGATCCCGGAGGGCGATCCCCAATGGTGACGAGGGGCGGTCTTTCGCAGGCTCGGTCCTTCCGCGGACCCTGAGGGCACCTGCCGCCGCTTGCGACCCAGGCGCCGCGGGGAGAGCATGCGCCACGCATCGCCGCCCCGGAGGACGCCCCCTTGACCGACCCCTACAGCCCCGGCCCGCACGTCTCGCAGCATTGGGCGCTGCGCAAGCCCGCGGCCCGGGTCGCCGCCGGCGGGGGCATGGTGGTCTCCCAGGTCATGGCCGCCGCCGAGGCGGGGGCGGCGATGCTGCGGGCCGGCGGGACGGCCGCCGACGCCGCCATCGCCACCGCCTTCGCCCTCGCCGCGCTCGAGCCGTGGAACAGCGGCCTCGGCGGGATCGGCTTCGCCCAGGTCATGGCACCGGGCGGGCCGGCCGAGACCTTCGATTTCGGCCCCGTCGCCCCGTCCGGCCTCGATCCCTCCGCCTTCCCGCTGACCGGGCGGATGAAGCAGGACCTCTTCCCCTGGCCGGAGGTCGAGGGCGACCGGAACGTGCATGGTCCGCTCTCCTGCGTCATCCCCTCGGCGGTCGCGGGCTATGCGCTGCTGCATGCGCGCCATGGCCGGCTGCCGGTCCGCGAGCTGCTGGCGCCGGCGGTGGCGCATGCGCGGCGCGGCCTGCCGCAGGACTGGTTCACCACGCTGAAGGTGGCGAGCTCCGCCGCCGTGCTCCGCCTCTATCCGGAGAGCGCCCGCATCTACCTGCCGGGCGGGCTGCCCCCCGTGCCGCCCTACCAGGGGTCGCCCGGCTTCTTCGTGCTCGGCAACCTGCCCGCGACGCTCGAGCGCTTGCAGCGCGCCGGCCTCGAGGATTTCTACCGGGGCGAGGTCGCCGCGCAGCTCGCGGCCGATCTGCGGGCGGCGGGCGGCGTCGTCTCGGCGGCCGATCTCGCGGATTGCCAGGCGCGGGTGCTGCCGGCGGTCGCGGCGCCCTGGCGCGGCGGGCGGACCCTGATGCTGTCGAACGGGCTGACCGCGACGCCGACCATGCGCCACGTCATGCGCGGGATGGAGGGGGCCGACTGGTCCGGCGCGGCGCCCTCGCCGGCCTGGTATGCGCGCCTCGCCCGGGTGATGCGGGAGGCCTATGCCGAGCGCCTCGCCGGCCTCGGCGAAGGCGATAAGGATCCCGCGGAGAGCTGCACCACGCACCTGACCGTCTGCGACCGCGACGGGATGATGGTGGCGATGACGACGACGCTGCTGTCCAGCATGGGCAGCCGCATGGTGCTGCCGGGGACCGGCATCCTGATGAACAACGGGGTGATGTGGTTCGACCCCCGCCCGGGCACGCCGAACGCGATCGCGCCGCGCAAGCGGCCGCTGACCAACATGTCCCCGGTGATCGTGGCCAGGGACGGTGCGCCGGAGATCGGCGCCGGCGCGTCGGGCGGGCGGCGCATCCTGGCGAGCGTCTTCCAGACCCTCGCCTTCACCGCCGATTTCGGCATGGACCCGGAGGAGGCGGCGCATCACCCGCGCCTCGACGTCTCGGGGCCCGAGGGGGTGACCGCGGACCGGCGGCTGGGGGCGGAGACGATCGCGGCGCTGGCGGCCGACGGGGCGCCGGTGACGGAGGTCGAGCATTCCGTCATGCCGATCAACTTCGCCTGCCCGAACCTGGTGCGGCGAGGGGCGGATGGCGCGCTGGTCGGGATCAGCGACGCGGCCTCGCCCTGGAGCGCCGCGGTCGCGGCACCCGCGCCGATGCGCTGAAGCCGGGCCCGCCCCTCCGGGGGCGGGCGAGGGGCGCGCGCAGGATCGCCGTCGCCGCGCCCCGGCCGGTGCGCTATGGCCCGCGGCGGGCTCGCCCCGCCCCTTGGCCGGGAATCGGCGACCCTCCCCGCGACCAGGGCCGATCCCGCCCCGGGCGCCGCGCGCGCCCAACCTCGGATCACCGCCCGGATCGACGATGTCCTACGATGTCTTCCGCCTGCTTCATCTGCTCGGCGTCGTCCTGCTGGTCGGCAACGTCACCGTGACCTCGGTCTGGAAGCTCTACGCGGATGCCACGCGGGACCCCGCGGTCATCGGCTTCGCCCAGCGCCTGGTCACCATCACCGACTGGTTCTTCACCTTCTGGGGCATCCTGCTGCTCGTCGTCGGCGGCTATGGCGCCGCGTGGGTCGCCGGGATGGATGTGCTGCGCGATGGCTGGCTGGTGTGGTCGGAGGTGCTGTTCGTGGCCGCCGGGGCGATCTGGCTCTGCGTGCTGGTGCCGATCCAGGTCGCTCAGGCCCGCATGGCGCGACGCTTCGCGGCGGGGGGCGCGATCCCCGAGGCCTATTGGCGGCTGGGCCGGCTCTGGATCGTCTTCGGGGTGCTGGCGACGGTGCCGCTGGTCGCGGCGATCTGGGTCATGCTGCGGAAGGGCTGGTAGGGGCGCCGGGCGCGGCGCGGCCGCCGCCCCGCGTTGAACAGGCGGCGATGACGGGTTAGCGTTCGCGTCATGACATGACGCCGGCCGCTGGCCGCGGCCGCGCCGCATGTCACCCGATCGCGTCCGCCGCTACGGTCCGGGACGCGCAAGCGCAGGGAGCAGAGAGACGATGCCAGGAATCAAGCGCCGCGCCTTCGGCCGGGCCTCCGCGGGCGGGGTCGCCGCGACGGCCGTGGCGGCCGGGACGCTCGCCACCCCCGCGATCTCCCAGGGCCGCATCGAGTGGCGCATGGTCACGAGCTGGCCGAAGCTGTTCCCCGGCGGCGGCACCGCGGCCGAGCGCTTCGCCAAGACGGTCGGCGAGGCGACCAATGGCCGCCTGACCATCCGCGTCTTCGCCGCCGGCGAGCTGGTGCCGGCCTTCGAGGCGTTCGATGCCGTGCAGCGCGGCACCGCCGACTGCATGCACTCGACGCCCTACTACTGGCAGAACA
>CAZMCV010000107.1:0-14072 GCA_964564645.1 uncultured Acetobacteraceae bacterium
CTCCTCCAGCCGGATGGGCGGCGCGAGCGCGGCCAGCCTCTCCCGCACCCAGGCGGCATGGGCGACCAGCAGCGCCACCCCGGCGCGGCGGGCGGCCCGCGGCGGCAGGGTGACCACCACCTCGCCGGCGCGGGCATCGATGCGGAGGGACACCCGTCTCGCCCGGCGGGAACGGCGCCAGCGGATGGGACATGGGAGGCCCTCCGCGGCCTCGGCATCCGGCAAGGCCATGGTCTCGGCGGCAGGGGTCTGGGACATGGGGGCAAGATGGCCCGCCCCCCCATCCGGCAGCAACGGCTTGACACGCACCGTTGCGGAATGGTCACGCCCTGCCCGCCCGCGGGCGCGGCGCGCCATGCCCCGGGCCCGCGGAGGACCGCCGGCGGCGGGTCGATCGGGGCCATGAATCGCGGGGAAAAACAACGGCCCGGGCCGCGATCCGCGCGTCATGGCACGGCATTCGCGCCCTCGATCCCGCCGCGTCCCGAGGGAATCATCCGGGCGCGCCTGTGCCCCCGGACAGCATTGGAACGGGAACGGGGGATGCAGGCACGGATGGAACCGCCGGCGGTTCCACCGGAACGTGCCCTGCTCTAGAAGCGGCGCATGCCGCACGCCCTTCGCGCCGCCCCGGCCCTGCTGCTGCTGGGCGGCATCTGGGGCCTGACCCCGGCCATCGCCAAGGGCCTGGTCATGGCGGGCGCCCCGCCGGTCGGCCTGGCGGCCCTCGTGGCGCTGGTCGCGGCCGCCCTGCTCGGCGGCGTCTGCGCGGCGCGCGGGCAGCGGATCCCGCTCGACCGGGCGCATGCCAGGCACTACGCGGCGGCGGCGGCGACCGGCTTCGTGCTGGCGAACCTCGTCGCCTACACTGCCATCCGCCACGTCCCGGCCGGCTTCTTCGCCCTGCTGCTGCCGCTCTCGCCCATGCTGACGGTGGTGCTCGCCGCCGCGCTCGGGATGGAGCGGGCGACGCGGCGACGGCTGGCGGGGACGGCGCTGGGGCTGGCGGGGACCGCGCTGGCGATGGCGCCAGGGGCGGCGCTGCCGGACATGGCGGCGCTGCCCTGGGCGATCCTGCTGCTGCTCACCCCGATCGGCTACGCGGCCTCCAATATCCTCGCGGTCCGGCTGGCGCCGCGGGGGACGCCCCCCCTGCCGCTCGCCGCCGGGACGCTGGTCGTCGCGGGCCTGTCGATGGGGCTGGCGGCGATCCTCCTCGGCCAGGCGCAGCTGCCGGGCGGGGCGGAGGCGCTGGCGGTCGCGGCGGCGCAGGCGGGGCTGATGGCGCTCGCCTACGTCACCTATTTCCGGCTGCTGGCCACGCTCGGCGGCGTCATCACCTCGCAGGTCGGGTATGTCTCGACGCTGTCGGGGCTGCTCTGGGGGCACATCCTGTTCGACGAGATGCCGGGCTGGCTCACCTGGCCGGCGGCGGCCCTGGTCTTCGCGGGCCTGGCGCTGGTGACCTTGCCGCCGCGGCGGTGAGGGTCCCTTCCGCCCCGCGGGCGCGGGGCGGGAAGGGCGGGCCGCGCGGGCACGCGGCCCGCCGGCCCCAACCCCACCCCTCCCCCGCAAGCGGGGGAGGGCGCGGGGGGGCGGGCCGTCAGCGCGCGGCGGGCTTGTAGCCCTCGATCATCGGCTCCTGCTCGGCCGAGAGGAAGCGGTGGATCGCGCCAGCGATCACCGCGCCGAGGATCGGCGCCACCCAGAACAGCCAGAGCTGCGCCAGGTAGGGGCCGCCGGCGAAGATCGCCTGGCTGGTGCTGCGCGCCGGGTTCACGCTGGTGTTGGTGACCGGGATGCTGATCAGGTGGATCAGCGTCAGGCAGAGCCCGATGGCGATCCCGGCGAAGCCGACCGGCGCCTTCGAATGCGTGGCGCCCAGGATGACGATCAGGAAGAAGGCGGTCAGCACCACCTCGCAGACGAAGGCGGAGACCATCCCGTACTTGCCGGGCGAGAGGTCGCCATAGCCATTGGCCGCGAAGCCGCCGAGCTCGAAGCCCGGCTTGCCGGAGGCGATGACGAACAGGATCGCCGCGCCGGCAAGCCCGCCCAGCACCTGCGCCACGATGTAGGGCGGCGCCTCGGACGCCTTGAAGCGCCCGGCGGCGACCAGGCCGAGGGTCACGGCCGGGTTCAGGTGGCAGCCGGACACATGGCCGATCGCATAGGCCATGGTCAGCACCGTCAGGCCGAAGGCCAGCGAGACGCCGACGAAGCCGATGCCGAGCTGCGGAAACGCGGCCGCCAGGACGGCGCTGCCGCAGCCACCGAGGACAAGCCAGAGCGTGCCGAGGAACTCGGCGGTGAGCTTGCGTGACATCCCTGATCCCTCCGTTCATAGGCCGCAGCGGTGGGATCAGCCCCGGTCCCCCGGATTCGACGCGATGTCCCGTCCCCCGCGGACGGCGCGACTTTGCCCCTTCGCCGGTTCGCCCACAATGCGGCGGTGCATCGAGACGGCGCATCGTCACCCGCATGTCGCGCGGGCCCGCCGCCCCGGTCCCTGCGCGGGGTGGAAGGTGCGGAAGGGCACGCTCCCGGAGCCCCGCGGGAATGTCCTCGGCGAAGCGGGAGGACCCGCGCGCCCGTTCAGCCGCGGAAGGCCAGCACCACGCCGTTCGCCGCCGCCGGCGGCACCGCCAGCCCGCCCGGGCCTTCGGTCGCGGCGAGGCCGGCCGCCTGCAGGCAGCGCGCCGCCTGCGCCCGGTCCGCCACCCGGAGGGCGAGCCCGACCGGCCCGGCCTCCGGCAGCGCCCCGAGGGCAAGGCCCGGATAGCGCGCGGCGAGCGCGGCGCGGGTCAGGAACAGGACCGGCGCGGCGCCCGTCTCGACCGCCACCTCCCCCGCGCCCGAAGCGGCCGCCGGCCGGTCGAGCAGGTGGGCGAGGCCGGAGGCGGCCGCCTGCGGATCCTCCGCCAGCACCTCGATGGCATCGATCCCGATGGCCGTGTTGGCGTGGTCCATCAGGCCGGGGATCCAGGTCGCCTCGGGCGTCAGGTGCTGGCAGGCGAACAGGCGCAGGCCGGGCGCCGGGGGCGCCTCGACATGGAAGGTCTGGAAGCGCGTCTCGGTCATCCCGCCATCGGGCAGCGCGACGGGGCGGCCGAAGCGCTGCACGGGGGCGGTCGCCGCGCCGCGCGCCGCGACCTCGGCCGCGCCCTTCTCGGCGTCATGGGCGCGGAGGGCGAGGGCGGTCATGCCCTCGCGCGTTTCCAGCACGGCGCGCCAGCGGGCATTCGCCTCGGTCGGCGCCACGACGCCGAGCAGCTCGAAATAGTCGTGCCGCAGCATGATGCAGTGATTGCCCGTGCCCATATGGGCCGAGTGCAGCCCGCGCGGCGCGACGGTGAAGCCGAGGCGGCGCCAATTCGCCGCCGCCGCCTCCAGGTCCCGCACCAGAACCACGCAGTGATCGACCCCGCCGAGATGCGTCAGCATCGCTCCGCCTCCTGCCTGCGACGCGCGGGAGGCTCGTGCTGCGATCCCTGCGCCTGGTCGCCGAGCCTTGGGCGAATCCGGCCCCGGATCAAGGGCGCGCGGCGCGGCGCCACCGCGGCGGCGGCACCCTCAGGCGGCGCGGAGGTTCTGGAGGAACTCGTTCACCTCGCGCCGCAGCACCTCGGACTGGGAGGAGAGGGCCGAGGAGGTGCTCTGCACCTGGGTCGCCGCGCCGCTGGTCTCTCCGGCGGCGGCGGTGACCTCGCCGATGGCGCCCGCGATCTCGTTCGTGCCGCCGGAGGCGCGCTGGATGCTCTCGGCGATGTTGCGCGTCGCCGCGCCCTGCTGCTCGACCGCGGCGGCGATCGCGGTGGTGACGTCGCTGATCCGGCCGATGCTCTGGCGGATCGCGCCGAGGTCGCGCGCGGCGTCCGAGGTCGCGGCCTGCATCGTGCCGATCTGGCCGGTGATGCTCTCGGTCGCCTGCGCGGTCTGGTTGGCCAGCGCCTTCACCTCCGAGGCCACCACCGCGAAGCCCTTGCCCGCCTCGCCGGCGCGCGCCGCCTCGATCGTCGCGTTCAGCGCCAGCAGGTTGGTCTGCGCCGCGATGTCGCCGATCAGCCGCGAGACCTCGCCGATCTTCGCCGCGGCCTCGGTCAGGTTGCCGACCGTCGCGGCCGTCTCGTTCGACTGCTCGACCGCGTGGGAGGCCATGCGCGCGCTCTCGGAGACCTGGCGGGTGATCTCGGCGACCGAGGCGGAGAGCTGCTCGGTCGCGGCGGCGACCGCGCTCACCTCGTCATTGGCCGTGGCGCTGGCGGAGCCGACCATGGCCGCGCGCCGGGTCGTGCTCTCGGCGATCTGGACCATGGAGGAGGCCGCGTTGGAAAGCTCGGTCGCGGCCGAGGCGATGCCCTCGACGACGACGCCGACCTGGGTCTCCAGCCGTCCGGCCATGCCGAGCAGGCTGGCGCGCCGCTCCTCCTCGGCCCGGCGCTTCACGGCCTCCTGCTCGGCCTTCAGCGCCTCCGCCGCGCGGAGCGAGACCGCCAGGCGCTCGAGCGCGCCCGCCATCACGCCCATCTCCGTCCGCGCCGGCAGCTTCGGCACGTCGACCGACACATCGCCTTCCGCCATCCTGCCCATCGGCAGGGCGATCCGCCGGATGTCGCGGCCGATCCCGCGCAGGATCCAGAAGGCGGCGGCGACGCCGAGCAGCAGCGCCGCGCCCAGCATGCCGAGGATCGAGACCAGGCCGGACGCCTCATCCGCCTCGGCCCGCCGCGCCGCCTCCCGCGCACCGGCGCCGCTGATCGCCAGCAGGCGGTCGAGCGGCTCGCGCACCCGATCGAAGGCGGGCCAGGCCCGCGACTGCAGCAGCGCGGTGGCCTCCGCCTTGGCGTTCCCCCGCGACAGCGCGAGGATCGGCTCGACCTCCCGCAGGTAGCCGGCCCAGGCGGTGCCGAAGGCGTCGAAGGCGGCCCGCTCCTCGGCCGAGTGGATCAGCGGCCGGTAGGCCTCGCGCTTCCTCTCGACATCGGCGCCATCGGCCGCGAGGTCGCGCTCGATCCCGGCCAGGCGGCCCGCCTCCGTGTTCAGGACGTGCAGCCCGACCAGGGCCCGGTAGCGCTGCGTGTCCAGGCTGATCCGGTTGGTGATCTCGAGGCTCGGCAGCCAGTTCGAGGCGATCTCCCGCGTGCTCCCGCCGAGCGCCTCGAACCGGGCGATCGCCAGCCCGCCCACGGTGGCGGTCAGCATCAGCAGCAGGGCGATGGTCGCCCCGATCTTCTCGCGAATGGTCATGTCAAGTGTCATGGTCTTGCCTCATGGGAAGCACTGGACGTCCGCGTTGTACGCATAGTGGTCTGACCCGCGGATGAATCGCGCCGCCTTGACCCCGCGCGGGCACCCGCCCGATCCTCCCCTCGCCCAGGGAGACGCCGAAGCCATGCCGGACGCCGACGCCTTCGAGGCCTATCTGGAGGGCATCCGCCGCCTGGTCGCCGAGCGGCTGATCCCGGCCGAGCCGCGCCTGGACGGCCAGGAGACCCTGCCCGAGGATTTGACAGCCCTGCTGCGCGAGGCGGGCCTCTTCGGCATCTCCATCCCCGAGGCGCATGGCGGCGCCGGCCTGTCGATGGAGCAGCAGGTGCGGGTGATGCTGGAGGTCACCCGCGCCTCCTCGGTCTATCGCGCGCGCTTCTCGACCACGATCGGCCTCGGCAGCCAGCCCATCCTCTACAACGGCACCGAGGCGCAGCGCGCCGAGTGGCTGCCGCGCATGGCCTCCGGCGAATGCACCGCCGCCTTCTGCCTGACCGAGCCCGAGAACGGCTCGGACGCCGGCGGCCTGACGACCAGCGCGCGGCGCGAGGGCGGGGACTTCGTCATCGACGGCGTGAAGCGCTACATCACCAATGCCCGCCAGGCGCAGGTCTTCATCGTGATGGCGCGCACCGACCCCGCCAGCCGCGACGCCGCCGGCATCAGCGCCTTCATCGTCCCCGCCGGCACGCCGGGCCTGCGCTGCGGCCCGGCCGACGCCAAGATGGGCCAGGACGGCAGCGCGACCAGCGAGGTGTATTTCGACGGCGTCCGTGTCCCCGCCACGGCGCTGATCGGCGGGCGCGAGGGCGGCGGCTTCAAGACCGCGATGCGCGGCATCAACCACGCCCGCCTGCACGTCGCCGTCACCTGCGTCGGCCAGGCGGAGCGGCTGATCGCGGAAGCCCTGTCCTACGCCACCACGCGCCGCCAATTCGGCCAGCCCCTGGCCGAGTTCCAGCTCGTGCAGGCCATGCTGGCCGACAGCCGGGCGGAGACGCTGGCCGCCCGCAGCATGATCCTCGAGACCGCGCGCGCCTTCGACGCGGCCGGCGAGGCGCAAGGGGCGCTTGTCGCCGACATCGCCTGCTGCAAGCTCTTCGCCTCCGAGATGGTCAGCCGCGTCGCCGACCGCGCGGTGCAGATCCATGGCGGCATGGGCTACATGCGCGGCACGGCGGTCGAGCGGCTCTACCGCGACGTCCGGCTGTTCCGCATCTTCGAGGGCGCCTCGCAGATCCAGCAGGGGCTGATCGCGCGCGACATGGTGCGGACCGCCGGTCATGGCTGAGGCCGGAAACCCCCACCCTCCCGCGCCCGGCGCGCGCCCCTCCCTCCCCCGCGAGCGGGGGAGGGCTGAGGTGGGGGCGCCGACGACCGTGGGGGTGCCGACGAGCGTGGGGGTATCGACGCGCGTGGGCGTCCTGCGGCGCACGCTCCTCGCCAGCCTGCTCTCCACCCCCGCCCTGGCGCAGGCCCAGCCGCGCTGGCCGGCGGGCCCGGTGCGGGTCGTCTGCCCCTTCACGCCCGGCGGCGCCAACGACCTGCTCGGCCGCTTCGCCGCCGGCGTGCTGGCGCGCAGCTTCGGCGTGCCCTTCGTGGTGGAGAACCGGCCCGGCGCCGGCGGCAATCTCGGCATGGAGGCGGTGGCGCGCGCCGCGCCCGATGCGCGGACGCTGGTGGTCGCGGCCGGCGCCTCCGCCGTGAACCAGACGCTCCACCGCACCATCCCCTTCGACCTGCTGCGCGACTTCGCCCCGGTCACGCTGCTCGGCATCGTGCCCAACGTGCTGGCGGTGAACCCGGAGGTGCCGGCGCAGACCGCGCGCGACTTCGCGGTGCTGGCGCGCGCGGCGCCGGGCGGCATCACCTATGGCTCGGCCGGGATCGGCACCATCCCGCACCTGGCCATGGCGCTGCTGCTGCACGCGATCCATGCGCAGGGCGTCCATGTGCCCTTCCGCGGCTCGGCGCCGGCGGTGACGGAACTGGTCGCGGGACGGCTGCAGGCGCTGCTCGAGAACCTGCCGCCGCTGGCCGGGGCGATGCGGGACGGGCGGGTGCGGGCGCTGGCGATCTCGACCGCCGAACGCCACCCGGACTGGCCCGACCTGCCGACGATCGCGGAATCCGTGCCCCTGCCGGGCTTCGAGGTGACGGCCTGGCAGGCGCTGCTGGCGCCCGCCGGCACGCCGCCCGAGATCGCGGAGGCGATGGCGACCGCGATCCGCACCGCGCTGGTGACGGAGGAGGGACAGGCCGCGCTGCGGCGCATCGGCGCGACGCCTCGCCCGCTCGGGCCGCTGGAGATGCGGGCCTTCCTGGCGGCGGAGGTGGCGAAATGGGCGGAGGCGGTGCGGGTCACGGGGGCGAGTGTCGAGTGAGGGTGGGGGAAGAAGACACTTCTTCCCCCACGCCCCCATCATCGTTTTCTGGCACTTGTCCCGCGTGGTTCGGGGCAGAAGGAGTTCCCTTCTTCTCCCCCCGGGCTGACGCCGACACCACGCCGCCCTCGCCAACACCCCCCGCAGGACAATGCATGACCGCCACCATCCCCACCCGCGCGACCGCGCTGCTCGGCATCCGCTACCCGATCGTGCAGGGCGGCCTGGCGCGCGTGGCCTTCGCCGATCTCGCCGCGGCCGTGTCCAATGCCGGCGGCCTCGGGCAGATCTCGACCGTCGGGCTCGACACGCCGGAGCGCCTGCGCGCCCAGATCCGCCGCTGCCGCACGCTGACGGACCAGCCCTTCGGCGTGAATTTCCCGATCGGCCGCTTCGACCTGACGCCGATGCTGGAGGCGGCGCTGGAGGAAGGCGTGCGCATCATCGCGCTGACCGCCGGCAACCCCGCCCCCTATATCCGCCGCTGCGAGCAGGTGGGCGCGAAGACCCTGGTGCTGATCGCGGGACCGGAGCTCGCCCGGAAGGCCGAGGCCGCCGGCGCCGATCTGGTGGCGACCGTGGGCTATGAGGGCGGGGGCCATATCGGGCGCACTGACGAGACGACGATGGTCATGGTCCCGCGCGTCGTCGCCGCGGTGAAGATCCCGGTGCTGGCCTCGGGCGGCATCGCCACGGGCGCGGGGCTGCTGGCCGCGCTCGCCCTCGGCGCGGAGGGGGTGGAGATGGGCACGCGCTTCGTCGCCACCGAGGAGGCCGCGGCGCACCCGGCCTACAAGCAGGCGCTCGCCGCCGCGCAGCCTTCGGACACGATGCTGATCAAGCGCAGCCTCGGCATGCCCGGCCGGGTGCTGGACAGCCCCTATGCCCGCCGCGTCGTCGAGGCCGAGACCACCGGCGCGCCGAAGGAGGAGGTCATCGCCATGATCCGCGGCGAGAGGAACGCGCTCGGCACCGCCGAGGGCGACCTGGCCGAGAGCTATGTCTGGGGCGGGCAATGTGTCGGGCTGATCGACGCGGTCGAGCCCGCCGGCGCGGTGGTGCGGCGCATGGCGGCGGAGGCGGCGTCCGCCATGGCGCGGCTGCGGGGGATCCTGCCATGACCGATCCCGCGCTGCTCCCGGCCCGGACGCTCGCCGGCCTCTATGCGCGCCGCGCCCTCTCGCCGGTCGAGGCGCTGGACGCCGTGCTGGCGCGCATCGCCCGGCTGAACCCCGCGCTGAACGCGATCGTCGCGCTGGACGAGGGGCCCGCCCGCGCGGCGGCCGAGGCGAGCGCCGCGCGCTGGCGGGACGGCCTGCCGCTGTCCGCCCTCGATGGCGTGCCGCTGACGGTCAAGGACAACATCGCGGCGGCGGGGCTCCCCTGCGCCTGGGGCAGCCCGGTCTTCCGCGACCACCTCCCCGCGCGGGACGAGCTTCCCGTGGCGCGCGCCCGCGCGGCGGGGATGGTGGTGCTGGGCAAGACCAACGTCCCCGAATTCACCCTGCAGGGCTACACCGACAACACGGTCCACGGCGTCACCCGCAACCCGTGGGACCGGCGGCTGACGCCGGGCGGTTCCTCCGGCGGGGCGGTGGCGGCGGTGGCCTCGGGGATGGGGCCGGTCGCGCTCGGCACGGATGGCGGGGGGTCGATCCGCAGGCCGGCCTCCCACACCGGCCTGGTCGGGCTGAAGCCGACGCCCGGACGCATCCCGCGCTGCGACGGGCTGCCGGCGATCCTGCTCGACCTCGAGCAGATCGGGCCGATCGCGCGGACCATGGGCGATCTGGTGGCGCTGACCGCGCTGCTGGCCGCGCCCGATCCGCGCGACCCGGCCTCGCGCGGGTTGCCGGATTTCACGGTGCCGGCGACGCCGCCCCGCCTGCGGATCCTGTTCGTGCCGCGCTTCGGCGCGCACCCGGTCGATCCCGAGATCACGGAGCGTGTCGCGCAGGCGGCGCACCGCCTCTCGACCCTCGGCCACGCGGTGGAGGAGGGCGCGCCGCCCTTCGACATCGACGAGGTCAACGCGGTGTTCGGCCCGATCGGCCAGGCCGGCCTCGCCTGGCTGCTGGCGGCGCGCGGCGGGGCCATGCCCGAGGCGCCGATGCTCCGGGACATGGCCGCCGCCGGCGCCGCGATGCCGGCAAGCACGCTGTTCGGCGCGGTGGAGGGCATCGCGGCGTTCCGCCGCCGCATGGCGGCCTTCTTCGCCTCCTCCGGCTTCGACCTGATCCTGACCCCCTCGGCCGCGGCGCTGCCCTGGCCGGCGGACCAGGTGGCGCCGCCGACCATCGCGGAGCAGAAGGTGGGCCCGCGCGGGCATGCGGTGTTCACGAACTTCGCCAATCTCGGTGGGCTTCCGGGCCTTGCCCTGCCCGCCGAGCCGGGCACGACCGGCCTGCCCATCGGCTTCCAGCTGGTGGGGCCGGCCGGGTCGGACGGGCTGCTCTGCGCGATGGGGGCGGAGTGGGAGCGGGCGGAGCCCTGGGCCGGGCGCTGGCCGGCGCCGGAGTGAGCGGTCAAGGCGGCGCCGGCAGCAGCACCACCGTCACGCTGCGTTCCATCGGCACCGCTTCGCCCGGGCGGGCGAAGGCGGCACGGCGGGCCTCGGCGCGGATGCGGTCGCGCGCGACGCCGAGCTTGGCCAGCGCGTCGGCGACCGCCCCGGCGCGCCGGGCCGCTAGCTGGATGCCGGTCTGCGCCCCGCCCTCCTGCGGCCCGGCATGGCCGAGGATGCAGAGATTCCGCTCCGGCTCGCGCCTCGCCAGCGCCGCCGCGGCGGCGAGGTTGCCCTTCGCCGCCTCTCCCGGCGCGGCGGCGCCGCGGGCGAAGGGAATGGCGAAGACGTCGTCCTCGAGCTGCTCGGCGCCGATGCACTGGAAGGGGCGCGGCTGGGCGAAGGCGGCGGGGGCGGGGCCGATCAGCAGCGCGGCGGCCAGCGCGAAGGCCGCGATCACGCCGCCTCCGCCAGCAGCCCGGCCTGCCTGAGGCGACCGATCAGCGCGGCCGCGTCGACCGCCGGGTGCGCGGCGCGCAATTCGGGCTCCGCCACGTCCGGGCGCGCCAGCAGCCAGCCCGCCGCCTCGGCCTCCGCCGGCGCGAGCGGCAGCGCGCCCTGCGAGGTCTTGAGCACCCATTCGGTGCCGCGGCGCACCGGCTTCGCACCCTGGGCGATGACCCGGAAGCTCGGCGCCTCCGTGCCCGCCTGGGCGGCCGCGGGCGCCGCCAGGCCGCGCGCGGCGAGCAGGTCGTAGCCGCCGCGGGCGAAGCGGTAGTCGGCGACGAAGCGCTCCAGCACCTCCATCACCTTCGGGTCCTTCGCGAGCTCCGCCAGGCGCTGGCCGAGCTGCCCGGCGCGCGTGGTCAGCGCGAACCTGGCCGCGGCGGTCCCGTCCTGCCGCGGCAGCGGCTTCCTGAACTCGGTGTCGTAGAGCACGCGCTCCACCAGGATGTTCATCAGGTCCATCCCGAGCGGCGCGTGCACGCCATAGGCGATGTGGACGGAGGCCGGCGCCTCGGCCAGCGCGTCATGGTACCAGCCGCGCGGCAGGTACAGCAGGTCGCCCGGCTTCATCAGCACCCTGGCGCGCAGCCCCTTCTTCGCCTGCTCGTGCTGCGACTGGGTCTGGCTGCGGAAGACCGGGTGGGGGATCGGCCAGTCCGCGCGGCCCTCCCACACGTTCCAGGTCTTCTCGCCCTCGACCTGCACGGCCCAGACGTCGTGGGTGTCGTAATGGGCGGGGAAGGCCTTGTGGCTCTGCCAGGAGATGTAGACGTTGCCCTGCGCCTTCCCGAGCCCCGCCGCCTCGAGCGCCGAGGAGACCGCGGCGAGCCCCGGCGTCAGGCTGTCCACGTCGTTCATCACCACGCTGGCGCCGCGGCGGATCCAGTCCTGCACCCGGGCCGCGACGGGCTGCAGCACCGGCTCGTTCGCGTCGCGCCCGGTCGCGCGCACGCAGTACTGCTCCGGCGGGACCTTGCTGCCATCGAGGTAGAGCTGCAGCGAATGCGCCGTCCAGGCATGCGTCATGTCGAGCAGGCGGTTGAGGCCCCGCCAGGACAGGACGGCGGCGAATTTCGCCGCCTCGCCGCGGACATGCAGCGGCTGGCGGTCATGGAACTCGGCGAAGAAGCGCTCCGGCGTCACGGGCGCGAGCAGGTCGGCGAGGGTCAGGTCTGCCATGGCGGGCGCAGCATAGCGCAGGCGCGCGGGGCCGGTCAGGGGCGGGGCCGCAGCGACCTATTCGGCGGCAACCGCCATGGCCTGGCCGCCCAGCACGGCGCGCAGCGCCCCGACCAGCTCCGCGAGCATGGCATCCGTGTGGAAGGGCGTGGCGCAGAGGCGCAGCCGCTCCGTCCCGCGCGGCACGGTCGGGTAGTTGATCGGCGTCGCGTAGATGCCGTGCTCCTCCAGCAGGCGGCGCGCGACCTGGCGGCACCGCCCGGCCTCCCCCACCATCACGGGCACGATGTGGCTCGGGCCCGGCATCCGCGGCAGGAAGGCGGCGTCGAGCGCGGCCTTCAGCGCCGTCGCGCGCGCGGCGAGGCCCGCGCGCAGCGCGGGGGTGCGGCGGACGATGCGCACGCTTTCGAGCGCGGCCGCCGCGACCGGTGGCGGCAGGGCGGTGGTGAAGATCAGGCCACCGGCGACGCTGCGGATGTAGTCGACCATATCCGCCTCGCCCGCGAGATAGCCGCCGAGCACGCCGAAGCCCTTGGCCAGGGTCCCCTCGATCAGGTCGACCCGGTGCGCCACCCCGTCGCGCTCGGCGATGCCGCCGCCGGTCTCGCCATAGAGGCCGACGGCATGGACCTCATCGAGGTAGGTCATGGCGCCGTGGCGCTCGGCCAGGTCGCAGATCGCGCCGATCGGGGCGATGTCGCCATCCATCGAATAGACGCTCTCGAAGGCGATCAGCCTGGGCGCGCCGGGCGGGGCGGCGGCCAGCTTCGCCTCCAGGTCCGCGAGGTCGTTGTGCTTCCAGACATGCCGCACCGCGCCCTTCGCGCCGCGCATGCCGGCGATCATCGAGGCGTGGTTCTTGGCGTCCGAGAAGACATGGAAGCCCGGCAGCGCCTCCAGCACCGCGGCGATGCCGGCCTGGTTGGCGATGTAGCCGCTGCCGAAGAGCAGCGCCTGCGCCTTGCCGTGCAGCGCGGCCAGCTCCGCCTCCAGCGCCGCGTGCAGGGGGGAGGTGCCGGAGATGTTGCGCGTGCCGCCGGCGCCCGCGCCATGGGTCCGCGCCGCCTCCGCCGCCGCCGCCCGCACCGCCGGGTGGCAGCCCATGCCGAGATAGTCGTTGGAGGACCACACCGTGACCTCCCGCACCACCCCGTCCGGGGCGTGCCAGAGGTAGCGCGGGAAATCGCCGGCGCGCTTCTCGAGCCGGGCGAATTCGCGATAGCGGCCCTCGCGCCGCAACGCGTCGAGGCTGTCGCGGCAATGGGCGAGGAAGGCGGCGCGGGTCGGGTTCATGGCGGCGATGTAAGGCCCCTCGCTGGCGCGTCCAGAAGAACCCGGCCCCGATGAACATCGCGTTGCGCCGGACCAGGCCTGGGCCGCTTGTTCCGGCCCCCGCGCGCCCATACCCTGGCGGTCGAGGAGGGCCCCGCCATGACCGGGATCGTCGATGCCGAGACCATCGCCGCCTATGGGCGCGACGGCGCGGTGGTGGTGCGCGGCGCCCTGGCCCCGCATTGGGTGGCGCTGCTGGCCGCCGGGGTGGAGCGGAACCTCCGCGAGCCCGGCCCCTATGGCAAGCGCTACACGCCGGAGGGGCGGCCGGGGATGTTCTTCGGCGACTACTGCTCCTGGCGGCGCATCCCGGAATACGAGGCCTTCCTGCGCCACTCCCCCGCGGCCGCCATCGCCGGCGCGCTGATGGGCAGCGGCAAGGTCAACCTGTTCCACGAGCATGTGCTGGTGAAGGAGCCGGGCACCGAGGAGCCCACCCCCTGGCACAACGACCAGCCCTACTGGACCGTCGAGGGGTGGGACGTCTGCTCGCTCTGGATCCCGCTCGACCCCGTGACGCGGGAGAACGGGGTGGAATATGTCGCCGGGTCCCACCGCAAGGGCGAGTGGTACAAGCCCAAGCGCTTCGCCGATTCCGCCGACCACCCCTCGGACGATCCGCGCTTCCTGCCGGTGCCGGACGTGCCGGCGAACCGCGATGCCTACACACTGCTGGGCTGGGACCTGGAGCCCGGCGACTGCGTCGCCTTCCACGGGCTGACCCTGCACGGGGCGCCGGGGAACCGCAGCGGGCAGGTGCGGCGCCGCGCGGTCTCCGCGCGCTGGACGGGAGATGACGCGGTGTTCTTCCGCCGCAAGGGCATCGAGAGCCCGCCCGCCCCGCCCGAGGCGCCGCCGCATGGCGCGCCGATGGACAGCGAGGTCTTCCCGGTGGTCTG
>CAZMCV010000108.1:0-13992 GCA_964564645.1 uncultured Acetobacteraceae bacterium
TGATTCAGACTTCAGGCGGGACGGGAATCCCGACGACCTTCAAGCGATTGCCCTGTCCTCACTCCCCAGGGCTATTGCATTTGGCCGAGGATGGTCCTTGCGAAGTCGTCGGACCAGCCGGATCGCTTTCGCTTGCGCCGGACGGAGAGGTCTGGCCTGGCGGACCGCAGGAGGTTGAGGGCGAGCTTCCTGAGGATGGTGAGGTTTTCCAGCCCGTGGTCCTTGCGGTTTCGGGTGCATGAGGTGGACCCTATTCGTCGGACAGCTCAACGGCCAAAATAAGCTCGGTCCTGGTTTCCGTCAGGCCGCCAATCTCGTCACCGCATTCATCCCATACGCCTCGTCCGGGGTTCTGCCGTCCAGGCCCGAATGTCGACGTCTGGTATTGTGGTGCCCGATCCACTTCGACAGCCCGGCCCGCAGCTCCGAGCCGGTCTCGAAGGCATGTAGGTAGACGCACCCGTACTTCAGGCTGCGCCACCGCCATTCAATGAAGACATTGTCTATCCAGCGGCCGCGACCGTCCATCGCGATGCGTACTCCGGCCTGCTGCAGCAGGCCGGTGAACCGCGGCGAGGTGAACTCGCTATCCTGATCGGTGTTGAAGATCTCCGGCCGCCTGAACCGCGCCATGGCCTCCTCGAGCACCTCCGGACAGAATTCCACTTCCATCGTGTTCGACATCCGCCAGGCCAGCACCTTGCGCGTCGCCCATCCACCATCGTCTGGTGAATGCCCTGCTTGGCCGCCAGCTGCGCTGTCGTCAGCTCACCCCGCAGCGCTTCCAGCGCCACCTTCGCCCTGAACTCCGCCGAGTACCAGGTCCGCTTGCCCGTCATCCGGGGCCGTCTTTCTCACAGGCGAACCGAGCTCACCTGCCTGTCCGAAATCCATGTGTGGACGCCCCCCCCGAGTGCAAGGGTTTTGGCTTGTGAGATGGTAGCGTCCGTCAACGTGGTGGAAAATGCTGCTGGGCTTGAGGTGGCCACGGCTCAGGCGGCCTTGGGTGGAAGTTGCAGGGTTTCGTTGGTGGGCGCTGGGTTGAGCATCTCGTCCATGGCCTCGACGCCCATATAGCGGTGCTGCATCTGCCACTCGTCATTGGCCTCGAGCAGCACGGCGCCGATGGTTGGACGCACTGCGTCCAACGAGATGGAGGCTTCTGAGGGAAATATGCCGACGACGTCGGCGCGGCGCTTCACCTCCTTGTTCAAGCGTTCCAGCGGGTTCGTCGAGTGCAGCTTGGTCCTGTGCTGCGGCGGGAACGCCATGTAGGCCAGCACGTCGTCCTCGCTGTCGTCCATGAGCTTGCCGAGCTTCGGCCAGCGGGGGCGGAGCTGATCGGCCACATGGCGCCAGATCTGCCGCGCGCCCGCCTGGTCGGGCTGCAGGAAAGCCTGGCGCAGCGCGGCAGCGGCCATGGACTGCTGGGCCTTGCCGACATGGGCCAGCGCGTTCCTCATCCAATGCACGCGGCAGCGTTGCCATGTCGCCCCGAGCACACGGGCGATCGCCGCCTTCACCCCTTCATGGGCATCGGAGACGACGAGCTTCACCCCCTTCAGGCCGCGCTTGACCAAGCTCTTGAGGAAGGCTGCCCAGATGGTCTCGGCTTCCGACGGGCCGATGTGCAGGCCGACGATCTCGCGCAGCCCCTCGGCATCGCAGGCCACGGCGATTATGGCCGCGACGGAGACGATGCGCCCGCCCTCGCGCTGGCGGAGGTAGGTGGCGTCCAGCCAGAGATACGGCCATTCACCGGACAGCGGCCGGTCAAAAAAGGCGCCGACCCGCTCGTCGATGTCCTTGCACAGCTTCGAGACGGTGGACTTCGATATCCCCGTCAGGCCCATGGCCTGCACCAGGTCGTCGACGCGCCGCGTCGAGACCCC
This sequence comes from uncultured Acetobacteraceae bacterium, assembly GCA_964564645.1. Lineage (GTDB taxonomy): Bacteria > Pseudomonadota > Alphaproteobacteria > Acetobacterales > Acetobacteraceae > CAZMCV01. The sequence continues at coordinate 1,893 of CAZMCV010000108.1, forward strand.
GCCGATCCAGGCTTCCTGGATGACGGCCACCAGGGCCTTCCCGGAGGTCTTGCGGGGCTCCAGGAAGGGCGGGAAGTAGCTGCCCTGCCGCAGCTTGGGGATCCGCAGCTGCAGCGACCCCAGCCGGGTGTCCAGCGTCCGGTCGCGGAAGCCGTTGCGGTAGTTCAGCCGCTCGCCGGTGCGCTCGTGCCGCCCGGCGCCGATCAGGCCCTCCACGTCGGCCTCCATCAACATCTGCAGCACCGCCTCGGCGACGCTGCGCAGGAAGTCACCGTCTCCTGCTTTCGCCAGGAGATCCTGGAGTGGCATTCTGTCGTCGGTCATCGGGTCCTCGGCCGGTCAGGGGTGGGAGCTTCGCAACTCCACCCTAGCCACCAGGTCCGATGGCCACCCCAGCCCTACACCCCAGACAAAACCGGAATTTCCACCACCTCCGCGGACGCTACCCTTGAGATGCGGTCACGGTGCGAAAGCGGTCATGTGTCCGGCCTGTTGAGGCGGCACCTGGCCGTTGGCCCAGATGGCATCCGCGCAGAGGTCCCAAACAAGGACGCGGCCTGCAGCGGCCGTTGGAACCCTCGGGCTATCCCCTGCGTCGGCTCGACCGATCAGCATCTCTCCCCTCTGCCCTTCTGCACCCGGTGGCGTCGCCGCGCGGTTGGTCAGGCGGCGGCCAGGCTCGGTCGCCGGTAGACTTCTCCACGCGACATCATGGCCCAGGCGATCCGGGCCATCTTGTTGGCCAGCGCCACCGCCGCGACCTTGCGCGGCTTGCGGGCCAGCAAGGACAGCAACCAGGCGGAGGCCGACTTGCCTCCTGGCTTGGCAAAGCGGATCACCGCCATGGCGCCGGTGACCAGCAGGCGCCGCAGCCGTTCGTCGCCAGCCCGGCTGATGCCGCCCATGCGCTGCCGGCCGGCGGTCGAGTGCTCCCGCGGGGTAAGCCCGATCGCCGCAGCCAGGTGCCGGCCGGAGGCGTAGTGCCCGGGGTCGATGGTCAGCGTCAGCGTGATGGCGGTCAGCGGCCCGACGCCCGGGATGCCGGCCAGCAGCTGGCTGACCGGATGGGCCTTGTGCATGGCCTGCAACTGCTCATCGAGCGCGGCGATCTGCGCGTCCAACTCGCCGATCCGCGCCCCCAGCACGGCGAACATCGCCGGCGCCGGCGCCGGCAGGCCGGCCGCCGCCAACGCGTCCAGGAGCGGCTGCACCCGGGCGACGCCCTTCGCCGCCACCACCCCGAACTCGGCGGCGTGGCCGCGCAGCGCGTTCACCACCTGGGTCCGCTGGCCCACCAGCAATTCCCGCGTCCGCAGCACCAGCAGCGCCGCCTGTGTCTCGGCCGACTTCACCGGCACCGGCCGGATCCCCGGCCGGGCCGCCGCCTCGCTGATCGCCGCGGCGTCGTTGCGGTCGTTCTTGGCCCGCTTGACGAACGGCTTCACGTACTGCGGCGGGATCAGCCGCACCTGATGGCCAAGCCGCTGCAACTCTCGGCCCCAGTGATGAGAGCCCCCGCACGCCTCAAGCGCCACCTCGGCCGGCGGCAGCTTGGCGAAGAACTCCAGCAGCCTGCCGCGGGACAGGTTCTTCCGCAGCCGGACCTCCCCCGCCGCATCCACGCCATGCAGCGTGAAGACGGACTTCGACGTGTCGATGGCAATGCGCTTAACCTCCATGGCGGACGGCTCCAGGTTGAGGATCGACAACCCAACCGTGGCACGCGATGCCGTGGGGCCGTCCACCCCAACAAGGGCCACCGCACAAGCCCCGGACCCGCCCCACCCTCGGCCCGCCCCACCCCCGGCCGCCAGGCTCTCCCGTTGCCGCGACGCGGAGCGTCCGCTCACCCACCCTGAGCCTGGCGCATCAGCGCGGCGAACAGCGCGCCCACCCGCGGCAGGCCTGGCGAGGACAGGCTCATCATCCCGAAGGCGACGCGATAGGCGTAAGCGGCCGCGCCCGGCACCTCGACCAGCCGCCCCTGCCCGGACTGCGCCGTGACGGCATGCGCCGGCAGGTGCGCGACATAGCGGCCGCTTTCCACCAGCATCGCCAGCCCCGGCAGGCCCCGCGCCGTCGCCCCACTGGCCAGGCCGAGACGCCGGGCCAGGGGTGCGGCGCGCGGGTCACCCTCCCGCGACGCCAGCCCGTAGCCGAGCGCGCCGAGCGCCTCGACCCCCGGCGGCGGACCGCCACCCTCCGGCGCGCGGATGCAAAGGCGCTGCTCCTCGAAGAACAGCGGGACGGGAGAGGGCGCCTCGGCATCCGGCGCGATCTCCGCGATGACGATGTGCAGGCGCCTCTCGGCGAGCTCCCGGCGCAGGGCCTCGCCCGTGCCAAGGGCGACGGAAAGCCGGACCGCGGGCGCCTGGTCGCGGAGGGCGGCGATCGCCTGCGGCAGCCTGCAGGCCGGATTGCCGATGCAGCTCTCGGCAACACCCAGGCCCAGCTCGCCCTCCATCGCCTCGCGCGCCCGGTCCAGCCGGTCCCGCAGGGCGTCGAGCGATTCTGCAGCCGCGATGGCGGCCTGAAGGGCGGCGCGGCCGAGCTCGGTCAGCTCGAAGCCGGACGGGCCGCGCTCGCACAGCGTCCCGCCCAGCACCCTCTCCAGCGCCTGGATGTGCCGGCTGATGGTGGAGCGCTCCATGCGCAGCCGGCCTTCCGCCGCGGTCAGGCCGCCGGCCTCGGCGACGGCGCGGAAGATCCGCAGCAGCCTCAGATGGCGTTCATCCATGCGGGGGGTCGCGGAGGCGCCAGCGGACATGCGTGCAGATCATACAAGCATGCGTGTCCGCTCAAGCCCTTTCTGCCCGTGAAAAAGGCGATAAGCTCGTGATTGGGACATTCGGGATCAATATTTCATCTGATTTGTCCGATCCGCCGCTTTTATGGTCACTCCCCTGCGCCAAGGACCCGCCATGCCTCCGATCCGCCGCCGTCACCTCGCCGAGCTGGCCCTGGCCGTCCCCGCGATTGGTCTGCTGCCCCGCGAGGCGCGGGCCGAGACGACGCTGGAGCGCATCCGCCGCACCGGCACGGTCACCGTCGGCACCGAGGCCGCATACCCGCCCTTCGAGTTCGTCCAGGACGGCAAGATCATCGGCTACGGCTCAGACCTGCTGGCGGAGGTGGTCAAGGCGCTGGGCGTGAAGGTGACGCAGCTCGACCTGCCCTGGCAGGGCATCCTGCCCGGGCTGCTCGCCGGAAAGTTCGACTTCGTGGCGACGACCGTCAGCATCAATGCCGAGCGCGCCAAGCGCTACGCCTACACCCTGCCGATCGCCGACGGCATGCCCTGGGTGCTGAAGCGCAAGAACGATCCCATGGCCAAGACCGCCGACCTGAACGGCAAGGTCGTGGCGACGCAGCTCGCCTCCGCCGCCGAGCCGGTCGCCAAGGCGCTCGATGCACGGCTGAAGGCCGCCGGCGGGCCGGGCTTCAAGAGCCTTCGCCTCTTCACCGCCTTCCCCGAGACCTATGTCGCGCTCGCCAGCCGCGAGGTCGATGCGGTGATCCAGTCCCTGCCGCCGATCGCGGTGCTGGTGAAGAACCAGCCCAACGTCTTCGCCCTGCTGGGCCCGGCCAACGAGAATGCGCCGCCGGTCTTCGTGGCCTGGGTGACCCGGCCGGAGGACACCGACCTGCGCGACTTCATCTCCGGCGTGTTCCGCCGGCTGCGCGACGACGGCACCATGTACCGCCTGCAGGAACGCTGGTTCGGCCTGCGCATGGAAATCCCCGACAGCGGCTACCTGCCCGAGGGCGCGGTCTGAGCCGGGCATCCGACGCGCCGTGGAATTCGATTCCCAGCTGTTCCTCCAGGCGCTGCCGCGCCTGCTGCGCGCGGTGCAGACGAACCTCCAGGTCGCCGCCGCCATCATCCTGCTCGCGGTGATCGGCGCGACCCTGCTGACCGTGCTGCGCGCCTGGAAGCGGCGCGCGATCAACGCCGCGATCGGCTTCCTGATCAGCTTCATCCGCGGCACGCCGCTGCTGATCCAGATCTTCCTCTGCTACTACGCGCTGCCCGCGGTCGGGCTGAACCTCAGCCCGATCACCGCCGGCATCCTGGCGATCGCGCTCAACTCGACGATCTTCCTGAGCGAGGCGATGCGCGGCAGCCTCGGCACCATCGATCCCGGGCAGATCGAGGCGGCGACGGCGCTCGCCCTGCCGCCGCGCGCGATCTGGCTGCGCATCGTGCTGCCGCAGCTCTTCCGCCGCATCCTGCCGGTGCTGATCGCCGAGTTCACCATCATCGTGAAGGGCACGGCGCTGCTCTCCGTCATCACCGTGGTCGAGGTGCTGCGCACCGCGCAGCAGATGGCCGCCGCCACCTTCCATCCCTTCGAGAACCTGCTCGCCGCGGCGCTGGTCTTCCTCGTGGTGAACGCGGCGATCGGCGGGGCGGGCCAGGCGATGGAGGCCCGGCTCGCCGCCGGGCGGGCCTGATCCCGATGCGCTTCGATCCGACGCTGCTGGTGACGCATGCCCCGGCCTTCCTCGCCGGCGCCTGGGTGACGCTGCAGGTCACGGTCCTCGCCTTCCTGCTCGGCTACGCGATCGGGCTCGGCATGGCCCTCGTCGCGCTGCTGCCGGGGGCGCTGCCGCGCGGCCTGGTCGCGGCCTATGTCGCGACGCTGCGCAGCATCCCCTTCATCATCACGCTCTTCGTGGTCTATTACGGCCTCGCCTTCGTCGACCTGCGGCTGCCGCCGGCGGTGACCGGCACCGTCGCGCTCGCGGTGTTTGCCGGCGCCTACTACACCGAGGTGATCCGCGCCGGCATCCTCGCCATCCCGCGCGGGCAGTTCGACAGCGGCCACGCCATCGGCATGACCGGGCCGCAGGTCATGCGCAACATCGTCTTCCCGCAGGTGGTGCGCGGCCTGGTGCCGCCATCGACCAACACGACGCTGTCGATGATGAAGGAATCGGCGGTGCTCAGCTCGATCACCGTCGCCGAGCTGACTTATGAGGGGCTGGTCGTGCAGGGCCAGACCTTCGCACCCTTCGAGGTCTTCTTCGCCGTCGCCGGCCTCTACTGGTTGATGGCGACCGCGATCGCGGCCGGCGCGACATGGCTCGAGGGCCGCACCGGCCGGGTGCAGGCCGGCGCCGTCCGCCGCAGCCCGGTTGCCGCGCGCTACCTCTCCCTCGACTGGCGGGACCGCGCGCCATGACCGCCCTTCCGCATGTCCTCCGCGCCTTCAACCTCACCCGGCGCTTCCAGCGGATGGTCGCGCTCGACGGCGTCTATCTCGACATCGCGCCGGGGGAGGTGGTGGCGCTGATCGGGCGTTCCGGCTGCGGCAAGAGCACGCTGCTGCGCTGCCTCTCCTGGCTCGACGAACCCGATGAGGGCCGCGTCGAGATCGAGGGCCGCCCCTTCGGCCGCGAGGTCACGGGCGGGGGCGTGGTGCGCCGGCAATCGGCGCGCGAGATCGCCGCGCTCCGCCCGCGCATCGGCTTCGTCTTCCAGGCATTCCATCTCTGGCCGCACATGACCGCGCGCGAGAACGTCGCCCGCGGCCAAGTGGTCGTGCTGCGGCGCCCCCGCGCCGAGGCGGAGGCGAGGGCGGAGGCGCTGCTGGCGCGCCTCGGCCTCGGCGCGCTGCTGGACCGGTTCCCGCACGAGCTTTCGGGCGGCGAGCGCCAGCGCGTCGCGATCGCCCGCGCGCTGGCGATGGACCCCGCCTTGATGCTGTTCGACGAGCCGACCTCGGCGCTCGATCCCGAGAAGGTGGGGGAGGTACTGGCGCTGCTGCGCGACCTGGCGGAGGGCGGGATGACCATGCTCGTCGTCACCCATGAGATCGGCTTCGCCGCGCGCGTCGCCGACCGCGTCGCCTTCATGGACCAGGGCCGCATCGTCGAGGAAGGCCCGGCCGCCGCGACGCTGTCGCGGCCCCGCACGCCGCTGCTGCAAGGCTTCCTCGACCAGGTCCTGCGCCACGACCCGGTCCCCGAACCCATCCTCCAACCCGGAGAAGTCTGATGGCCGCCAACATGTTCCACCTCGGATGGTTCCTGCAGGGCTCCAGCATCCAGGCCTGGGGCGCCCCCTGGACCGGCAACATCAGCGAGGAGTGGATGTCGGCCGACATGTTCGTCGACCTGGCGCGCTCGATCGAGCGCGCCGGCTTCGACTACATGCTGCTGGAGGACAGCATCTACATCGGCCAGAACTGGAAGAACTCGCGCGAGATCTTCCTGAAGAACGGCATGTCGGTGCCGCGCCAGGAGCCGACGGTGGTCGCCACCCTGATGTGCGCGGCCACGCGCCATCTCGGCATCGTGCCGACGCTCTCGACCTTCGCCTACCACCCCTACCTCACCGCGCGGATCGTCGGCTCGCTCGACCAGGTCTCGGGCGGGCGCGCGGGCTGGAACATGGTCACCGGAAGCTCCGACTTCTCGGCGATGAATTTCGGCATGGACAAGCTGCCCGAGCACGACCGGCGCTACGAGATGGCGGCCGAGTACATGGAGATCGTCACGCGACTCTGGGATTCCTGGGAGCCCGGCGCGATCGTCGCCGACCGCAGGAGCGGCGTGCTGATCGACCCCGACAAGGTCCACACCATCGACTACCGCGGCGACTACTACGCCAGCCGCGGCCCGCTGAACTCCGGCCCCTGCCCGCAGGGCCGCCCGGTGATCGCGCAGGCCGGCGGATCGTCGAAGGGCCGCGCGACGGCGGCGAAATGGGCCGACACCATCGTCGCCCATCCCAAGGGGATCGAGGCGATGATCGACTACCGGCAGGAGGTGCACCGGAACATGCGCGCCTTCGGCCGCGATCCCTCCACCTGCAAGATCCTCTTCATGGCCTATCCGATCGTCGCCGAGACGGATGCGGAGGCACAGGAGCGCGCCGCCCATCGCCGGGTCGCGGCGGCGAACAACATCGACCAGCGCCTGGCCCAGCTCGGCTGGACGACCAACATCGACTTCTCGGGCCACGACCTCGATGCGCCGGTGGCCGAGCTCTCGACCAACGGCCACCAGTCGAGCCTGAAGAACTTCCTGATCAAGGCCGGCAAGAACACGCTGCGCGAGGCGATCATCGACTACTCGAGCATGGGGGCGAGCGTCGACCTGGTCGGCTCCCCCGACACGGTCGCCGCGCAGATGGACGAGGCGATGCAGGCGGTCGGCGGCGACGGGTTCCTGATCGCGCTGCCCAATGTCAGCCGCAAAAGCGCGGCCGAGATCACCGAAGGCCTGGTCCCCGCCTTGCAGCAGCGCGGCCTGGTGCGCCGGGCTTACGAGCACGCGATGTTCCGCGACAACCTGCTCGCCTACTAGCCCGGAGAGGTCAGGGCGCCAGGGTCGATCGCCCGGCGCCTGCGGCAAGCCCCGCAGGGTGGTCGTGCCGACCCGCCGCCCCCGTTCCGCCGGTGGCCATTCCCAGCCCCGGGGGCGTGCCCTGGAAGGCCGGCATCGTCGCGTGCCCCGGCGCGGCCGCGCCCCGCCCGCGCAGCACCAGGACCAGGCAGCGCAGCATCAGCGCGACATCCCCCGCCAGGTTCGGCGGCACGGAGGCATAGTGCGCGTCCAGCGCCAGGCGTCGCGCCCAGGGCACCGCGTTCCGCCCCTCCGCCTGCGCCAGCCCGCAGAGGCCCGGGCGCACGCGCAGGCGCCGCCGCTGCGCCGGGCCGTAGCGCGCTTCGTATTCCGGCAGCAGCGGCCGCGGCCCGACCAGGCTCATCTCCCCGCGCAGCACGTTGAGGAGCTGCGGCAGCTCGTCGAGGCCGCTCGCGCGCAGCCTTCGCCCGAAGGCGCCGAGCCGCGTGGCATCCTCGCCGGGCCCTTCCGCCATGCTGCGGAATTTCAGCAGGGTGAAGGGCACACCGCCCAATCCCGCGCGGCGCTGGCGGAACAGCACGGGCCGCCCGAGGGCCCAGCGCACCGCCAGCGCCACGGCCAGGATGACCGGCGCCAGCGCCAGCAGCAGCGCCGCCGCGCCCAGCGCATCGAAGAGCCGCTTGCCGCCCCGCGCATAGGCCCCCCCGCGCCGCCCCACCCTCGGCCCCCGTGGCACGGCCCGACCCACCACCCCGGAGAAGGGCCAGAAAGCGATGATGGGGGTCCGAGAGAAGAAGTGTCTTCTTCCCCTGGCCTTCCCGCCCTCACCCATCCCGCGCCTCCGCCTCCACCCCCAGCGACAGCAGCAGCCCCAGGGCGAACCACACCATCCGGTTGCCCAGATCCGTCGAGACCATCGCCGAGAGCGCCACCGGGATGGTCAGCGCCGCGACCAGCGCCGCGCGCCGCGCCGCCACGCGCCCCGACAGCGCCTGGCGCAGCGCCAGCAGGACGCCCCCGCCGAAGGCCAGAAGCCAGAGTGCCAGTCCCGGCAGCCCGCCCTCGGCCAGCGCCTCCAGCGCGTGGTTGTGGGGGTAGAGGGCGCGGTCGTCGCCGAAGCCCGCGGCGATGGTGAAGCCCGCCGTGCCGAGGCCGAAGGGCGCGGCGTTGCCGGCCCAGCGCAGCGCCTCCTCCCACAGCACCACCCGCGCCGAGGTGGTGGTGTTGGGGTCGCCGAACAGCCGCTCCAGCGTCTCCAGGCCCTTCGCCAGGTCCGGCAGGTCGGCGAGCAGGAGCAGGAGGGCGAGCCCCGCCGCCCCGCCGATGCCGATCCAGGCGAGCGCGGCGCCCGCCCCGGTCCGCCGCGCCAGGACCGGCGCGGGCGCCAGCAGCACGCCCAGGCCGAGCCCGATCAGGCCCAGCCGCCCGCCCGGGACCAGCACCGCCACCGCCAGCGCGCCCGTCAGGCCGAACCAGAGCCCGCGCGCGAGGCGCCCCGTCGCCGTGACCATCCCCACTGCCGCCACCCCCCCGGACGCGGCGATGGCGAGCCCGGCGATCTGGTACTGCACCCGCACGCGCGTCGGGTCGGCCCCGGGCTCGCCCCCCAGCACCACCGCATCGGTCGCCAGGCCGAGCGTGATGCCGCCGCCGACGGCGATCCCGATGAGCAGCGCCGCGCCGGCCAGGCGGCGGAGCGCCTGGGCCTCGCCCCCCACCAGCATCCCGGCCAGGAGGAGGATCGGCCCCGCCAGCACCACCTGGGGCAGCTTCTCGGCCAGCACCGTGCGCGAGGGGCTCCAGGCCCCCGCCAGCACCAGCCAGAGCCAGAGCCCCGCCGCGCCCGCCAGCGGCCAGGCCAGGGCGGGATCGAGCCGCCAGCGCCGCGCCGCCGCCAGCAGCGCCATTCCCGGCAGCAGGGCGAGCGCGGCCAGCAGGGTCAGGTCCACCGGCAGGGCGGCGAGCCAGGGCAGGGATTTCAGCGCCCCGGCATTCTGCAGGATGGCGGCGGCGATGCCCGTCCCGCCCGCGACGAGGGCCGCCGCCGCCGGGCGCGGCGGGGCGGCGATGCCGAGGCTCGCGCTCAATCGCCCGCCCCCGAGGCGCGGCGCGGCGGCCCGAAGGCCACGACCGGTGCCGCCTCGCGCGGGGCCAGGGGCGGGCCGAGGCCGAGCAGGACCAGCCCGACCGCGCCTGCCGCGACCGCCATCGGCGCCGCCACGGCCAGCATCAGCAGCAGCAGCGGCCGGTTCGGGATCACCGGGCGGATGCCCACCATGGGGGCGGACACCAGCCGCGCCGCCACCGCCTCCTCGGAGGCCACGACCATCGCCGCGCGCTGCTGCTGGCCGAGCAGCTCGTACAGCACGTTGCGAAGATACAGGTCGCGCTCGGCGGCCAGCCGCGCCTCGATCGCGCCGATGCGCCGGCGGGCGAGCTCGGCGATGTCGGCGCGCACCTTGGCCTCGGCTGCCGCGTGCAGCCGCCGCAGCGCATCGAGCGCCGCCTCGCGGTCCCGGTGGGCGAGGGTGAGGGTGAAGGTCACCGTCGCCACCCCCTGGGTCGCCGCGAGGCTGCGGTCGAGCCAGGTGTCGGCATCGTCGAGATCGGCCTGGATGCGCAGGCCGAGCAGGCGGCGGAGCGCGCCCGCCACGCCCTCTCCGCGCCGCGCGGTCAGTTCGGCCAGCAGGTCGGTGTCGCGCGCCAGCATCGCCGCGGCCTCGGGCGCGCGCAGCGCATCCAGGTAGACCGCGAAATTGCCGGAGGGGCGCGTATCGAGCAGCGCCCCGCCGCCCATCACCGGCATGGTGGCGAGCAGGGTGGAGGTGGCGATGCCCGTGGTCTCGGCCGGCGCCACCACGGCCTGGGCCTGGTAGAGGCGTGGCCAGGTCAGGATCAGCGCCGCGCCGCCGGCGTAGAGCAGCAGCGCCGCGAGCGCCACGCGCCAGCGCCAGGCCCAGACGCCCCGGAGCACCGCTTCAAGCGGCATGCCGTTCCCGCCGAACGCAACACCGGGCGATAAGGGCATGCAGCACGGGAAATTCAACCTGAGGAGGAGTGAAGGGCCATCTCTGCACCCAATTCGGCGATGGGATGGGTGGCCTCGCACCGGGCCGCCAGCAGGATGCGCGTCACCAGCCGGGCACGGGTCACGCGGCCGGAACCGCCGCGGAGGCGCGCGACCAGCACCGGCGCCGGATGGACCACCCCGTAGAACGGGCTTTCCCAGCCCGGCTCCAGCGTCACCGCCACCGGGTGGTCGGCCGAGACGGCCAGGCGGCCCGCCCGGCCGACCACCAGGCCGGGCCCTTCTTCGGCCGGACGCCAGCCCTGGTCCGGATCGAGGCGCCAGCGCAGCGCCGCCTCCTCGAACCGCCCCTCGACCACATCCTCGACCGTCCAGCCCCGCCCGTCCGGATCGGGGCGGACCGTGCGGGCATGGCGGCGGCCGCGATGGTCGCGGATCCAGGCGCCATCCGGCAGCGTCCCGCCGCGCGGCCAGCGGGCGAACAGGAATCGCCCGACCCGCGGCATCTGGTCCGCCCCGTCGAAGGTGATGGTGTTGTGCGCCGCCGTCCCGGTGAAATGCGCATGCCACCAGGCCTGTTCCGGCGGCGGGTTGTAGGCCCCCGTCCCCCCGTCGCGGAGCAGGGAGACCGGGCCGTCCCACAGCTCGAGATGCAGCAGGTCCGCCTGCCCGGGCCGGAAGCGCAGCGGCGCCGCGGTCCGCAGCACCGCCCGCGCCGCCCCGACGCGCCACCCCGCGAAGCCCTCGCTCCGCCAGCGCGCCTCCACCGGCCAGGGCGCGGCGGCCGGGGACGGCAGGGCGAGCCAGGCGCAGCCCGGATCCTCGGCGAAGCCGGCCGAGCCTCCCCCGGCCAGCAGCCGGGCCGCCCGCTCCAGGCTGCCGCGCGCATCCTCCGGCCCGCGGCGCGAGAGATCGGCGAAGGCCGAGCCGTCCTGGTGGCCGATCCGCGGCAGCGCCCCGGTCTCGGGGCAGGCGAGCCGGGCCAGCCAGCGCGTGGCCGCCGCCGCCCGGGCCATCGCCGCCGCGCCGGGAAGCGGCCCGCCCGCCCGGGCCGAGAGCCAGACCGCGATGGCGACGACATCGAGCAGCAGCCGGTGATAGCCCGTCGAGGGCTGGGCGAAGGCACCGTCGGGCGCGACCAGCCGCCGCAGCGCCGCATCCAGCCGCGCCGCGCCCCGCCCGGCGAGCGCCCGGTCGTCCAGCAGCAGGCCCGCGACGAGCATCCCCGCCGCCTCCGAGACCGGGTGGTTGTTGTCCTGCGCCGCGGCATAGGCCGGGGTGGCGGCGATCCGGCGCGCATGCCGCGCGACCAGGCGCCTGGCCGCATCGTCCGGCGTGGCCTCGAGCAGCGCCAGGGCGAGGCCGAGATGCAGGAGGCGCAGCCCCGCCTCCTGCCCGCAGGCCCAGTTCGGTCCGCGGAAGGCGGGGTTGGCGGCGTCCCATTCGCCGAGCAGCGCCGCCGCCCGCGCCGCATGGCCCGCGGAAGGGTCGAGCCGCGCGGCCTGGGCGAGGAGGGGCAGCTCCGCCCAGCGGTTGCGCTCCCAGACCGGCCGGACATCGCCGGGGCCGAAGAGGTCGAGGGTCAGCGCATCGGCATGGGGCGGGAAGGGCCCGTGCCAGTCGATCCGGCGTCCCGCCAGCGCGGCGGCGGCCAGCCGCACCGCCTCCGCATGCGCCGCCGGGAGGCGGGGCGGCGGGGCAGGGGTGCGCTCCCCCCCGGCAAGGCCCGGCCCCGCCGCTTCCGGCCGCGCGGGATCG
>CAZMCV010000109.1:0-9846 GCA_964564645.1 uncultured Acetobacteraceae bacterium
GACCCGGGACTGGTGACCCGCCTCCTCCGGGAGGCCGCTCCCGGGTCCTCGGCCGGCCCTGCCGGCCGCAGGTCGCGGTGCGTGGGATGACCGGCGGGCCTCGGTTCGCGCCGGGCGGATCAGGCGGCGCCGTGGATTCGCCCGCCGGGCAGCGGGCGCGGCGCGCCGGTCGTCCCCGGGAAGGTCAGCGGCAGCCCCCGCGCGACGCGGGCGGCGAGCACGCCGAAGGCCTGCGCCTCCAGCGCGTCGCCATCCCAGCCGACGGCGTCCACCGGCGCGACCGGGACACCGGGCAGCGACGCGGCCAGCGCTTGCATCACCGCCGGGTTCCGTCGCCCGCCGCCGGTGACCAGCCAGCGGCGCGGCGGCTCCGGCAGATGCCGCGCCGCGGCCGCGACGCAGGCGGCGAGGAAGGCGGTCAGCGTCGCCGCGCCATCCGCCGGAGAGAGCGCATCGAGTCCCGCCGCCTCCAGCGCGCGGTGGAACTCCAGCCGGTCGAGGGATTTCGGCGGCGGCGCCGCCAGGTAGGGATGCGCCGCGAGGCGGGCCAGCACGCCCGGCGCCGCCCGCCCGGCGCGCGCGAGCCGGCCGTCGCGATCGCAGGCATCCCCCGTGTGCCGCCGCGCCCAATCGTCGATCGGGGCATTGGCCGGGCCGGTGTCGAAGGCGACCAGCCGGCCATCGCCGCCGATCCAGGTGACGTTGCCGACGCCGCCGAGATTGAGCACGGCGAGCGGCCGGGGCAGGCCGTCGGCCAGCGCGGCATGCACCACGGGCACCAGCGGCGCCCCCTGCCCGCCCGCCGCCACGTCGGCGCTGCGGAAATCATGCGCGACCGGGACCCCGCCGCAGAGCCGCGCGAGCAGCGCCGCGTCGCCGCCCTGCCAGGTCAGCCGCTCGGCCGGCCGGTGCAGCAGGGTCTGGCCATGGAAGCCGATCAGGTCGGGCGCGACGCCGGCCTCGGCGCGCACGCGGGCGACCGCCTCGGCATGGCGATCGGTCAGCCGGCGCAGCGCGTCGGCGAGGGCGGGGGCTTCGGGGTGGCCGGGCGGCAGGCCGACCGGGTCGCGCGCGAGGGATGCGCCGGGCAGTCCGGCGACGACGTCGAGCAGCCGGCGGAGCTCGGCCCGCAGCGCGTCGTCGTAGGGCAGGGTGACGGCGGGGCCGGTGCGGGCCACGCGCTCGCCGTCCGTCTCCACCCAGGCGGCGTCGACGCCGTCCAGCGAGGTGCCGCTCATCAGCCCGATGGTGCGCAGCATCGATCGCGAAACCTCGCCGGAATCAGCCCCTTGGCGGGCGCCGGTTGACGCCCGGCGGCGGGCTGCCTTAGGCACCGCCGCCCGGCGGGGCAAGGCCGAAGCGCCCGCCGGCGGAGAGCGCCATGAGCACCGGGGCGACCAGCGACTTCCTCGTCGCCGCGCAGGAGCGCGGCTACGTCCACCAGATCACCGACACGGCCGCGCTGGACGCGAGGCTGCGCGGCGGCGTGCCGGTCTCCGCCTATATCGGCTTCGACGTCACCGCGGACAGCCTGCATGTCGGCCACCTGATGTCGATCATGCTGCTGCGCCTGTTCCAGCGCACCGGCCACCGGCCCGTCGTGCTGATCGGCGGCGGCACGACCAAGGTCGGCGACCCCTCGGGCAAGGACGAGGCGCGGCAGCTGCTGACCGAGGAGATCATCGAGGCAAACAAGGCCGGCATCCGCCGCAGCTTCGCGCCCTTCCTGCAATTCGGCGCGGGCGGCACGGACGCGATCATGCTCGACAACGCCGAATGGCTGGACGAGCTGCGCTACATCCCCTTCCTGCGCGACGTGGGCCGGCATTTCAGCGTGAACCGCATGCTGACGATGGACAGCGTGCGGCTCCGGCTCGAGCGCGACCAGCCGCTGAGCTTCCTCGAGTTCAACTACATGCTGCTGCAGAGCTACGACTTCCTCGAGCTGCATCGCCGGGAAGGCGTCACGCTGCAGATGGGCGGCTCCGACCAGTGGGGCAACATCGTCATGGGCGCCGACCTGGTGCGGCGCATGGCCCAGGGGACGGGCCATGCGGAGGCCTTCGGGCTGACCACGCCGCTGCTGACCACGGCGTCGGGGGCGAAGATGGGCAAGACGGCCTCCGGCGCCGTCTGGCTGAACCCGGACCGGCTCGCGCCCTACGATTACTGGCAGTTCTGGCGCAACGCCGAGGACGCCGATGTCGGCCGCTTCCTCGCCCTCTTCACCGACCTGCCGATGGAGGAGGTCCGGCGGCTGGCCGCGCTCCGGGGCGCGGAGGTGAACGAGGCGAAGAAGGTGCTGGCGACGGAGGCGACGGCGCTGCTGCATGGCGCCGCCGCGGCCGCGGATGCCGCCGAGACCGCGCGGCGCACCTTCGAGGAGGGCGAGGCCGCCGAGAGCCTGCCGAGCGTCACCGCGGCGCTGCCGGCGACGGTGATCGACCTGCTCGCCGTGGCCAACCTTGTCGCCAGCAAGGGCGAGGGGCGGCGGCTGGTGGCGCAGAACGGCGTGCGGCTGAACGACGCCCCGGTGACCGACCCGATGCAGCCGGTCACCGCGGCGGATCTGCGGGACGGCGCGGCCAAGCTCTCGCTCGGGCGCAAGCGCCACGTGCTGGTGCGCGCCGCCGGCTGAACGCGCGGAAGCACCCATCCCGCCCCCCAGGGCCCGGTGCCAGAAAACGATGATGGGGGGCTGGTGGGGGGAAGACGTGTCTTCTTCCCCCCGCCCTCATCCGCTGATCCGTCCGGCGGGACGGCGCGGCATCAGCGCTCCCCGAACGCCGCCGGCGGCGGCGCGGCATGGGTGCCGCCGCCGCCCTGCTCGCCGCCACCCAGCCCGAAGACGCCGCGCAGGAAGCCCGGCGTCAGCGCCGCCAGCGGGTTGACCGAGACGGTGGGATCGGCGAGCGGGCCCTGGATCCGGTAGGTGGCGGCGAACAGGCCCCCGCCCCGCTCCGGGCTGAACAGCCGCCCGAGGATCGGGATGTTCCCCAGCAGCTGGTTGAAGAAATAGGCCGGCACCACCGTGCCCTCGAGCTCGACCCGCTTCTGCTCGCGCAGGATCCGCCCCTTGGCCGTCAGGCCGAGCGAGGCCGAGAAGGCCCGCGCCTCCGTCAGCGCCAGCTCCTGCCGCGTCAGGCTGAAGGGGGCGACCAGGCGCATGAAGGTCAGGCCCGAGCCGCCCTGCATCGCCTCGATTACCCCATAGACCGTGATCGCCTGCAGCAGCTTGCCGAAGCCCGGCGCGTCGCGGAGGACGAAATCGTCGAGCTCGGCCGTGCCGGAGAGCGGCGCGCCCGGCCGCGGATCGGCATAGGTCGCGTTCACGCTCAGCCGCCCGCCGCGGATCGCCCCGGTCAGGTCGACGGCCTCGAGGAAGGCGCCGCCATCGGCCGCGGTCAGCCGCAGCTGCCGCTCCTGCCCGCGCGGGGTGAGGCTGAAGGACAGCGCGCCGCCCCCCTCGGCGCTCGCCGCGGTGCGGCCGGAGGCCTCGGCCTCGCGCAGCACGCCATGCTCATCGGTGCGCGCCGTCGCCGCGACGCCGTGCAGCTCCCCCCGCCCGCCCAGCACCACCCGCTCGAAGCGGAGGTCGAGGGCAAGCGGCGGGTCGGCCGGATCCCGGGCCGCGCCGGAACGCGCCGGGGTCCGGTCCGCCTCCAGCGCCGGGCGCAGATCGAGCACCGGTCCGCGCAGCGCCAGGGTCCAGGGTGCGCCCGCCCGCGCCGGTCGGGCGAGGCTCGCGGCGAAGCGCGATGCGCCGAGCTGCCCCTCGGTCACCTGCGCCTGGTTCAGCCGGAATTCGGGGCCGAGCCGCGCGCTGCCGCGCAGGCGGAGGTCCGGCGCATCGACGCGGATCGGATCGATCCCGGTCACGCCCGTGGCATCGAGCCGGAGCGTGGCCTCGGCGCTCGCCTCCACCCCCGGCGCCTTCGACCAGCCGAGCGCGGCGAGGCCGAGCCGCGCCCGGGAGAGATCGGCCCGGATCGCGGCCTGGCCCTGGCCGCTCCGCCGCTTCTCCGCCCGGATGTCGAGCGCGACCGTGCCGCCCTCGAGCAACGCCCCCGCATCCAGGCCGAGCGCCGCGAGCTGGCGCGGCTCGGCCTGCGCGGCGGTGACGGTCGCGCGCTCGATCACCTGGCTCGGCGGCCCGGCGCGGAAATCCATGTCGATGCCGAGGCGGAGCGCGATGTCGCCGAGGCTCGCCGTGCCCTGCACCTTCAGCGCCTCGGTGTCGGCGGTGACGTCGAGATTGGCGCGCTCGACGCCCTTGCCCGCGAGCCCCTCGGCGAGGCGGCCATCGGTGACGCGCCCGGTCGCGCGGATCCGCAGCTCCTCCGCCGGCAGGGAATCGAGGAGCTGGAAGCCGAGGCTGAGCCGCGCCTCCGCCTGCCCGCCGAGCGCGGTCAGCTCGAGCTTGCGCTTCTCGAACAGCTTCAGGCGCGGGTTGCGCAGCAGGGTCAGCAGCTCGGGCAGGCCGCCGGCGGCCTGCGCGACGATCTCGGCCTGGCCGGGGAATTTGTCGAAATCGAAGAACCGGACCGTGCTCTCGCGCATCTCCAGCGTGGGAACGGGCGCGCCGCCGGGCGCCGGACTGGCCACCGGCTGGCGCCCGCCGGGCGCGCGGATCAGGATCTGGTCCAGCGAGAAGCTCGCCGTCGCCACCGGCACCTGCACCGGCGGCACCGGGCGCAGCCAATGGACGGTCGCATCCCGCGCCTCGGCGGTGCCGGAGACGGCGGTGACCTGCAACCCGGCCAGGTCGGCGGGGTCGGGCAGCCGCGCCTCGACCTTCCACTCGCCCTGGGTCAGCGTGCCGTCGGTGACATTGGTGGTGAGCCAGCGGCGCTCATTGCGCCGCAGCCCCTCGGGCCAGGCATGGGCAAGCTCGCCCAGGCGGATCGGCCCCTCCGTCGCCAGGGTGGCCGAGGCCGTCCAGCCCGTCGCGCCGTCGCGGCGCGCCTCGGCCGTCACGCCATCGGGGCGCGCCTCGGCCGTCGCGACGTCACGGCGCGCCTCAGCCGTCGCGGCCAGGCGCGGGCCGGTGTCCGGGGCGGCGGGCGGCCCGGGCAGGCGCAGCGCCAGCCGCTCGAGCGTCAGGGTCGTCTCCGTCGCGCGGGCGGAGACGGCGAGCTCCGGCGCCGCGACAACCCCGGCGAGCGGGCCGGTATCGATCCGCGCGCCCTCGATGCGCAGCGACGCCTCGGCCGATTCCCAGGACAGCGCCTCCGGCGTCGCCTGGGGCGCGCGCAGCGCCACGCGCAGCCGCGCCTCCCGCAGCAAGCCCTCCCTGACCGCGCCGATGGCCGCGGCGCGCGCCTCGGGCGCCAGCGCCTCGGGCCAGATCTCCGGCAGGCGCGCGGCGTCGACATCCCCGGCCTCGACCCGCAGGTCGCCGCTCCAGGCGCCGTCCTGCATCCGCGCCTCGCCGCTGGCGGAGAGCGCCGGCGCCCCGGCCCCGCCCGGCAGGCCGAGCCGCGCCCCGGCCAGTTGCAGCCGCCGCCCGCCTTCCGTCACGTCGAGCCGCGCCTCGAGCGTGGCGAAGGGCAGGCGCTGCCGCGAAGCGCCGAGGACCAGCGCCCCCGGCCCGCCCCGCAGCTGCGCCTCGAGGTGGCGCGGCATCGCCGCGTCGGTCGCGAAATCGGCGCTGACCGTCAGCGAGACCGGGGCGTCCAGCACCGAGAGCGGACCGAGATCGGGCCACAGCGCGGCGAGCGCGGCGGGATCGAGCGAGGGCAGGCTCAGCCGCGCGTTGATCGTCACCGGGGCGCCGGCGGCCTTGCCCTCGATCCGCACCGGCACCGCCAGGGTGCCGGAGCGGATGGTCGCCCGCCCCTCGGCGGTCAGGCCGCCGGCCTCCATGCGGCGCAGCTCGATCCCGGTATCGGCCAGGGTCCAGCGCCGGCCGAGCAGCGCGTCGACGACGAGCACCTGCGCATCGGTGATGCGGACGCGGCGGAGCGTGCCGGCCATGCCCGCCTCCGGCGCCCCCGCGCCGACCGGGCGCACCAGGTCGTCCAGCACCGCCTCGAGCGGCTGGCGCTCGGTCGCGGCGGCCTCCGTGGCCGGCGCCCCGGGCGGAGGGGGAATGGCCGGCGAGTCGGCCGCCGCGGCGGGGACCGGCGCGGCCAGCAGGTTCAGGCTGCCATCGGGCTCGCGGTAGAGCAGCAGGGAGGGGCGCAGCAGCTCGATCGTCGCCGGCAGCAGCCGCCCGCGCAGCAGCCCGGCGACCGAGAGGGTGACCGTGGCCTCCGGCACCTCGGCGCGCATCCGGCCATCGGGGCCGCGCAGCATCAGGCCGGTGAGGTGGATGTCGAGCGGCGCGGCGGCGCCGCCACGCCAGCCCGCCCAGGCGATGGAGGCGCGGCCGATCTCGACCCGCCCGGCCTCCCCATCCTCGGCCAGCGCCGTCGCGGCCGCGCGCTCGATCTGCCGCTCGAGCGCGGCCGGCAGGACGATCGGGCCTTCGGCCAGCCGCCAGGCCAGCAGGCCGAGGCCGATGGTGGCGAGCAGGCCGAGCGCCAGCCCGACCCGGATGACGCGCTGCGCCCAACGCAGCGCTTGACCGAGGGCCGGCGTCACGGCTTGGCTGGCCGGATATGCCAGACAGCCCGCCGCCGCGCCCCGCCGCGCCGCCTGCGCCCCAGGCCGAGCACCTGCCGCCGCCCTATGACCGGGAGGCCGCGGAGCGGCTGGTCGAGCGCTTCGCCGAGCGCGACGCGGCGTCCCGCGCCTGGGCCGGTTCCGCCGGGGGCAGGGCGTTGCTCGGCGCCCTCGGCGGCCACAGCCCCTATTTGGCCGAGCTGGCGCTGCGCGACGGCGCGGCGCTGCTGCGCCTGGCCGAGCGCGGGCCGGACGAGGCCCTCGCCCTCGCCCTCGCCCCGCTCACCCGCGCCGATCCCGCCGCGGGGCGGGAGCAGGTCGCGACCCTGCTGCGCCAGGCCAAGCGGCAGGGCGCGCTGATCGCGGGCGCGGCCGACATCGCCGGCCTCTGGCCGCTCGACCGCGTGACCGGCGCGCTGTCCGAGCTGGCCGAGCAGACCATCGACTTCGCCTGTGCGCATCTGCTGCTGGCCGCGGTCGAGAAGGGCGACCTGCGGCCGAGCGGCGGCGGCGCGCGGGGCGAGCCGCGGGCCATCGGGCGGGGCAGTGGCCTGGTCGTGCTGGGGATGGGCAAGCTCGGCGCGCGCGAGCTGAACTACTCGTCGGATGTGGACCTCATGCTGCTCTACGATCCGCGGGCAGCCTACAGCGCCGACCGCGCGGGCGCGACCTTCGTGCGGATCGCCCGCGACCTCGTGCGGCTGATGGAGGAGCGCACGGCGGAGGGCTATGTGTTCCGCACCGACCTGCGGCTGCGCCCCGACCCGGCGGCGACGCCGCTGGCCGTCGCCCTGCCCGCCGCCATCCAATACTACGAGAGCATGGGGCAGAACTGGGAGCGCGCGGCGATGATCAAGGCGCGCCCGGTCGCCGCCGACCGCGCGCTGGGCGAGGCCTTCCTGCGCGAGATCCGGCCCTTCCTGTGGCGCCGGCACCTGGATTTCGCCGCGGTCTCGGACATCCACTCGATCAAGCGGCAGATCCATGCGCACCGGGCGACGAAGGGCGCGGGGGCGCGGATCGCGGTCGCCGGGCATGACGTGAAGCTCGGCCGCGGCGGGATCCGCGAGATCGAGTTCACCGCGCAGGTGCTGCAGCTGATCTGGGGCGGGCGGGACCCGTCGCTGCGCGACCCGACCACCCTCGGCGCGCTGGCCGCGCTGGTCGCGGCGGGGCGGCTGGAGCGGCGGGCGGCGGCCGACCTGGCCGACGCCTATGTGTTCCTGCGCAACCTCGAGCACCGGCTGCAGATGCTGGCGGACCGGCAGACCCATCGCCTGCCGGAGGACAGCGAGGGGCTGGCGCGCATCGCCTCCTTCATGGGCTTCGCCTCGGCGGAGGGCTTCGCCGAGGCGTTCCTCGGGCACCTCGCCCGCGTCGAGCGGCACTACGCGACCCTGTTCGAGCAGGCGCCGGTGCTCTCGGTGCCGGAGAACGGGCGGCCGGGCGGCAACCTGGTGTTCACCGGCGTCGAGGACGACCCGGAGACGCTGGCGACCCTGAAGGGGCTGGGCTTCCACGATCCGGCGTCGGTCGCGGCGATGGTGCGCGGCTGGCACCATGGCCGCCCGCGCGCCATGCGCAGCGAGCGGGCGCGGGAGCTGCTGACCGAGCTGATGCCGGCGCTTCTGGCCGGCTTCGGGCGGCAGCAGGACCCGGACCGGGCGCTGGCGCGGTTCGACACGCTGCTGAGCCGGCTGCCGGCGGGGGTGCAGGTGCTGAGCCTGCTGCGGCGGAACCCGGCGCTGCTCGAGCGCGTGGCGGGCATCCTCGGCGCGGCGGCGCCGCTGGCCGACCACCTGGCGCGCAACCCGGCGGCGATGGACGGGCTGCTGGCGGGCACGCTGACGCCGAACGCGGCCGACCCCTCGGCGGCGCTGCCCGCGCTGGTGCGGGAGGCGCGGCACCTGGAGGAGGCGCTGGAGGCGGCGCGGCGCATCGCGACCGAGCGGAAATTCGAGATCGACGCGGCGGCGATCGAGGGCACGCTCGATGCCGACACCGCCGGCGCGCTGCGCTCCGACCTGGCGGAGACCGCGATCGCCGCGCTGCTGCCGCGCATCGTCGCCGATTTCGCCGAGCGGCACGGCAAGGTGGCGGGCGGGGCGCTGGCGGTGGTGGCCCTCGGCAAGCTCGGGGGGCGGGAGATGCTGCCCGGCTCCGACCTCGACCTGGTCATCCTCTACGACCACGACCCGCAGGCGGTGGCGAGCGAGGGCGGGCGGCGGGCGATGGCGCCGTCCGAATACTTCATCCGCCTCGCCCCGCAGGTGGTCGCGGCGATCTCGGCGCCGGGCGCGGAGGGGCGGCTGTGGGAGGTCGACATGCGGCTCCGCCCCTCGGGCAACAAGGGGCCGGTCGCGGTCAGCCTGGCGAGCTTCGAGCGCTACCACCGCGAGAGCGCCTGGACCTGGGAGCGCATGGCGCTGACCCGCGCCCGCGTGATCGCCGGCCCGCCGGCCCTGAAGCGGCGGGTGACGGAGGCGCTGCGGGCCGCGCTGCTGCGGCCGGTGCCGGCGGAGACGGTGCGCGCGGATGCGGGCGCGATGCGGGCGCGGCTGCTGCGCGAGCTGCCGCCCGACGGGCCGTGGGATCTGAAGGCGATGCCGGGCGGGCTGATGGAGGTGGAGTTCGTCGCGCAGGCGCTGCAGCTGTGCCACGCCGCCGCGCGGCCGGAGGTGCTGGCGACGACGACGCGGGTCGCGCTGGCGCGGCTGGCCAAGGCCGGCCTCCTGCCGGGCGAGGAGGCCGAGGCGCTGATCCGCGCGGAGCGGCTGTGGCGCACGGTGATCGGGCTGATCCGGCTGACCCATGGCCCCTCGAAGGAGGAGGCGCCGCCGGCGCCCGCCCTGGCCGCGCTGCTGCGCGCGGCGGCGCCGCTCTGCGGCACGGACGCCGCGTCAGTGCCCGTTGACCTGGCCGGATTGCGCGCACAGATGCGCGATGGCGCGCAGGCGGTGCGCGCGGCGTTCAACCGGCACGTCGCCGATCTCGGCGCGATCTGACGGGCGCGGCGCCGGGGCCGCTGCGGGCGAGGCGGGGAACGGGGAGAGGCTCGATGGCCACGACGAAGGGGGGCGCGCCGGGGACGCGGCGCGGCGGGGCGCGCGGGACGGCGCGGAGGGCGACAGGGGCGGCGGCGCCGGCCGGGGCGAAGGCCAGGCCCACGACCCGCGCCGCGAAGTCGGCGACCACGACCCGCGCCGCGAAGCCGGCGACCACGACCCGCGCCGCGAAGCC
>CAZMCV010000109.1:9946-13991 GCA_964564645.1 uncultured Acetobacteraceae bacterium
GACCACGACCCGCGCCGCGAAGCCGGCGACCACGACCCGCGCCGCGAAGCCGGCGGCCACGACCCGCGCCGCGCCGGCGAAGGCGGCTTCCGCGTCCCGGCCGAAAGCCGCGCCGAAGCCCGCGACCACGGCCCGGCCCAGGGCGGCCGCGGCGGCGGCGGCGAAGCCCCCGACCAGGACCGCGCCGGAGGAGACCGCCGCGGGGCCGCAGCCCGGCGACATGGCGCCCGCCTTCTCGATGCCGGCCTCGGGCGGGCGGACCGCGAGCAGCGCGACGCTCGCGGGCAAGCCCTACCTTCTCTACTTCTACCCCAAGGCCGACACGCCCGGCTGCACCAAGCAGGCCTGCGGGATCCAGGAGGCGCTGCCGCAGCTCGGCCACACCGGGCTCGAGGTGATCGGCGTCTCGCCCGACCCGATGAAGCCGATCGAGAAATTCGCCGGCAAGTTCAACCTCACCTTCCCGCTCGCCTCGGACGAGGACCACAAGGTCGCCGAGGCCTATGGCGTCTGGGTGCAGAAATCGATGTACGGCAAGACCTACATGGGCATGGAGCGGTCGAGCTTCCTGGTCGGCGCGGACGGCCGGATCGTGAAGGTCTGGCGCAAGGTGAAGCCGGAGGCGCATGCCGCGCAGGTGCTGGAAGCGGCGAAGGGGCTCGGCTGACCCGGCCCCCCCCGGCGCCGACCCGGATCGATCAGGACCGGCGCGATCAGGCCCGGCGCCGCAGCACCACCCAGTCCTGGATGAACCCGTTGGCCGCCGCCGGCACCACCTCGACCGGCAGCAGGTGCCGCGGCCACATCGCACGCAGATGGGCGCGGGTGAGGAAGGCGACGCGCCCCTCCCCCGCCTGCGGATCCTCGAGCGCGTCGAACTGGCCGAAGCGCTCGAGGAAGGGCAGGCCGATCCCGCTCGCCTGGCGATAGGCCGCGGCCTCGGCATTGACCGAGACGATGGCAAGCCCACCCGGGCGCAGGACGCGCCGCGCCTCGGCCAGCCAGAGATGCTGGTCGAACTCGCCGAGCCCGGCCAGCCCGCCCATGCCGTAGATCAGGTCGACGCTCGCCTCCGGCAGGTCGAAGCGCCCGCCGCGCGCAAGCGCCCGGAACGCCGCCAGCCCCTCCAGCCGCGCCTCGCACCAGGCCAGGCTCGCCGGGTCCGGGTCCAGCGCCAGCAGCCGCGCGCCCTCGGGGCGGGGCGGCAGGCCGAGGCGTCCGGCGCTCTCGGCGAAGTGGCGGAGGATGCGCGCGCAGCCGGGCGCGGCGTCGAGGATGGTCGGGAAGGCGGTCAGGGGCTGGCCCGCGACGCGGCGGGTCAGGGCGTCGATCTGGAGGAAGGCGGTGATGCCCCCGGCCAGGTACTGCGCCGGCGCGGTGCGCGGCCCGAGCGTCTGTTGCATCGTGACCTCGTCCGGCAGCGGCAGCAGGCGCGCCGACGCGTCGTAGAGGCTGCGCGGCAGGAACAGCGTGCGCATGCGGTGGTGGAAGTTCAGCCGCGTGTCGGTCTCGTCGCCGGGGAAGCGCAGGCGCAGCGGCAGGGCGTGGCGCGGCGAGGCGGTCAGCAGCCGGCGCGGGATGGCGCCCGTGAAGCGCACGCCCCGCCGGCCGAAGGGCGGGGAGGCGGGCAGCGCCCGTGCCTCGAGCCGCGGCGGGGTCTGGCGGCCGATCATCAGGCTGAGGTCGCATTCCTCGGCCGGCTGGGTGGCGCGCAGGTTGAAGCGCAGCGCCTCGGCCGTGGTGTGGTAGTCGAGCTGCACGAGGGGCGCGCCGGCGAGGTCCGCGGCGGCCTCGGGGTCCATGCGCTCGACCGTCTTGATGACACGGTTGGCGCCGTTCGCCGCCGGGTCGGTGGTGCCCACCACGACGACCGAGAAGGGCAGGTCCGGGGCGATGCCGTTGGCCAGCGGCAGGGCGATCTGCCAGCCATAGGCGGGCGGGGAAGGGGAGGCCGGCAGGGCGAGGGAGGCGCGGAGCTGGGGGAGCGGCAGGAAGGTGCGCACCGCGGCGACCACCTGGCCGCGCTGCGTCACCTGCACCAGCGGGCGGACCTCGGGCTGGTCCTCGTCCAGCGCCCAGCCCGCGATCAGCAGCTTGTCGGCGCGATCGACATGCCCGCGCAGCCGCCCCATGCCGGTCCCTCCGTGCTCCCCGCCCCGGACGCGGATGCACCATGGTTCCGGATGCGGCGCAAGCGGCCGCCTTGGGCCCGGGCCGGTTCGCCCGGCCTCAGCCCGGCGCGGCGGCCTCCTCGGGCGTCAGCAGGCGGAGCGAGAGGGCGTGCAGGCCGGTGTCGAACTCGGCGGCCAGCGCCTCATGCGCGGCGCGCGAGCGCGCGAGACGCGCCATGCCGGCGAAGGCGGGGGAGATGACGAGGACGCTGTAATGCGTCTCCCCCTCGGGGCGGGCGCCGCCATGGCCGGCATGGCGGTGGCTGTCATCCTGCACGCGCACCTCGGCCGGCGGGAAGCGCTCGGCGAGCAGGGTGCGGATGCGGTCGGCGCGGGCGGGGTTCGGCATGGGGCGGCGTGCCTTCGTCGCGGCGTGCGGTCGGTGGGCGATGTCGGCCGGCCTGGCGCGGTCGGCAAGCCCGCGTCACGGGCGGGGCCATCGGGGGAACGACGTCGCCCCTGTTGCGGCACGGAAGGCCGGGGAGAAGGTATTCTCCCCGGGCCCCTCATCTATTTCTGCTCCCTGTCGTGCGGCGGCGAGGTCCGTGCCTTGGCGCTTCAGCCTTGGCGCGTGGGAAAGCCGAAGAGGCGCAGAAAAAGGTGGGTTGGGGTTCGGGGAAGGGAGTTCTCTCCCTTCCCCGATCTGCCATGCCCCCCGCGAGACGATCCGTGGGGTGCCCGGGGGCGTCACCCGATCGCCCTGCGCGTCACGGGAGCGCGCTTGCGCACCCCCAGGGCCACGCCCATAAACGGACGATGCGCAGACGCGGCGGCAATGTGGCCTTCGCGGCCCAGACGGAGCCCGGAACGCCGCCGCGACCCTGCGACGCGGCGGGCTGCGAGGCCGCAGGCGAGTACCGGGCGCCGCGCTCGCGCGCCGCGCTGAACGATTATCTCTGGTTCTGCCTGCCGCATGTGCGCGCCTACAACGCGTCCTGGGACTACTACAAGGGCATGGCACCGCCCGAGATCGAGGCGCATCTGCGCCAGGACACCGCCTGGCAGCGCCCGACCTGGCCGCTCGGGCGGCTCGGCGCGAATGCGCGGTTCGACCCGGAGACACTGCGCGATCCGCTCGGCACGCTGCGCGACACGCCGCTGCATGCCGATGCCATCCGCCGCCGCGCGGAGGAAGCGGCGCGGCGGCGCGCCGAGCCGCTGCTGGCGCCGCCGGAACTCCGCGCCGCGCTCGAGATCCTGGGCCTCGAATGGCCCATCGACTCCGCCGTGCTCCGCGCCCGCTACAAGGAGCTGGCGAAGCGCTACCATCCGGACGCCAATGGCGGGGACCGGACGGCCGAGGACCGGTTCAAGGATGTGAACCGGGCCTACAGCCTGTTGCGGGCGCGGCTCGGCGGTGGCCTCGACGGGCGGGGAAGCGCCGGCGGCGCCCCGGTCGCCCCGGCGGCGGCGGCGGCCGGATGAGCCTTTTCGCGAGCCGCGGGCCCGAGATTTGCCAAGCCGGCCATCCCGGGTAGCCTCCGTCCCGGCACTGGCCTACTCTTTTCCCACGAGACACCAGAAGCGGATGCCGATGAACAAGGTCGCCACCCTCGCCGAGATCCGCCCCACCTCGGCGATCGACACCCCGGACATCACCGTCGATGCGCGCGAGGCCTTCGGGATCGACCTCGACCTCAAGGTGCCGGCCTATTCGACGCGGACCGAGCACGTGCCGGAGATCGACGGCACCTACCGCTTCGACCCCGAGACCACGCGCGCGATCGTGGCCGGCTTCGCCTTCAACCGGCGCGTGATGATCCAGGGCTATCACGGCACCGGCAAGTCGACCCATATCGAGCAGGTGGCGGCGCGCCTCAACTGGCCCTGCATCCGCGTCAACCTCGACAGCCACATCAGCCGCATCGACCTGA
>CAZMCV010000110.1:0-13641 GCA_964564645.1 uncultured Acetobacteraceae bacterium
GGCCGGCCTCCCGCATCCGGGCCGGCGCCGGGCCGGCCTCGCGCTCCTCCCGCCCCGGCCGCAGCTCGAGCCCGTCTCCCGATCGGCGCGACATCACGCCGCCCCGCCGGCCGGGCGGACCCGCCAGAGGCCGAAGGGCAGTTCCCGCGGATCCAGGCGCAGGCGCTGCGCCTTGCCGCGCCAGGTGAAGCGATGGCCGCGCATCAGGTCCTCCGCTTCCAGCGCCGCATCGTCCGGCAGCCCCCACTCCCAGAGCGGCAGCTCGACCTCGGTTTCCATCACGGCGCGCGGATCGAGCCCGACGGCGCAGAGGATCACGTTGGACCGGTCCGCCGTCGCCTTTCGATACCAAAGGACGTCGTCGTGCACGGCCCTGTGGAAGGCCAGGCCGAGATGCGTCTGCAGCGCCGGGTTGGCGCGACGGATCAGGTTCAGGCGCGTGATCTCCTCGACGATGTCGCCGGGCCTGCGGTCCGGCCAGACCTTGATCTCGTACTTGTCGGAATCGAGGTATTCCTCCCGCCCCGGCGCCAGCGGCGTCGCCTCGCAGAGCTCGAAGCCCTGGTACATGCCCCAGAGGCCGGACAGGGTGGTCGCCAGCGCCGCGCGGATCAGGTGCGCCGCCCGCCCGCCCTGCTGCAGGAAGGTCGGGTTGATGTCGGGCGTGTTCACGAAGAAGTGGGGACGGAAGAAGTCGCGCTGCGGCGCCTGGTTCAGCTCGGTCAGGTAGTCCTCGATCTCCGCCTTGGCGTTGCGCCAGGTGAAATAGGTGTAGGACTGGCTGAAGCCGAGCTTGGCCAGGCGGTACATCACCTTGGGCCGGGTGAAGGCCTCCGACAGGAACACGACATCGGGGTGGTGGCCGCGCACCTCGGCGATCAGCCATTCCCAGAACGGGAAGGGCTTGGTGTGCGGGTTGTCGACCCGGAACAGCTTCACCCCCTGCTCCACCCAGAACAGCACCACGTCGCGCAGCGCCACCCATAGCCCGGGCACCGCGTCGGGCGCGTAGAAGTCGACATTGACGATGTCCTGGTACTTCTTCGGCGGGTTCTCGGCGTATTTGATGGACCCGTCGGGCCGCCAGTCGAACCAGCCCTTGTGCCGGCGCAGCCAGGGATGGTCCGGGCTGCACTGGATGGCGAAGTCGAGCGCGAGCTCGAGCCCGTGGTCGCGCGATGCGGCGACCAGGGCACGGAAATCCTCGAGCGTGCCGAGCGCGGGGTGGATGGCGTCGTGCCCGCCCTCCGCGCTGCCGATGGCGTAGGGGCTGCCGGGATCCTCGGGCGCGGGATCGAGCGTGTTGTTGCGTCCCTTGCGGAAGGCCTGGCCGATCGGGTGGATGGGCGGGACGTAGAGCACGTCGAAGCCCATGGACCGGATATGGGGCAGGCGGCGAATCACGTCCGCGAACGTTCCATGCCGGTTGCGGT
The DNA here is from genome assembly GCA_964564645.1 of uncultured Acetobacteraceae bacterium. Taxonomy (GTDB): domain Bacteria; phylum Pseudomonadota; class Alphaproteobacteria; order Acetobacterales; family Acetobacteraceae; genus CAZMCV01. The sequence continues at coordinate 1,434 of CAZMCV010000110.1, forward strand.
CGCCCGACTGGCTGCGCGGGAACAGCTCGTACCAGGCGGCGAAGCGCGCCCCGCTGCGCTCGGCATCCAGCGGGAATTCGGCGCTGCGCACGCGGTGCGGCCGCGCATCGGCCGCCGCCATCAGCGCCGCGGTCGCGGGGTCGAGCAGGTGGCGCAGCCGCTCCGCCGCGTCGGCGCCGCGCAGGGCCGCCGCGATCCCGGCCAGGTCCCCGCCGGCGCGGTCCGCCATCGCGGCGACCAGCAGCCGGCCTTCCTCGAGCTCCAGGGTCACGTCCTGCCCGGCGGCGTGCTTCTTCTCCAGCCCCTCGCGGAAGCTCTGGAAGGCGTCGTACCAGGCCTCGATCGCGAAGGCGTGCCGCCCCATCCGCTCCAGCGGGAAGGCCGCCGCCCAGCGGTCATTGCCGAGCGGGCGCATCGGCACCTCCCGCCACGCCTCCTCATCGGCGGCGCGCCACAGCAGCGCGGCGGCCATCCGCTCATGCCCGTCCATGAAGAGGTCGGCGGAGACCTCCACGATCTCGCCGACGATCCGCTTCACCGGGAACCGCCCCGCCTCGACCGCGGGCTCGATGGCCTCGATCGCCAGGCGCGGGGCGCCGGCGGCCTCCGCCGCCAGGGCCGCGACCGGGCCGAGGATCGGCCGGGGCGCCTCGGCCTCCAGCAGCAGGGTGCCGCCGGGCTGGAGCGTCAGGCTGGCGCCGGGGCCGAGCGCCTGGCCTTCGCCGGGAACCGTGCCCGCCGCCGCGGGGCGGGGACGGAAGCGCCCGAAGGGCCCGCCGGCGCCGGGCAGCAGGGACGCGGCCTCGACGGTCACCGGGCGCAGCAGGTCCGGATTGGCCAGGACCAGGGTCGCGCCGGGGGCGTCCCGCGCATCCCTCGCGCCCTCGGCGCGCAGCAGGGCGGTCACCGGCGCGCCGGGGCCGGTCAGCGGCCGCACCTCGCCCGCGGTGCCGGGCCTGGCGGCCATCACCGCATTCGCCGCCCGCACCGCCTTCCGCAGGTCGCCGGGCGGATCGGTGGACAGGCTGGTCCAATCCCCCGGCCGGTCCTGCGCCGGATCGAAGGCGCGGCGCGCGCCATGCTCGAAGCCCATCGGCACCAGCAGGCCGCCGCCGATCCCGGCCGCCACCAGCAGGTGCCGCCGCGCCGCGCTCGCGGCGAGCCGGGGGTCGTCATGGGCGGCGGCGAGCCGCGGCCCGAAGGGTGCCTCGACGGTCGCCAGCACCGCCGGCGCGACCGCCGCCAGCCGCGCATGCTCCTCCGCCAGCCAGCCTTCGCGGAGGTCCCACCAGGCGAGGCTGTCGAAGACGCCGGCGAAGCCGAGCCCGGCCAGCCGCGCCACCGCCTCCGCCGGCACCCCCGGCACCCAGGCCAGGAAGTCCGCCCCCGGCAACGCCGCGATCCAGCGCGCCCAGAGCGCCGGCGGCACCGCATCCGGCGCGGCATCGGCGCGGAACCCGGCCACGCCGGCCTCCGCCCAGAGGCGCAGCCGCGCCTCCCACCAGCCGCCGAGGGCCTCTTGCACCGCCTGGTCCTCCCAGCGGGGGCGCAGCGTGCCGCGTTCGGCCGGCGGCCGCCGCGGGTCGGGCGGCGCGGCGCGCCAGGGGTCCTCGAACCAGTGCGGATGCGCCGCGGCGAAGGCGCCCTCGGCCGCGACGCGCGCCGGATCCAGGTGCAGCATCAGCGCCAGGCCGTTCGCCCGGGCCATCTCGGCCAGCCGGGCCAGCGCGCCGAGGGCGTCGGGCGCCGCCAGCGCGGGGTGTGGCCGGTCCGGATCGCCGAGATGGAGGATGGTCCCCCGCGGCCCCGGGGCGAAGGGCGGGGGCAGCAGCACCGTGTCGAAGCCGAGCGAGGCGGCATGGGCGAAGGCGCCGTCCCAGGCCGGCAGGGGGCCGATCAGCAGGGGGTTCACCGCGTAGATCCGCCGCGGCGCGGCGACCGGCGAGGGGGCGGCCCCGACGGGGCGGATCCCGGCGCGGCCGGCCTCCGCGGGGCGATCGCCGCCGCGCCCGGCCTCCGCGGGGCGATCACCGCCCCGGGGCGCGACCCGCGCCTTCGGCTCCACCATGTCTCCCGCCCTCGTTGCCATGCCTCGGTCCCCGCCATCCTTTTCCCGCGCGCAACGCGCCCTGCCACGGCCGGTGCGGCGGCGCCGCATCACCGCTCCGCGAGCGGGGGCCCGGTGCCCCATCCCATCCCCGGCCGGGGCGACCCCGCCGCGGGCCAGGTGTCCGGACCGGCGCGCCCCCGCCAAGATAGCGCGCATGGATGAACCCCCCATCGCCCCGCGCTTCGGCCGCATCGCCGAAGGGCCGCCACCGCCCGCCCCGTCCGGGGAGAGCTTCGCCACCCTGCTCGCCGGCGCGGGCGGCGCCCGGGTGGAGCGCATCGCCTCCCGCGCCCTGGCGCCGCCCCGGGATGACGCGCCGCCGGGCGAGGATTCCCCCGGGCACTGGTACGACCAGGCGACGGAGGAGTTCGTGCTGCTCCTGGAGGGCGCCGCGCGGCTCGGCTTCGCCGACGGCACCGAGCGGCGCCTCGGCCCGGGCGACTGGGCGGTGCTTCCGGCCGGCTGCCGCCACCGCGTGGTCTGGACCGATCCTCTTGCCGTGACGCTCTGGCTGGCGGTCCACCTGCCCCCCGCCGCGCACCCGCCGGATTGATCCCGCGCAAAGCGCGCCCCCCGGCGGCGCCGCTAGCGTTGGCGCATGAGCCTCTCCTCCATCCCCGTCCGCTACGCGACGGCGAACCTGCCGCGCTACACCAGCTACCCCACGGCGCCGCATTTCGCGCCGCTGGCGGAGGCCGAGTACCGGGCCACGCTCGGCACGATCGGCCCCTCGGACAGCCTCTCGCTCTATGTCCACATTCCCTTCTGCAAGACGCTCTGCTGGTATTGCGGCTGCCACACCACGGTGACGCGGAACGTCGACCGCATCGCGCGCTACGCCGAGGCGCTGGAGGCCGAGGCGGCGCTGCTGGCCGACGCCGCGCCGGCGGATCATGGCGGGATGAGCGCGCTGCACCTCGGCGGCGGCACGCCCAGCGCCATCGGGGCCCCGGCGATCGGGCGGCTGCTGTCGACCCTGCGCAGGCTGTTCCGCGCCCGCCCCGATGCCGAGCTCGCCGCGGAATGCGACCCGCGCAGCCTGGACGAGGCGACGGTCGCTTCCCTCGCCGAGGGCGGCCTGACCCGCGCCTCGCTCGGCGTCCAGGACATCGACGAGGGCGTGCAGCGCCGCATCGGCCGCGTCCAGCCCGCCGAGGAGGTGGCGGCCGCGGTGCGGCGGCTGCGCGCCGCCGGCATCGCGCGGATCAATTTCGACATGATCTACGGCCTGCCGGGCCAGACCGAGGCGCATGTCGCCGCCACCGCCCGCTTCGCGGCCGCGATGGGCGCGGACCGTGTCGCGGTGTTCGGCTATGCCCATGTCCCCTGGATGAAGCCGCACCAGAACGCGATCCGCATGGAGACGCTGCCGGGCGCGCTCGAGCGCATCGGCCAGGCGGAGCGGGCGGAGCAGGTGCTGCGCGACGCCGGGTACGATGCGATCGGCTTCGACCATTTCGCGCTGCCCGATGACCCGATGGCGGTCGCGGCGCGCGACGGCACGCTGCGGCGCAATTTCCAGGGCTACACGACCGACCGCGCGCCGGTCCTCCTCGGCCTCGGCGCCTCGGCGATCGGCAGCATGGAGACCGCCGCCGTCGCGGCCTATGCGCAGAACGAGCCGGAGGAGCGTGCCTACCTGGCCGCGGTCGAGGCCGGAAGGCTGCCGATCCGCCGCGGCCGGTCGCTGACCGAGGATGACCGGTGGCGCCGCAGGGCGATCGAGCGGGTGATGTGCGACTTCGCCCTCGACCTCGGCGCCATGCCGCCGGAGATGGTCGAGGCCGCCCTGCCGCTGCTGCACCGGCTGGAGGCGGATGGCATCGTGGCGCTCGAGCCGGACATGCTCTGGGTGACGGCCGCGGGGCGGCGCCATGTCCGGCACGTCGCCGCCTGCTTCGACGCCTATCTGGAGAAGGGTACGGGACGCCACAGCGCGGCGGTGTAGCCCGACGGCGACGCCGGGCGCGCCCTGATCTCCACGCCCGGCCGGGGTTCGAGGCCGGCGATGGCGCACGGCGGCCGCAGGCCGGGGCAGGCCGCGCCAGGGCGGCCGCGAGGACACACCAGCCGATCATGCGCGGCGCGCACGTTGATTTGACGGCGCGGGTGCGCTTCGGTGCCGGAACCAGCCGGCTGCCGGCAGGATGGCCCCTCCCCCGCGAGCGAAAGGACTGCCCATGGCGCGCCACCAGCCGATGCATCGACGGGGGCTCCTGGCCCTGCTGCCTCCCCTCGGGGTCGCGGCGCTCGGCGCGGGATGCGCCAGCGGGGAAGGCTCGGGCCACGAATCGGGTGCCGAGCGCAAGCCGGATGGCACCGTCGAGATGCGGATGGCGCAGGCCGCCTTCATCGGCAGCGGCGCGGGCGGCACCGGGACGCTGGTCTTCCACGGAAGGCGGCATCCCTTCAATGTCGGCGGCGCCGGGATCGGCGGCATCGGCGCCTCCTCCATCGACGCGGAGGGCGAGGTCTACAATCTGCGCCAGCTGTCGGACTTCCCCGGCCTCTACGGCCAGGCGCGCGCCGGCGCGGTCTTCGGCGACCGCAGCACCGGCCATCTCTGGCTGCAGAACCCGGCCGGGGTCGTGATGCGGCTCAGGGCCCGCCGCACCGGGCTGATGCTGAGCCTCGGCGGCGATGCCGTGCTGATCGCCTTCCGCGAATAGGCCCCTGTCCTGGCCCAGCAGTCAGACCCCGCCGCCAATTGCCAGAAAGCGATGATGGGGGGTTGTCGGGGGGAAGAAGTGTCTTCTTGCCCCCGCCGCGGCGCCCCCCGATTCGACGAGTTCGAGGACTGCCCCACCGGCCGCAGGCTTCTTTATCAGCGGCGCCTTCACCCCGCCGGGATCGACGCCCTAGCGGCAGATCCGCCCGAGCGTCGCCGTCAGATCGTCCGGGTCGTAGGGCTTGGGCAGCACCGGCACCGTGGCATGGGCTTGCGGCAAGCCCTCGGCGCCGTAGCCGGTGGCGACCACGAAGGGGATGCCGCGCGCCGCCAGCGCATCCGCGACCGGGGCCGAGGTCTCCCCCGCGAGGTTGAGGTCGAGGACCGCCGCGTCCGGCCGCTCCCCGTCCAGCAGCCGCAGCGCCTCGGCCACGGTCGCGGCGGGGCCGAGCACGACCGCCCCGCAATCGAGCAGGGCGTCCTCCACGAGCATGGCGACCAGCGCCTCATCCTCGACCACCAGGATCCTGCGGCCCGTCAACCGTGTCATCCGGTTCCTCCTCCCGCCGCCGGGCGGAAGCGGATTCTCGCGCGGAATCCCGCCGGCGTGTAGTCGAGCGCGACCGTCGCATCGGGGCCGAGCTCGATCGGCAACCCGCCGCGCAGCAATCTGGTCCCGAAGCCCTCTCGGGTCGGGCAGGAAGCGGCGGGTCCGCCGCTCTCGATCCAGTCCAACGCCAGGAAGGCCGGATCGGATGGGTCGCGCTCCCACGCGATCGAGACCTGGCCGGCCGGCGCCGTCCCGACCAGCGCGCCATGCTTGGCCGCGTTCGTGGCCATCTCGTGAAACGCCAGGGCGAGGCCGAGCGCCTGGCGCGCGGCGAGCCAGACCGCGGGGCCGGCGAGCAGGAAGCGCGGCGCGCCGGCCTGCGCGGCCGCGGGCTCCGCGCCGGGCGGACCGCGCCAGGGCAGCAGCGCGGACGCCGCGACCTCGCCGAGCAGGGCGCCCCGCCAGGTGCTCGCGGTCAACAGGTCATGGGCGCGCGCCAGCGCCATCAGCCTGCCCTGGAAGTCGCGCACGAAACCCTCGGGACCCGCATCGTCGGAACGGGCGCGCCGCGCCGTCTGGTGCGCGAGGGAGAGCACGATCGCGAGGGTGTTCTTCACCCGGTGGTTGAGCTCGCCGATCAGCAGGCGCTGGCGCTCCTCCGCCTCCCGCCGCAGCGTGACGTCGCGGACGAAGCCGCCGACCAGGCGCTGCGGCGGATGCCCGTTCGCCCGCGGCGGGGCGGGGACCTCGCCGACCGCGAAGCTGAGCACCCGGACCCAGCGGGTCGGGGCGCCGCCGCCCGCCGGCGTGCCGTCCCCGACCCGCTCGATGCGGTACTCGATATCGGTCGGCTCCCCCGTGCGAAGCCGCGCGAGTGCCGCCTCGACCTCAGGGCGGTCCTCGGGCCGGACGCCGGTCGCCAGGGCCCGGTGCCCGGCCGCCGGGTCCGGCGGCGTGCCCCAGAAGCGCTCGAAGGCGGGGCTGACATAGTCGAGACGGTCGGCGGCGGCATCGAGCAGCCAGAGCGCGTCGGGGCTGGCCTCGGCGAAGCGGCGGAACCGGGTCTCGGAGGCCGCCAGCGCCTCGGCCGCGCGCTCGGCCGCCGCGCGCGCCGCGTCCTCCGCCGCCACCTGCCGCTCCAGCATCCGCCGGGTCTCGATCAGCTCCGTCATGTCGGTGACCGCGCCGACCCAGCGTTCCACCGCCGTGCCCCCGCCGCGCGCAGGCACGGCGCGGGCCACCATCCAGCGCCAGACGCCGTCGGCGCGGCGCAGCCGGTACTCGGCCTCGTAGGGCTCGCCCCGCGCCAGCGCCGCCTCCCAGCGCGCCTGGCTCTCCCGCTGGTCCTCGGGGTGGATCGGAAAGCGGATGCGCGCCGGCGCCATCTCGGGCGCCTGGCCGGTGAACTCGAAGAAGCGCTGGTTGACGTAGTCGAGGGTGCCGTCGGGCCCGCTCGACCAGACGATCTGCGGGACCGCCTCGGCCAGGGTGCGGAAGCGCAGCTCGGTCTGCCGCAGCGCCTCGGCGGCACGGCGCTCGGCATCGATATCCATCAGGGCCGCGACGGCGCGGACCACCCGCCCGGCCTGGTCGCGGATCGGCACCGCCCGCACGCGCAGCCAGGTCCGGCGCCCGTCGCGCCGGTGGAACTGGTATTCGCCGCCGGCTTCCTCCTGACCGCGCAGGGCGCGCGCCAGGGGGCGGTCGGCAGGCAGCACCTCGCGCCCCTCGGCGTCGGTGGCCGGGGTCCGGCCATAATCGACGACGCGATCGGACCGGACCGACCGTTCCCCGAGAAGCTCGGCCAGCCGGCGGTTGCTGAGCAGGATGCGACCCGTCGCCGCATCGGCCAGCAGCACCCCGACCGGCACGTGGTCGAGCACCGCCTGCAGCCGCGCCTCGCTCTCGCGCAGCGCCTGCTCGGCCTGCCGCGCCGCGGTGACGTCGCGGAAGAAGACGGTCAGCCCCTCGGGCGTCGGAAAGACGTCCGTGGCATGGAAGGGGCCGGCCGGGCCGGAGGCGATGGTGGCCGCGCCCGGCAGGCCGGTGCGGCGCGCCTCCGCCAGCGCTGCGGCCAGGTCATCGCGCGCCGCCTCCTGGAACAGGTCGAGAAGGCGCAGGCCGAGCAGCTTCCCGGGCGGCGCCTGCGCCGCCTCGGCCAGCAGGCGCTCCGCGCGTTCGTTGTGGTAGGTGAGGCGGCCGGCGAGGTCGACCACCACGACCCCGTCGGTGGTGCTTTCCAGCACCATGGCGAGCCGCGCGGCCATCGCCTCGCGCTCCGCCGCGTGCTCGCGCCGCGTCGTGGCGGTCGCGACCAGGGCCTCCGCGACCGCATCGATCTCCCGCACGCCGCAGGGCCGCGGGGCGAGCGGCACCTCTCCGCGCCCGACCGCCGCGGCCGCCAATTCGAGCGCGTGCAGGGGCTGGGCGAGGCGGCGGCGCCCCCAGCTGGCGACGCCAATGGTGACGCCGAGCAGCGCGGACAGGCCGGCGAGCAGGACCGGCGCCAGCGCCCGCTCGACCGCGCCATCCACCGAGTCCCGCGGCACGCCGACGAGCACGGTCCAGGGCAGCCCCCCCACCCGATGCCAGGCGATGTGCACGGGGCGGCCATCGCGGGTGAGGCCGGCATGCCAGCCGGTCCCGGCATCGCCCCCCGCCCGGAGCGCGGCCAGGGCATCCGGGTGGACGGGCTGGCCTAGGAAGCGACCTGCCTCCGGGGCGCGGGCGAGGATCAGGTGGTGGCCATCGAGCACCGACGCGACCCAGCCTTCCGGCAGATGCGCCCGCTCGAGGATCGGCGACCAGAAGGTCTCGGCATCGGTCGTCAGCGTCAGCCTGCCGCGCGCGGGCAGCGTCCCGTCCGGCGGGACCGCGATCTCGAAGCGCACGACCAGCTGGCCGCCCTCCGGGTCGCGCACGAGGGGCGAGGCGACGGGCCCGCGCGCGCCGCCGGACACGGGGGAAGGCGCTTCGGACAGCGCGACGCCGACGCCGATCGCCGCCCGCAGCAGCGCGGCCTGCGGCGCGAAGGCCCCGGGATCGCCGAGCGGCAGGTCGGGGGTGGTGGCGAGCGCCAGCAGGCTGGCACGCAGCCCCGCGACCTCGCGCTCCACCGCGACGGCGATGTCGCGCGCGGTGGTCTGGGCCGCCTGGACCAGCCGCGTCCGCTCCGCCTCGGCGGCGCGGACCGCGACGAGGCCCGCCGCCATCCAGGCCGGCAGCAGCGCCAGGAGGGCGAGCAGGGACAGGTGGACGCGGACGCGCGGCGCCCCCGGCAGCCATCCCGCGCGGCGCGCCGGTCCCGACGAACCGGTGGCGGGCTTCCCCGCCACGCCCCCCATTCGACCCACGGCGTGATGTCCCCAGCCCGGTCGTCCCGCGGCAGGAGGACCGATCGCGCGCGGCAAGGCTAGCGCCTGATCCGTCGAGGCGGAATCGCCGCGGGGGCCGGTCCGCCGCCGAAAACCAGGCGGGACCGTGATCCCCGCAGGCGATCGCGGTCCGGGTCACAATTTCGTGCCATGCGCGGATCCGCGTCGGAGCCGGGCCGGGCGACCGCCCGGACCCCGCTCAGAGCGTGCGAGGACATCGAGCTTGCGAAAGAACGCCCCTTGGACTCATTGCGGAATATCCACCAGCATCGGGGCTGACGGGCCTTCCTTCACAATCCTTCAGCGGGCCGCCCTGGCCTCGGCGATCGCGCGCCAGACCCGCTCCGGCGTCGCCGGCATGTCGATGTGATCGATGCCGAAATCCGAGAGCGCATCGACCACGGCGTTCATCACCGCGGGCAGCGAGCCGGCGCAGCCGGCCTCCCCGCAGCCCTTGGCGCCGAGCGGGTTGGTGGTGCAGGGCGCGGGATGGCTGAGGAAGCCGAGCGGGGGCAGGTCGGAGGCGCGCGGCAGGGTATAGTCCTGGTAGCTGCCCGAGAGCAGCTGGCCTTCCTCGGTGTAGGCGACATGCTCCATCAGCGCCTGGCCGATGCCCTGCACGATGCCGCCATGCGCCTGGCCCTCGACCAGCAGCGGGTTCACGATGACGCCGAAATCATTCACCGAGGTGTAGCGCACGACCTCGGTGATGCCGGTGTCGGGGTCGATCTCCACCTCCGCGACATGGCAGCCGTTCGGGAAGGCCATCGGCGCCTGGTCGAAGACGTGGCGGACATCGAGGGTATGGGGGATGTCGGCCGGAAGGCTGTCCTTCATGGCGCGCAGCCTGGCGGCCAGCTCCATCAGGCCGATGGCGCGGTCGGTGCCGGCGATCTCGAAGCGGCCGAGGCCCGTGCCGGGGTCCTTGGCGAATTCGATGTCGGCGACGGAGGCTTCCAGCACATGGGCGGCGGCGGGGCGGCCCTTCTCGATGACCAGCGCCGCGGCCTCGACGATCGCGGCACCCGAGGCCATCAGCGACTTCGAGCCGCCGGTGCCCCCCCCCGCGACCAGCCGGTCGCTGTCGCCCTGCACGATGCGGATGGCATCGAAGGGCACGCCGAGGGTCTGGTGCAACACCTGGGCGAAGGGCGTCCAATGGCCCTGGCCGTAGTCGAGCGTGCCGGTGACGATCGTGACGGTCCCGTCCGCCTCGAACAGGATCTCGCCCTGCTCCTTCATCGGCGGCGCGGTGCATTCGAGGAAGTTCCCGATCCCCCGGCCGCGCAGCCTGCCGCGCGCCGCGCTCTCCGCCTTGCGCGCGGCGAAGCCGTCCCAGTCGGCGGCGTCGAGCGCCTGGTCCAGCAGGTTGGAGAAGTCGCCGCTGTCATAGACCGAGCCGGAGGGGGCGCTGAAGGGGAATTGGTCCGGCCGGATGTGGTTGATCTTGCGCAGCTCGATCGCGCTGCGGCCCGTCTCCTTCGCCGCCTGCTCCAGCAGCCGCTCGAAGAAGTAGTTGCCCTCCGGCCGCCCGGCGCCGCGATAGGCGGAGACGGGGGTGGTGTTGGTGACGGCGCATTTCGTCGTCACCTCGATCAGCGGCGTCGCGTAGTTGGACTGGATGTTCTTGACGAAATTGCCGGTGCCCATCAGCGGCGCGACGGTCGCCAGGTAGGCGCCCATGTTGGCGTGGCTGGTCAGCCGGACCGCCAGCGCCTTCCCGTCCGCGTCCAGCGCCAGCTCCGCGACCACCTCATGGTCGCGGCCATGCTGGTCGGAGAGGAAGGAGCCGGTGCGCTCATCGGTCCACTTCACCGGGCGCCCCAGCACCTTCGCCGCATGCAGGATGCAGGCATATTCCGGATAGGCGCTGGCCTTCATGCCGAAGCTGCCGCCGACATTGCCGGTGAGGATCCGGACCTTGTCGATCGGCGCCTTCAGGATCTCGTTGGCCATCTGGGCGCGCAGGCCGAACACGCCCTGGCTGCCCACATGCAGCGTCCAGCGGCCGGTCGCCGGGTCGTACTCGCCGATGGCGCTGCGTGGCTCCATGGCGCAGACGACCACGCGGTTGTTGCGGATCCCGAGCTTCGTGACATGCGCCGCCCCGGCGAAGGCCTCGGCGACCTTCGCCGCGTCGCCATACTGGAAATCCAGCACGACATTGCCGGGGACATGGTCGTAGAGCAGCGGCGCGCCGGGGGCGGCGGCGGCCGAGGCCTCCGTCACCGCCGGCAGCGGGTCGATGTCGACCAGCACCGCCTCGGCGCCGTCGCGCGCCGCGGCTTTCGTCTCGGCGACCACGAAGGCCACGGGGTCGCCGACGAAGCGCACCTTGTCGATCGCCAGCGAGGGCCGCTCGATGTTGATCAGCGGCGAGCCGTCGCGGTTCTTCAGCGGCAGCGCGCATTTCATCGGCCCGAAGCCGGCCGCGACCAGGTCGGCGCCGGTGAAGGCGCCGAGGACGCCCGGCACCTCCCGCGCGGCGGCGATGTCGATGCCCTTGATCACGCCATGCGCGTAGGGGCTGCGCACCATCACGGCCCAGAGCTGGCCGGGCAGGGTCACGTCATCGGTGTAGCGGCCGCGGCCCTGCAGCAGGACCGGGTCCTCGTTGCGGGGCACGGGCTGGCCGATGCCGAACTTCAGGCGGGTGGGATCCGGCATGAACGTGTCGGGCATGTGTCACTCTCGGCAGGACGGGTCGGTCGAATGACCGGCATTTAGGATGGATCGCGCGCTCTGCCACCTTGCGTCCAACGGGTGCGTGCCCCGCGCTTTGCGCGATGGCGCAGGGGATGCGCAGCGCGCACGCGCGATGCCCAGCGCTTCGGCAGCGTTGACAGCAAGGCGACGCGCCGCGAGGGTCGGCGCCCGATGCAGACCTGGTTCGTCGCGCTGCTGATCCTGTCCGCCGCCGCGGTGATCGAGGCGCGCTGCGCGACCCCCGCGCTGCGCCCGGCAGCGGCACCGGCCGACCGCGCCTTCCGCATCCTCGGCCGCTCCGCCTTCGGCTTCTGGCTGGTGCTGCTGGGCTGGGGGTTCCTGTTCCTGCCCTGGTGGCAGCCGCTCGGCGGCATCCTCGGCTCGCTCGCGCTGAACGCGCTCATCGTGCGGTCCGGTCCCCGGCCCTACTGGCCGGGGCTGTCGATGGGGCTGTCGCTGTTCGGCCTGTTCCTGGCCGCGGTGGTGCTGGCGGGGACCTGACGGGCGCCGCGGCGCGCACGGGGCCGTGCGCGTCCCGGTCCCCGAACGCCCATGCCCTCCGGCGCTAGCCGATCGGCGGCAGGTGCAGCGCCACCACCTCCTCGCCCTGGCCAGCCACCGTGGGGAAGCGGGAGCGGACCAGCGGGTCGTGGCCCGGGATGACGCGCATCTCGTCCCCACCCGCGAGCTTCTTCGCCAGGCGCCAGCCCTGGGTCATGGCGCCGAGGTCGAAGATGATCGGGAAGGGATTGCCCGTGCCCGGATTGGCCCAGAAATGCAGCGCGTCGGACGCGATGACC
>CAZMCV010000111.1:0-13599 GCA_964564645.1 uncultured Acetobacteraceae bacterium
ACAGCGTCCAGGTCAGCGCCTCCACCTCCAGCCGCGGGATGGTGCGGCCGAACAGCGCCGCATAGGCGGCATCGAAGCGTGCGCGCAGGTCGTCGGCGGCGAACCCCGCCTCGGCCAGCGGCACCGTGATCTCATGCCCCTGGCCGCGATAGCGCATGAAGGCGAAGCGGCTCTCCTCCAGCGCCTCCTCCGGCGCGGCCGGGCGCACCACCGCCTCGGCCTCCGCGCGCATGCCGGCGAAGAGCTCCTCGAGCAGGAGCGGATCGAGCCCGTCCAGCCGCAGATGCCGCGTGCGCACCACCTCATAGGCGATCGGGGCGCGCAGGAAGCCATGCGCCGAGCCGACACCCGCGCCGACCGGCACGATCACCCGCGCCATGCCGAGCTTCTGCGCCAGCCGCGCCGCATGCAGCGGCGCCGCGCCGCCGAAGGCGATCAGCGTGCGCTCCGCGGTGTCCTTGCCGTTCTCGACCGCATGCACCCGCGCGGCGCTGGCCATGGTCTCGTCCACGATCTCGGCGATGCCGGACGCCGCGCCGGTCGGGTCGAGCCCGAGCGCCCCGCCGATCCCCGCCAGCGCCGCCGCCGCCCGGTCGAGATCGAGCGCGATGGTGCCGCCCGCGAAGGCCGCCGGATCGAGCCGGCCGAGCATCGCATCGGCATCCGTGACGGTCGGCGCCGCGCCGCCGCGCCCGTAGCAGGCCGGGCCCGGGACGCTGCCGGCGCTGTCGGGCCCGACCTCGATCCGCCCGAGCGCATCGACCCGCGCGATGGAGCCGCCGCCGGCGCCGATCTCGACCAGCTCGATCACCGGGATGCGCACCGGCAGGCCGCTGCCCTGGATGAAGCGATAGGCGCGGGCGACCTCGAACTGGCGGGAGCGGTTCAGTTCGAGATCATCGAGCAGGGTCAGCTTCGCCGTCGTGCCGCCCATGTCGAAGGCGACGGCGCGGCGGAGGCCGTTCTCGGCGGCGATGCGCTGGGCGAGGATGGCGCCGCCCGCGGGCCCGCTCTCGACCAGGCGGACGGGGAAGCGGCGCGCGGTCTCGACCGTCGTGACGCCGCCCGAGGACATCATGAGCCGGAGCGGCGCGCCGAGCCCGAGGTCGCGCAGGCCCCGCTCCAGCGCGCCGAGATAGGCCGCCATGCGCGGCAGCACATAGGCGTTGGCGATGGTGGTCGAGGCACGCTCGTATTCGCGGATCTCGGGCGCGACCTCGCAGGACAGCGACAGGGCGATGCCGGGCAGTTCCCCGGCCAGGATCGCGGCGGCGCGGCGCTCATGCGCCTCGTTGGTGAAGCTGTGCAGGAAGCAGACCGCGACGGCCTCGACCGAGGCGGCGCGCAGGTCGCCGGCGATCCGCCGCAGCGCGGCCTCGTCGAGCGGCAGCAGCACCGCGCCATCGGCCGCGATCCGCTCCGGCACGCCGAAGCGGAGGTTGCGCGGCACCAGCGGCGCCGGGCGCTCCATCAGCAGGTCGTACTGGTCGAAGCGATGCTCCCAGGCCATCTCGACGGAATCGCGGAAGCCTTCCGTCGTGACCAGCGCCGTCCGCGCGCCCTTGCGCTCGATCAGCGCGTTGGTCGCCAGCGTGGTGCCATGCACCACCAGCCCGATCTCGGCGGGCGCGCACCGCGCCTGGGCGAGGATGCGGGCGGTGCCGTCCAGCACCGCCCGCGCCGGCGCCTCCGGCGTGGTCAGCAGCTTGAGCTCGGCCGTGCCGGCCGCGCTCTCCAGCACGAGATCGGTGAAGGTGCCGCCGATATCGACGGCGAGGCGCGCGGAGGAGGTCAATCGCTGTCCACCCGGATGTTGCCGTCGCGGACCACCTTGGCCCAGGTGTCGGAATCGCGCAGCAGGAAGGCGCGGTACTCGGCGACGGGCAGCGTCGCCGGGTGCAGCCCGGCCGCGTCGAAGCGCGCCGCGGTCGCCGGGTCCGCCATCACCGCCAGCACCCGGGCCGAGAGGAAGGCGACGAGATCGGCCGGCGTGCCGGGCGGCGCGGCCAGGCCGTACCAATTCTCCGCCTGGTAGCCCGGCACCGCCTCCGCAACCGTCGGCGTGTCCGGCAGCAGCGACCAGCGCTCGGGCGAGGTGACGGCGATGGCGCGCGCCTTGCCGCCGCGGATCAGGGTCAGCGTCGCGGGATCGCCGAAATAGGCATCGACGACGCCGGCGGCGAGGTCGTTCAGCGCCGGCCCGGTGCCGCGATAGGGGACATGGATCATCCGCAGGCCGCTCATCTGCTGGAACAGCGCGCCGGCCAGGTGCTGGCTGGTGCCGATGCCGCCCGAGGCCCAGCGGATCTCCTGCCGCCGGCCGAGATCGAGGAAGCCGGCAAGGTCCTTCGCGGCGAAGCCGTCGCTGACCGCCAGGATGAAGGGCATGCGCACCAGCCGCGTGATGTTGGCCAGCGCCATCGGATCATAGGGAAGCTTGCGCAAATGCGGCCCGGCGGTGAGGGTGCCGCCGCCGGTCAGGCTCAAGGTGTAGCCATCGGGCGCGCTGCGGCTCATCGCCTCGACGCCGATGACGCCGCCCGCGCCGGCGCGATTCTCGACCACGACCGGCTGGCCGAGCGCCTGCGACAGCGGCTCCGCCAGCAGCCGCGCCGTCAGGTCGACGCCGCCGCCGGGCGGGAAGGGCGCGATGAGGCGGACGGGGCGGCTCGGGAAGCCCGAAGGCTGGGCGCGCGCGCCGGCCGCGGCGAAGGCGGGCGCGACGGCGGCCAGCAGCGCCTGGCGGCGGCGGAGCAGCGGCGACATCGGAGGCATCCCCTTCGGCACGGCGGCAAGCCTAGGCATCGTCGCCGGGATGCGGAAGCCCCGGGGTCCTGCCCGCGTGCCGGGCAGCGACCGCCCCGTGAAGCGGCACTCCCTGTCCGGGCGCGCGAAATCGGGGACTGGCGCGCCGGGGACGCTGTGCCATCGTGCGGCGCTCGCCAGGAACGCCTGGACCGAGAGAGGAGGCCCCGATGCTCCGCTCGCTGCTGTGCGGCCTTGCCGCCGCGCTGTTCGGCACCGCCGCCATGGCGCAAACCCTGCCGCCCGGCCCGACGGTGAAGATCGTCGCCATCACCCAGCCCAACCCGGTGAACACGCAGTTCACCCTGGTCGACATCCCCTATCTGCGCGGGATGGCGCAGAACACCGGCGGGCGCATCGAGGTGACCCTGGCCTCGCATGCGGAGCGCAGCCTCTCGGGCTCGGAGATCGTCCGCCTCGTGCGCTCCGGCCAGGCGGAGATCGGCGCGGGCACCCTGACGACGCTCTCGGGCGACGTGCCGATCCTCGACGGCGTCGATCTCGCCGGCCTCGCGCCCGAGATCGGCCGCGCGCGCCAGATCGCGCAGGCGATCCTGCCGACCGCCAACCGCGACCTGGAGCGCTTCGGCGTGCGGCTGGTGATCACCTATCCCTTCCCGGCGCAGGTGCTGTTCTGCCGCCAGCCCTTCACCCGGCTCGAGGATCTGAAGGGCCGCAAGATCCGCACCTTCGGCCAGTCGCTGGTCGACCTGGTGACCGCGCTCGGCGCGCAGCCGGTCTCGATCGGCTTCCCCGAGGTCTACTCGGCGCTCGAGCGCGGCGTCGTCGATTGCGCGATCACCGGGACGGGCAGCGGCGCCTCGGCGCGCTGGCCGGAGGTGACGACGCACATCTCCAACCTGCCGCTGTCCTGGGCGGTCGCGGGCTACATGGTCAACCTCGCCTGGTGGAACCGGCTGGATCCGGCGGTGCGCACCTACCTGGAGACGACCTTCCGCGAGATGGAGGACAAGCTCTGGGAGCTCGGCGATGTCGGCACGCGCGACGGCATCGACTGCAACATCGGGCTGCGCGACAAGTGCAAGCTGAACCAGCTCGCGCCCCGCCCGATGACCGAGGTGGCGAGCACGCCGGAGGAGGCCGCGCGCCTCAAGCAGATCTTCGAGACGGTGATCCTGCCCGGCTGGGTGAAGCGCTGCGGCGCGCGCTGCGGGCAGGTCTACAACGACGTGATCGCCCCGATCAGCGGCGTGCGGTTCGGCGGTTGAGCCTGCCGCCGGTCCTGCGGGCGGCGCGGGGGCTGCGCGTCGGCGTCTCCGCGCTCGCTGCCGCGATGGGCTGGGCGGCCGGGTGGAACTACATCGCCTGCGCGCTCTTCATCACGGCGGATGTGCTGGGGCGGAGCTTCCTCGGCGTTTCCTCGGCCGCGACGGTCGAGATCACCGGCTACATGCTGGCGGTCGGCATCGCCTGGGGGCTGGCGCACACGCTGGGGCGTCGCGCGCATATCCGCGTCGATGTCTGGGTGAACCGGCTGCCGCTGGCGCTGCGCGCCTGGCTGCACCTGGTGGCGCTGCTGCTGCTCGGCGGCTTCGCCGGCTTCTGCGCCTGGTCGGCCTGGGCGCTGGTCGATGAGAGCCTGCTGTTCGGCGCGGTCGACAATTCCGCGCTGCGCATCCCGCTGGCGGTGCCGCAGGGGCTGTGGTTCGCGGGCATCGCCGCCTTCTGCCTGATGATCGCCGTGCTGGCGCTGGAATCGCTGCTCGGGCTGCTGCTCGGCCGGGCGGATCTGGTCGACGAGATGCTCGGCGCGCGCACCCTCGCCGACGAGACGGAGGAGGCGCTGGAGGCGGTGGCGATGGCGCGCGAGCGATGATCGCCGTCGTCTTCATCCTGGCGCTGCTCGGCGTCGCCATCGCCACCGCCGCGACCGGCGGGGCGGCGATCCCGATCCCGGAGATCCTGGCGCTGGCCGGGATCTTCGTGCTGTTCTTCGGCGCCGGCGTCTATGTCGCCGCCGTGCTCGGCATCCTCGGCATCCTGACGGGGCTGGTGTTCAGCGACCGGCCATGGTGGAATTTCGCGGGGCAGACCCTGTGGGGGCCGTCCTCCAATTTCGTCCTCGTCGCGGTGCCGCTGTTCCTGCTGATGGGGGAGATCCTGCTGCGCGCGGGGCTCTCGGACCGGCTCTACCGCGCGCTGAACACCTGGCTGAACCGGCTGCCGGGGGGGCTGCTGCACACCAACATCGTCTCCTGCGCCGTGTTCTCGGCGATCTCGGGCAGTTCGGTCGCGACCGCGGCGACGATGGGCTCCGTCGCGCTGCCCTATTTCGAGGGCACGAAATACAGCCAGCGCATGGTGCTGGGCTCGCTCGCCGCCGGCGGGGCGCTCGGGAATCTCATCCCACCCGGCATCACCTTCATCATCTACGGGCTGATCACGGAGACCTCGGTCGGCGCGCTCTACATCGCGGCCGCCCTGCCGAGCCTGCTGGTCACCGGCCTCTTCGTCCTGGTCATCCTCGCGCATGGGCTGGCGCACCCGATGGCGCGGCCGCCGAAGCTGCCGCTGGCGGTGAAGCTGCGCGCCACCCTGCAACTCATCCCGACGCTGCTGCTGATGCTGCTGGTGCTCGGCTCGATCTATGCGGGCCTGGCGACGCCGACCGAGGCCGCCGCGCTCGGCGTGGTCGGCGCCGCGGTCTTCGCCGCGCTCGAGGGCAAGCTGACCGTCCGCCTGCTGCACGCAAGTGCGGAGGCCACCGCGCGCAACACGGCGCTGCTCGGGCTGATCATCTTCGGCGCCTACCTGCTGAACTACGTGCTGACCACGATCAACGTCCCCCAGGCGCTGGCCGCCTTCATCGCCGACCTGCCGCTGCCGCCCTGGGCGATCATGGCCTGCATCCTGGTGCTCTACCTCGCGCTCGGCACCTTCATGGAGGGGTTCTCCATGATCATCACCACCGTCCCGGTGGTGTTTCCCATCGTCACGGCGCTCGGCTATGACCCCATCTGGTTCGGCGTGGTGGTGACCATGATGGTCGAGATCGCGCAGATCAGCCCGCCGGATGGCACCGTGATGTATGTGCTGCAGGGCATGCGGCCCCGCCCGGGGCCGATCACCGATGTCTTCGCCGGGGTGATGCCCTTCCTCGGCGCCTATCTGCTGGCGGTGGCGCTGCTGATGGTCTGGCCGGACATCGCGCTGTGGCTGCCGCGCCTCCTGAACTGAAGGCTTTCCGATGACCGCTTCGCCGCGCCCGGTGCGCATCGCCGTCGACATCGGCGGCACCTTCACCGACCTGCAGGTGCTGGATGCGCGCCACGGCGCGGTGCGCGCCTGGAAGGTCCCGACGACGCCCGAGGATCCCTCGATCGGCCTGATGAACGGGGTGCGGGAGGCCGCCTCGCGCTTCGGCTTCGCGCTGCCGGAGGTCGGGCTGCTGCTGCACGGCACGACGATCGCGACCAATGCCGTGCTGGAACGCAAGCTGGCGCGCGGCGCGCTGCTGACGACGGCCGGCTTCGAGGATGTGCTGGAGATCACGCGCCATGTGCGCCGGGAGCTCTACGTCGTCGATCCCGACCCCTTCCCCTGCCTGATCCCGCGCGACCGGCGCCTCGGCGTGCCGGAACGCATGCGCGCCGATGGCAGCGTCGAGACGCCGCTCGACGAGGGCGCGGTCGCGGGGCTGCTGGCGCGGCTGGATGCGCTCGGGGCGGAGGCGGTGGCGATCTGCCTGCTGCACAGCTACGTGAACCCGGCGCATGAGCGCAGGCTGGCGGCGATGATCGCGGCGGCGCGGCCCGGCCTGCCGGTGACGCTCTCCTCCGACATCAGCCCCGAGATCCGCGAATACGAGCGCAGCAGCACGACCGTGCTGAACGCGCTCCTGGTGCCGGTGGTGAAGGCCTATCTCGACCGGCTGGAGGCGCGGCTGGCCCAGGGCGAGGAGGGTGGCGGCTTCCACCCGCTGGTCTTCCTGGTGCAGTCGAATGGCGGCGTGTGCAGCCTGGCGACGGCCGCGGCGCAGCCGGCGCGGCTGCTGCTCTCGGGCCCATCGGGCGGCGCGCTGGCGGCGGGGCGGATCGCGGAGCTGCTCGGGCGGCCGAACCTCGTGGCGGTCGACATGGGCGGCACCAGCTTCGATGTCTCCGTCGTGCAGGGCGGGCGCATCGGCGTCGTCACCCAGGGCGAGGTCGATGGCCTGCCGGTGCGCCTGCCGATGGTCGAGATGCGCACCATCGGCGCCGGCGGCGGCTCGATCGCCTCCGTCGATGCCGGCGGGCGGCTGACGGTCGGGCCGCGCAGCGCCGGGGCGCGGCCCGGGCCTGTCGCCTATGGCCGCGGCGGGACGGAGCCGACGGTGACGGATGCCAACCTCGCGCTCGGCCGGCTCGATCCAGACTACTTCCTGGGCGGGCTGATGACGCTCGACATGCAGGCCACGCGCGCGGCGATCGCGGCGCGGGTGGGCGGGCCGCTCGGCCTCGGGGTCGAGCCCGCGGCGCAGGGCATGCTGACCGTCACCAACGCCAATCTCGGCGCGGCCGTGCGGCTGTCGCTGTTCGAGAAGGGGCTCGACCCGCGCGACTTCGCGCTGCTCTCCTTCGGCGGCGCGGGCGGGCTGCATGCGACGGATGTCGCGGCGGAGATGGGCATCCGCGAGGTCATCTTCCCGCGCGAGCCCGGCACGCTCTCGGCCTATGGCATCCTCTATTCCGATCTCGTGCAGGACCTGGCGCGGTCGCGCGTGCTGCCGGCGCGGCCCGGAAGCCTGCCCGCCATCGCCGCGCTGCTCGAGGAACTGCGCGCGGAGGCGACGCAGCGACTTGCCCGCGACGGGGTCGCGCCGGCGGCGCAGGCGATCGAGATCGGCGCCGACATGCGCTATCGCGGCCAGGCCTTCGAGCTGCTGGTGCCCTGGCCGGAGGCGCTGGACCTGGCGGCGCTGATCGCCCGCTTCCACGCCATGCACCGCCAGCGCTTCAGCTATTCCGACGAGACCGAGGCGGTGGAGATCGTCACGCTGCGCGTCACCGCGACCGGCCGGCTGCCGAAGCCCGAGGATGCGGAGCGCGCGCCGGCGGCGCGGCCCGCGCTCAAGGGCAGCCGCCGCGTCTTCGAGGAGGGCGCCTGGCGCGACGTGCCGGTCTGGGACCGCGACGCGCTGCCGCCGGAGGACCGCATCACCGGCCCCGCCATCGTCGAGGAAGCCTTCGCCACCCATTGGATCGGCCGCGGCTGGACCGCCGCGCTCGGCGCCGCCGGCGCGCTGATCGCGTCGCGCGAAGGCGCGCTGATCACGTCGCGCGAAGGCGCGCTGATCACGTCGCGCGAAGGCGCGCCTACCGAAGCGAGGAGCGCATGACCCTGGGCCCCATCGAGATCGAGGTCATCCGCAACGCCCTGACCGCCGCGGCGGCCGAGATGGACGTCACGGTCTGGCGCACCAGCCGCAGCACCATCGTGCGCGAGCTGCTGGACTACTCGACCGCCGTCTTCGACGCCGACGGCAACAACCTCGCGCAGTCCGCCCGCATCCCCGGCCACCTGAACAGCATGTCGCACCTGCTGCGCGAGCTGCTGGACAAATGGGTCGACCCCGCCGCCTGGGGCGCCGGGGATGTCGTCATCACCAACGATCCCTATTGCGGCGGCCAGCACCTGCCCGACATCGTCGCCTTCAAGCCGGTCGAGCACGAGGGGCGGCGCATCGCCTTCGTCGGTACGCTCTGCCACCACATCGATGTGGGCGGGCTGGCGGCCGGCAGCTACGCCGCCAAGGCGATCGAGATCTTCCAGGAAGGGCTGCGCATCCCGCCGCTCAAGCTGATCGAGAACGGCGTGCGCAACGAGGGCGTCTGGGCCATGATCCGCCAGAACGTCCGCAAGCCCGACCTGCTGCTGGGCGACCTGTCCTCGCAGATCGCCTCGCTCGAGGTCGGCGCGGCGGCGCTGCGGCGGCTGGCCGCGCGCTATGGCGCCGAGGGCATGATCGAGGCCGGCGCGCGCATCCTCGACATGAGCGAGGCGGCGATCCGCGCCTCGATCCGCCGGATGCCGGACGGGGTCTACGAGTTCACCGATTTCCTCGACGATGACGGCATCGATCTGGACAGGCCGATCCGCCTGCATGTGAGGCTGACGGTCGCGGGCGATGGCATCGAGGTCGATCTCTCCGGCTGTTCGCCGCAGGTGACCGGCCCGACCAATGCCACGCTCGCCAGCAGCAACAGCGCCGTGATGTTCGCGATCATGACCGCCTGCGACGAGCCCTTCGCGGCGAATGCCGGCTGCTACCGCCCCGTCCGGACCATCGCGCCCGAGGGGCTGGTGGTGAATGCCCGCTTCCCCGCGCCCGTGGTGCATCGCGTGGCGGTCACGCACCGGCTGCTGAACGCGATGTATGGCGCGCTGCACCAGGTCGTGCCGGACCGCATCCCCGCGGCCTATTACGGCAATTCCTATGTCTGCACCTTCCAGACGATCCCCGAGGATGCGCCGCGCGAGGTGCTGGTCGAGATCGAGATCGGCGGGTCCGGGGCGCATCCGGCTAAGGACGGGGTCAACGCCTATGCCTCCGGCATGCACAACAACAGCAACATCCCGATCGAGATGATCGAGAGCCAGATGCCGCTGACCGTCACGCATTACGCGCTGCGCGAGGGCAGCGGGGGGGCGGGGATGCGGCGCGGCGGGCTCGGGCTGACGCGGGAATGGCGCGTCGACAGCGACCGCGCGCTGTTCACCGCCAACATGGACCGCTTCGTGCACGCGCCCTTCGGCCTGGCCGGCGGCGGGCCCGCCGCGGTCGGGCGCCTGACCGTGACGCGGGCGGACGGCACGGCGGCGCCGCTCGCGCCGAAATCCGACAACGTGCCGCTGCGCCGGGGCGACCGCGTGCGGCTCGACACCTCGGGCGGCGGCGGCTTCGGCGATCCGGCCGCGCGCGACCCGGCGCGCAGGGCCCAGGACATCGCCATGGGCTATGTCCGGGAATGAGCGGCTTCGATCCCGCGCGTCACCGCATGGTCCCGGCGCAGCGCTGGTTCGAGGATTTCGCCCTCGGCGAGCGCTTCGTCCTGCCGAGCCGCACCATGACCAGCGGCCTCTTCGCCGCCTTCCAGGCCGCCTCGGGCGACAACCACCCGATCCACTACGACCGGGAGTTCTGCCGCGCGCGCGGCCTGCCGGACCTGCTGGCGCATGGCTTCCAGGTGGCCATCCAGAGCTGCGCCGGCGCTGGTCTGTTCCCGCACATGGTCGAGGATTCGCTGAAGGGCTTCCTCGAGCAGTCCAGCCGCTTCCTGCATCCGGTCGTGCTGGACGACACGCTCTATCCGGCGCTGACGGTCGACGAGATCACGCCGCAGCGCACGACCGGCATCCTCGGCCTGGCCAGCACCATCCACAATCAGCGCGGCGTCCTGGTGATGGAGGGACGGCAGCGCTACCTGCTGCGCCGCCGCCCGCCCGGCCCGCTCACTCCGCCAGACGCAGGCCGGAATTCGTGATCAGCTCGGCGTATTTCGCCGCCTCGGCCTGCACATAGGCGGCGGCTTCGACCCGGTTCAGGTAGCGGATCGGATGCGCCGCGCGGGTCATGCCCTGGATCACCGAAGGGTTCCGCAGGGTCCGGGCGCAGGCGGCGTCCAGGCGCTCCATCACCGGCTCGGGCGTGCCCGGCGGGGCGAACAGCCCGGTCCAGAGCGGGAAGACCAGATCCTTGCCCGTTGCCTCGCGCGCCGTCGGCGTGTCCGGGTATTCGGGCAGGCGCTTCTCGCCATACACCAGGACCGGGTGCAGCTGGTACTGGTGGACCAGGGTCGCCTCCGCCGTCAGCAGGGGCACGGTCCCGCTCTGCATCGCCAGGATCGCATCGCCCGAGCCGCGATAGGGGATGTGGTTCATATCGATGCCCATCGCGCGGGTGAAGGCGGTCATGGACAGGTGCCCGAGGCCGCCGACGCCGCCGGTCGCGTAGGGCATCTGGCCGGGCATGCTCTTCGCGCGGGCGATGATGTCGGCGGCGGTGCGCAGGCCGCTGGTCTGCGTCGTCATCATCACGGCCGGCGCCTCGGCGACCAGGCAGACCGGCGTGAGCTGGTCCGCGCGGTAGGGCGGGCGTGCCAGGAAGCTCGGCTGGATCACGATCGCGGCCATGGAGGTCAGCAGCAGGGTCATGCCGTCGGGCTTGGCGCGGACCACCTCGCCGGTCCCGATCGTGCCCGTCGCGCCGCCGACATTGCGGATGACGAGCTGCCCGGCGCCGAGCTCCTCGCCCAGCGTCGGCTGGATCAGCCGCCCGATCACGTCGGTCCCGCCGCCCGCCGGCCAGGGGATGATCATCTGCACCTGTGCCCGCGCCGCCGCCGGGGCGAGCAGCATCAGCAGACTCCAGAGTCCCAACCAGCAACGATAGCGCATCGGTGTCGCCTCCTCCCTTCGCAGGCCCGCTTATGGGTGCGGGCCTTGGCGCGTGAGGCTACCGATGCGGACGCACCGAGTGCAATGCCCCGTCTCGGGGCGGCCGGGCCTCGGCATGGTCCGGCCCGAGCGGTCGCCGCGTCAGCCCGGCAGCAGGCGCCGCGTGAAGCGGCGCGAGGCGCGGAAATGCGCGCGCACCCGCTCCGTCCAGGGGGTCGAGCGGGCGGCCAGCCACTCCGGCGTCTGGTTCACCTCCGGCCGCTCGAACCGGTAGGCGGCGAGCAGGTTGGGCGCGCCCGCATCGAGCCGCTGGTAGCGCGCACCCCCGATGCAGCCGGGGCAGGAGGTGAGCATCGGCAGGTGCTCCTCCTCGTACCAGCGGAAGATCTCGGGCAGGTTGGCCTCGGCGATGTCGAGCTCGACCGTGTAGAGGAAGGGCGCCTTGCCGGTGACATCGCCGAGCGCGCCGAGGAGCCGGTAGGGCACGGCGCCGGCGGCAGCGGGACCGGTCGGCCGCTCGACGAAGGTCCAGACCTCGCCGGGCTTCTCGATATCCTCGTAGCGGAGCTCGGAGGGCGCGGCGGCGCCGTCCGTCAGGATGAGCATGTCGGCCATGGTCCGCTTCCCTCCGCTGGTCGAGGCCATCATCGCGCCCCGGCGTCGTCCGGCAAGCCCGGGCGGCCTTGACCGGGCCCGCGCCCGGCAACAGGCTTCGGCCCGACGGGCGAGGAGGGATGCCATGAACGGCGCGGAGTGGCTGGCGCGCAGCCTGGAGGCCTCCGGGATCCGGCATCTGTTCTTCGTCGACGCGGTGCTGCGCCGCACCCTGCTGGAATGCGAGCGCATCGGCGTGCAGCCCATCCTCGCGCACACCGAGAAGGCCGCCGCCTACATGGCCGATGCCTATGGCCGCGTCACCGGCCGGCCCGCGGTGGTGGCGGCGCAGTCGGTCGGCGCGGCGAACCTCGCGGCGGGGCTGCAGGACGCCTATCTGGCGCGCAGCCCGGTGATCGCGATCAGCGGCCGCAAGCGCACCGGGCATCAGCACCGCAACGCCTACCAGGAGGTGCCGCACGCGCCGCTCTACGCGCCCGTCACGAAATTCGCGGCGATGGTGGACCATGCCGAGGACCTGCCTCGGCAATTCCGCCAGGCCTGGTCCGCCGCCGTCTCCGTCCCGCCGCGGCCCGTGCATCTCGACTTCAACGGGCTGATGGGCGAGTTCGTCGAGACCTCGATGACGGAGGAGGCGCCGGCCGCGCTTGGCGGCTGGTCCGCGCCGATGCACCGGCCCGGCGCCGATCCGGACGCGGTGCGCGGCGCGGCCAGGGCGCTGCTCTCGGCCGGGAAGGTTGCGATCGTCGCGGGCGACGCGGCGGCGCTGTCCGGCTGCGGGACGGGGCTGCTGGCGCTGGCCGAGGCGCTGGCGGCGCCGATCCTGACCTCGCTCGGCGCGCGCAATGTGGTGCCGACCCGGCACCCTCTCTGCGCCGGCGTGGTCGGCAATTACGCCGCGCCGCCGGCGAACGAGATCCT
Source organism: uncultured Acetobacteraceae bacterium (assembly GCA_964564645.1). Lineage (GTDB taxonomy): Bacteria > Pseudomonadota > Alphaproteobacteria > Acetobacterales > Acetobacteraceae > CAZMCV01. Next base: position 12,739 of record CAZMCV010000111.1, read on the forward strand.
CTGCGCCGCCGAGATGGTGCTCTATGTCGGCTGCGACACGGGCGACCAGGTCACGCATTACTGGCGCGTGCCGAAGCCGGGCACGCTGCGCGTCGTGCAGGTCGACGCCGACCCGCTGGAATTCCACCGCAGCTACGTGGCCGAGGCGACGGTGCAGGCCGACCCCAGGGCCGGGCTCGCCGCGCTGGTCGCCGAGATCGGGCGACCGGTGCGCGACGGCGCCTATCTCGCCTGGGCGCAGGGGCTGGTCGGGGCCTGGCGCGCTTCCATGGCGCCGCGGCTGGCGAGTGCGGCCGTCGCGATCGACCCCGCACGGCTCTGCGCCGAGATCACGCAGGCCTTGCCGGCGGATGGCATCCTCGTCGCCGATACCGGCTATTCGGGGATCTGGACCGGCACGCTGATCGAGATGGAGCCGACGCAGACCTATCTGCGCGCGGCAGGCTCGCTGGGGTGGGCCTTCCCGGCCGCGCTCGGCGCCAAGCTCGCCGCACCCGAACGCAAGGTGATCTGCTGGTCGGGCGACGGCGCGCTCTACTACCATCTGCCGGAGCTGGAGACGGCGCGGCGGCGCGGCATCGCGGTGGTGCTGGTGGTGAACAACAATTCCGGCTTCGGCCAGGGCTGGCCCAACCTGGTGAAGCAGGTCGGCAACCGCCCGCAGGCGGCCGAGCAGATCCTGCGCTTCGGCCCCACCAGCTTCGCCGATGTCGCCAGGGCCTTCGGTGTCGCGGGCATCCGCGTGGAGCGGCCGGAGGAGATCGGCCCGGCGCTCGCGCGCGCGCTGGCGATGGAGGAGCCGGTCGTCGTCGACGTCGCGACCGACATCGATTGCCGCGCGCCGGCCCCCTGGGATCCGCC